>NZ_JBHUER010000008.1:103815-124715 GCF_042681025.1 Methylopila henanensis
CGACTCCACCATGGTATCGTTGGACACAATGTGAATTGGCCTCTTACGGCGGGACGGGGAAATATCGAGAAGCGCCTCAAATACCGCGTGGGCGACTAGCGTGCTGTCTTTCCCGCCCGAGAATCCAATAATCCATGGATAGTCTTGCTGCTCGGAGAGGTATTCTTGCTTAACGTCCTCGACGATCGCCCCCCAGGTCTCCTCAATGGAGAAATCGTTCTCAAACGTGAGCGGCATATACGTCATAATCAAATTTCTTTCGAAGACCGCCGGATGAGCGAGAGTTCTGTTTGAGCACCGCTTTCATAGCGTTTAACGAACTCCGCAATGGCTCGGCGAACAATCCAGGCCGTCGAGAGGTTCATATCTGCAGCGAGACGCGATATTGCCGCATGATCTTTCTCCTCCAGACTTACACTTAACCGAACTGGATGCTTCTGTCCGCGCGGCCTAGCCATGGTCGCTCCTGTAGAGATCGCATCATCAAACTGCACCACAAAACGTCAGAAATCAACGGAATTGCAGGCAATGTCACAGGATTTTCCTAGCTGTGATGCCTACAGCTGATGCAGACAATTGATCATATCTGACATTTAAGTGGGGATAATTATTCCGATATGAATTAAAGACCATATGCTGTTTCCATCTGATCACCGACGAAAGCAGCCTCATAATCGCGCGCCAACGCGCCCGAGACGCCAACCTGTCTGAAGGCTTCCCGCCATCCGTCCGAAACACGCTGCGCCGTTGTTTGGATGATCTCCCGTGCCTCGGCCTCGGGAATCTCGAAAAACGCGCAGGTTTCAAGAGCGAGATTTATCGACCGATCATGGGCCCCTCCCTCAAGGATCGCTGTCTCGAGGTGCGGGTTGCGGTCTGGGGCCGGGTTTACGTCGAACACCGGCGACAAGCGCCACTGACCCGCCCCCACATAGAGGAAGCCGTGGTTCTTCAGGTGATCGTCCTTGTTGGACACGAGGATCGTGAAGATCAGACGCCGGTAGAGTTCGCGGAAATCGTCAGAAGGATCGGGTGAATAAGCCCGCATGAAATCGACGATCTCGGTATAGGAACCCAGCTCCCCGCCTGTCTTGCCGAGCGCAGTGCGCGCGGAGATGTAAGGAATCCGTGCGGCCCCACGCCGGTCGAACCTCTGGATCAGCGCGACCGGGAACGGCGTGTCCGCCAGTTCCAGCCGTGCCTCGGGCGCGCGGATACCGCAGGCTGCCGCCAGGCGGAGGGTCGCGACCTCGACGCGCTCGATCGGCTGCTGATCGTGGACCGAGGTGAACTTCGCCAGCCACAGCGCGTCGCCGTCCCTGACATTGGCTTTGGGACGAGCGCCGCCGGAGCCGCCGGCACCAGCCAGCGCCCGCATCTCCTCTGGCGAGATTTCCTTGCCTTGCTCATAAGCCCGCGCGATTGCCGTGATGATTTCGAGATCGACCAGACGCGGAACGGCGTCCGCTGCCTTGCCGCGAATGACCTCGCCCTTGTCGTCTAGAAAACGCAACGCGCCTTGCCGACAGGTGTCGTCGGAAAGCGTCAGATACTCGAATTCATTGAGACCATTGCCATAGGCGCGTTCGAGCAGCCTGCGCCCCCAACTGTCCGGGGCCGCATCGGCGAAAGCGCCCGCCAATGCGTCGCGCGTGTTGCCGGAATGTCCTGACGTGTGGAACGGGCCGGAATCGAGTGGGAGATCGGGCTGTATGGCGAAGGCGCGCGGGTTTCCCATCCACTCGGAAGCATAAGCGAAAGTCGAGAATTGCCGCGGCCCGGCATGGGTGAAATGCAATTGGCCCACCGGTGTCCGACCTTCGCCAAGCGCGACATGGGCAGCGAAATTGGCCATCAGAAGGAGGCCCCATCAGGATCCACAACGTCCTGCCGATCCTGCTTTTCCTGCGTCTGAGCCTTCTGCTTTTTCAGCCTGGCCGCGAAGGAGCGGCCCCGCCGCGGCGCCTGCTCCGCTGCCAGTGCCAGCCCCAGATCGTCCTTGCGGATATCTATCAGGTCAGCGAGGCGCTCGAGAAGTCCCAGCACCACTAGGACTTCGGCCAGCGTTCCAATGGCAACGCCGGGATCGCCTCGTTCAAGGCGGGCGATGGAACTCGGCGAGGTTCCCGCACGCACAGCGAGATCCGCCACAGCGATGCCACGCCGCAGCCGGGCGTTGCGGACATCCTGGCCCAGCCGTTCAAGTGCTGGTTTTGCCTTGGGGGAACCCACATTAACCATCCATATCTGCTTTAAAAAGCCATTTAAGAAATCATATATGACCAATAGCTACGCAGGTCAAGAATTTCAGCTTTTGCTCTCGACAGCGTGGTCGTCTCGTTTCGATATGTCAGGTTTTACCTGTAAGCCGCCTTACCGACGCTCTGCGCGAGCCATGTCGGAAACTGCGGCGCGGCAGCAACCAGCTCGTCAAATGCAACGGCCGGAAGCTTTCGCTTCAACGTCTTTAGCGCGGTATCAGCCTTCTCCGGGCCGAGCCAGGCCAGTGCCCTGACAGCCTCGCCCCCCGGCCGGTTAGCCAATGCCAATTGCCAGCGCGGAGCGTGCCGCAATTCGACGACCTGCTTGCCGAGGTGCACCTTTCGGCTGCGCCCTGATGTCAGATAGACCGACCGCACCGGCACCTGTGTCGTTAGGCCAAGAGCGTTTGCCGCGGCGACCCCGTTCGAGACGATAATCTCTCCCTTTTGGGTTGCCAGTGCCTCGACCGCCTGCTCGACCGAAGGTGCTCGTGTGCCGAAGCGACTGGCGACGGGGCGAAGATAAACGCCACGACCAGCGCGGATGAGTTGACCGCGTTCGGCCAAGCGCGACAAAGCCTGATCCACAGCGGCGCGATTTCCGAGGTGGAGCAAGCCCTTGGCAGATACAGGGGAGCCTTCCGGCAATCCCGCCGCATACGCTTGAATCTGTTCGGTCAGCCGAGTCATCATCGTTCTCCTGTCAGAAATATACGCGGGTTTCTGACACTTTTCGAGGAACCCTCTTGCAGAGGGCGGTTCAATGAAGGGAAAGCCTTCCCCTGCGGCCGAGCCACGGTCTCGGCCGCTCTGCGGGAAACCCCGCAACGCCCCCCTTCTGGACAGGAGTGCGGCGATCAGGACGCCTTTGATCCACGCCTTCAGGATATTCACATCCTGATCCGGTTCGTGCGCCCGGCCGCCGCTTCGCTCTGGCCGGGCCGGTTGCTTGGGGGCTCTGCCCCCTGGCGCGGCGCAAGGGATCGCTGGCGCTCGACCGGGACGGTCTCCCCAGCCTTCCGCGCGGATGCGTGTTTCTCACTCTCGCCATGGCTTTGATCCGCTTGTGCAGGCCGGGTGATCCCCCTCCGTCCCGGTCGCCCTTGCACCTTGCATCCCCCGGTCTCGCCGACGGGCAGGGTTGCAGCGCAGCGCTGCGCTTCAACCCAAGCCCATAGGAGAAAGACTATGACCACGACCGCCAACACCGTCCCGACCGCCGAACACGGCACGACCGTCTTCATTCCACTCAACAAGCTCAAGAAGCACCCGAAGAATGCCCGCAAGACCCCGCACAGCGAGGCGTCTATCGAGGCGAAGGCCGCGAGCATCGCCGCCAAGGGCATCCTGCAAAATCTGGTGGTGGAGCCTGAAACCGATGTGGTGGGCGAGCCGACCGGCTTCTATCTCGTCAGCATCGGGGAAGGCCGCAGGCAGGCGCAGATGCTGCGCGTCAAGCGCAAGGAGATCAAGAAGACCGAGCCCATCCGCTGCGTCATCGACACGGCGAACGATGCGGCAGAAATCAGCCTTGACGAGAACGTGACGCGCGACGACCTGCACCCCGCCGACCAGTTCGAGCGCTTCCGCGAGCTTTCGGAGGATCGGGGATGGGGTGCGGAGGAAATCGCCGCCCGGTTCGGTGTGACCGCCCATATCGTGAAGCAGCGTATGCGTCTCGGCGCTGTCAGCCCGAAGCTCTTGCAGGTCTATCGCGACGGCGAACTGACCTTGGACCAGTTGATGGCCTTCGCCATCACCGGCGATCACGCGCGGCAGGAACACGTCTATGAAAACCTGTCCTATAACCGCGATCCGTCGATCATCCGGCGCGATCTGACCAAGATGAACGTGCCCGCGACGGATCGCTGCGCGGTCTTCGTCGGCGCGCAAGCCTATACCGAGGCAGGCGGCACCATCATCCGCGACCTGTTTATCGAGGATCGCGGCGGCTTCTTTGAAGACCCGGCCTTGCTGGACCGGCTTGCCGTCGAGAAGCTGGAGCGGATCGCCGTCGAGGTGCAGCAGGCCGAGGGCTGGAAGTGGAGCGCCGCCTATCTCGACTTCCCCCACGCCCACGGGCTGCGTCGTGCCTATCCGCATCCGGTGGAGCTTTCCGAGGCCGACGCGATTGCCTACGACGCGGCGCAGGACGAGCTTGAGCATCTGAACGCAGAATGGGAAGACGCCGATGTCGACCTCCCGGCCGAGGTGGATACGCGCCTTGCCGAGCTTGAAGCCGAGATCGAGCGGATCGACGCCAAGCGCCACGCCTACGATCCCGACGATATCGCGCGCGCCGGCGTGTTCGTCGTCGTCGCTCATGACGGCGACGTGCGGATCGAGCGCGGCTTCATTCGCGCCGAGGACGAGGCACCGGAGCCGGAAGCGGAAACCGCAGAAAATGGCGAAACCGTCCTCGACGGGGTGCGCGTCAACGCCGACGGTGAAATCCTCGACAGTGACGGCGAGGACGGCGAAGGCGACGAGCTTCCCGAAGCCGAGCCGGAAGAAGAAGGCGGGGATGCTGGCAAGCCGCTGTCGAACGCGCTCATTTGCGACCTGACCGCGCATCACACCCTTGGCCTGCGCCTCGCCCTTGGCGAGCAGCCGGACATAGCGTTGATCGCCGTGGTCCATACGCTCGCCGCGCAGACCTACTATCGCGGAGGCAGCACGGCCCATTGCCTCGAAATCAGCCCGACCAGCAATTACCTCGCCGCCCACGCGGACGGCATCGAGGACACGGCGGCGGCGAAGATGCTGAACGACCGTCATGCCGGATGGGCAGCGGACATGCCGCGCGACGTGGCGGACCTCTGGGGCTCGTCGCCGGTCTGGACCATGCGAGCCTCATGGCCTTGCTGGCGCATTGCGCCTCGCTGACCGTCAATGCGGTGAAGCTGCCTTGGGAGAGCAGCAAGCGCCGCGCCCATGAGACGGCCGACAAGCTGGCGACGGCGGTGACGCTCGACATGACGGCGCACTGGACCCCGACCGTGCGCAGCTATTTCGGGCGCGTCACCAAGACCCATATCGTCGCCGCCGTGCGCGAAGCCCTTGGCGACGAGGCAGCGGAGCAGATCGCGGACAAGAAGAAGACGGAGATGGCCGAAGCCGCCGAGCAGCTTCTGGTCGGGACCGGCTGGCTTCCGCCTGCGCTGCGCACCGCGCGTCCCGCATGGTTCGACCAGCAGGCCAAGGCGGTCGCCCTCGATACCGCCGAACCCGCCCCGTCGCAGGAAACCCATGATGACCATTTCGCCATCGCAGCGGAATGAGGAAGGCAGGCCGGGGGCGTGCAAGCGGCCCCGGCTTTCTTTCCCCCGGAAAAATCGCGGGCCGCGCAGTCGCGCGGCCCGATCACCTCGACTGTCGCCACGATCGGAACCACCGTGAAGGAGGAGAACCATGGTTGCCGTCATGCTGATGAGCGTCGTGTTAATCGCCGGGCTTTGCGTCCTGGCCTATACGCTCGCCGTCTATGCCTTGCCCTTTATGCTCGGCGTCACCGCCGCGCAGCTCTCCTATCATACCGGCGCGGGCTTCATCGGGGCTGGCCTTGTCGGCTTGGTCGCCGCCGTCGCCGCCTTCGGCGTTCTTGCGCTGCTGTTCGACACGCTGCACTCACCGATCCTGCGCCTGATCGTGGCGCTAGTCTTCGCCGCGCCCGCCGCCGTCGCCGGATATGCGCTCGTTCACGGCCTCACCAAGGAGGCCGTGCCATCCGAAATCTGGCGGCAAATCTTCTGCATCGTCGGTGGGGCGTTCGTCTTCGTATACGCCCTGATCCGGCTGGCGGGACCGCCAGAATGGTTTACGGCCTTCACGCATAGCCGAGCTTCTACTGATCCCGAGGTCGTCAAGCTGATCGTCGTCCATTTCGCGGAGTGCGCGGCTCTGGCGATGTCGATCAGGCCAGATACAAAGATCATACGGGCGATCTGAGCGAGCCATGACATGCGCTCAACCTCCCGACAGGAGGATGACGCCGGCGATCAGCACCGCGCAGCCTGCGAGCCGCCACGGCCCGACCTTCTCGCGCAGGATCACCATGCCCATGAGCGCGCCGACCATCATCGACATTTCGCGCATGCGGGCAACCAAGCTAAGGGGAGCGCCCGAGGTCAGCGCCGCCAATACAAGGATGTAGGACAGCGGCGAGAGCAGGCCGACGCCGACCGCTATCCACCAGTAGCCGCGCATGGCCTCAATGGCGCGGCGAGGGTTAGCGATCACAATCGGGGCCAGAAGAAAGAACCGCAGCAGGTTGGAGAACCAGTCCAGCACGACCGGCGCGATGCCAAGGGCTTTGACGGCGTAGGCGTCAACAACCGTATAGGACGCGATCAGGCCGCCCGTCGCGGTGCCCCATCGCACGCCCGATTGCCCGCCCGGACGCCTGAAGGCAGATAGATCGCCCTGCGTGGCGATGAGGCCGATCCCAGCGACCACGAGCAGCAACCCCGCCACGCCCTGTCCGGACAGCGTTTCCCCAAGGATGAGGAACGCGCCGAGTGTCGAGAGCATTGGGCCGGTCCCCCGCGCGATCGGATAGACCACGGACAGGTCCGCGACCTGATATCCACGTTGCAGGCAGAGGCTATAGGCCAGATGGATCAGGCCGCTGAGCAGCAGGAACATGACGCCGATCCGGCGGCGCGCTGATCTATGCGCTCCAGACGCGCACGGGCGGCGATGACGGTCAGGAGCTATATTCTACGTCCAACCGCCAACCCGCCGATGGTCTTGCCGGACTGCCGCGCGACTATACAGGTCCCATTCTTGGACCAGCGTTGCCGGGCGATCTGGGAGGCCCCATCCTGTCCGCGCAGAATGCCGGCCAGTCCGTCGTGCCGCCTGTCGTTCCGGCGCCGGGCGTCGATGAGGCCGAGCAACGCCGCCGCGCCGAGGAAGAAGCCGCGCGCCTCAGCGCCGTGTTCTTCCAGTCACGGCAGGGATCGACTGCGGCCGCGACGCCGGGGGCCATGCCCGGCCTCGCCGGATTCGACCCCGGCAGCGCCGCGGCAGGGCAACCGACCGCCCAGGACCGGCAGCTTGCCTTTCTCAACTCCGCAACCGACCGGCGCACCGTGACGCCGGATCGCGTCACGCCGCCGGCATCGCCCTTCGTCCTGCAGGCCGGAGCCGTCATCTCAGCCGCGCTCATCACCGGTATCCGTTCGGATCTTCCCGGCCAGATCACCGCGCAGGTCACGGAGAACATCTATGACAGCCCAACAGGCAGCACCCTGCTCGTGCCGCAGGGAACGCGGCTCATCGGCCAGTATGACAACGCGGTGCAGTTCGGTCAGCGCCGCGTGCTGCTCGTCTGGAACCGCCTCATCATGCCTAACGGGCGCTCGATCGTTCTCGAGCGCCAGCCAGGCGCCGACACGCAAGGCTATGCCGGACTGGAGGATGGCGTCGATTATCACTGGTGGGATCTCGCCAAGGCTGCCGCGCTCTCGACGCTGCTCGGCGTCGGCGCGGAACTCGCCACCGACGATAACGACCGCCTGATCCGCGCCATCCGCGACGGCGCGCAGGACACGATCAACCAGGCCGGTCAGCAGATCGTCCAGCGCCAATTGCAGGTCGCGCCGACGCTGACCATCCGGCCCGGCTTCCCGGTCCGAGTCATCGTCACCAAGGATTTGGTGCTCGAACCCTACAGGAGCTGACTATGGCCAAGCTGAAACTCGGCCCGATCGCCGACGACAAACCTGTGAAGGTCGCCTTGGAGCTGCCTGCCGCGCTCCATCGCGATCTTACAGAATACGGCCGCCTGCTAGCCGAGGGCGGCGCACCCATCGAGCCCGCCAAGCTGATCGTGCCGATGCTCGAACGCTTCATCTCGACCGATCGCCTCTTCGCTAAGGCCCGGCGCAGCACCGGCTGAGCCCATGCCCGCAGGGGTCGTACCGGCGATGCCGTTATGCTCCCGCCGCGCCCATTCCGCTCTCACCAGCATAATCACCGTACGATATGCGGTGATTAGCGCCCCTATCACCGCACACGTCATCCGAACCCGGTTGGTTGGGGTGCCGTGCGCGAGCGAACGCGAATGCGGCACGCTACCGGCGGCCGATCCTTCGCCATGGTTCGCCAGACGTCGGGAATGCAGCCAAGTCGCTACCCCGGCCACATTAAAGGAGGTCTGGCATGAACACATGGAACGGCAGGATTGCAAACGGTGGGGCTGGGCGATGAGCCAGACACCGGCCCCTCTCAACAAACGCACCATCCGCAGGCACCAGCTTCGAGAGATCGTTCCCCTGGCCGACACGACCATCTACGACATGGAGCAGCGCGGCGAGTTTCCGCAGCGCTTCTACCTGACCTCTCGAACCGTCGTATGGGACCTCGGCGAAGTGGAGGCTTGGCTTGAAGAACGCCGCCGAGCCTCCAAGGCGAAGACGGCCAAGCGTGCGCCAGCGCCCAACGTTACGCTCAGGAAGACCCGTCCGGTCAGAGGCTAGGCTCCGGGACCAGAAGGTCCATGGAGGTCGGATAGAGCGTCGGGGTGTATTTCTGGCCGCCAACCCATGCGTCGATCAGATTGCCCCATTCCTGCATCATGTGCCGGCGCTGGTGCTCATACTCGGCCTTGTTATAGACGCCGCGCGAAGAACGCCCGTCCTCGTGCGCCAGGCACTTCTCGATCCAGTCGCTGTTGAAGCCCAGCTCATTGAGCAGCGTCGATCCCGTACGACGAAGGTCATGCACGGTGAACGGCTCCAACGGCAGTCCCGCCTTCTTGGCTTGCGCGACGACCGCCGTGGTGACGCGGTTGAAGGTCGCGCGGGACATCGGCGCATCCGCGTCGTAGCGCGAGGGCAGCAGGTAGCGCGAATTGCCCGCACAGGTTTTGAGCGCAACGAGGATGTCGAGCGACTGTTCGCACAGATAGACGTTGTGCGGCTTGGAGCGCTTCATCCGCTCCTTCGGGATCGACCACACCGCATTCTCGAAGTCGACCTCATCCCACACCGCGTCCTGCAACTCGCTCTTGCGGACCATTGTAAGCAGGATCAGCTTCAGACCCAGCCGAATAGTGGGCAGCGTCGCCACATGCTCTAGCTGGCCGAGCATCACTCGAATTTCGGCGGGCGAAAGCGAGCGGTCCTTGGGAACGAATGTCGCGATCGACGCCGGCCCGACCTCTTCGGCGGGGTTCGGCACCTTCTCCCCGTGCAGCTTCGCGAAGGCGAAGACCAGCTTAACGATGTCCCGGACATGGACCGCCGTGGCCGGCGCTCCCCGCTTCTTCACCTTGTCGCACATCGCCCGGAGATCTTCCGGGGTGATTTCCGTCAGCAAGCGATTGCGGAACGTCGGCAGGATGTCGCGCTCGTAGATCGAGCGGCGCATCGCGCGGGTGCTTTCGGCCATTCGGTGCTCTTGCAACCAGCGTTCGCCAAACTCGCCAAAGCTCTTTGCTTCCTTGATGCGGCGCTTCTCGCGCTGCTTCTCCTGGGCGGGCGACCGCCCTGCCTGAATCGAACGCTGCGCGTCGATCAGCTTCTCCCGCGCACGGGCCAGAGAGAGGCCTGCCGGCCCGTATCGGCCGAGGGTCAACGTCTCGCGTCGACCGTGCATACGGTAGTCATAGCGGAACACGACGGCGCCCGACGGGTTCACGACGACATAAATACCGTCACGGTCAGAGACCTTATATAATTTGTCCTTTGGTTTCAGTGCCTTGATTGCGGCATCGGTAAGCATCGGACCCTCTTAGTTCGTTCAAAAAAAGCGCCAGAGAGCCCCGAAAATACCGTTAGGCCAAAAACAGCCAACCCCGGCGGCAAATTTTCCTTTATTCTCAAGGGAATAAGGTCAAAAAAATACCGTCACAAGCTCTCTAGGCCTTGACGGTATATGCAATTCCGCGATGTCACAAGACGCCCCATACCGTCAGCTCCGCCGTCGATCGCGAGGCTTGCTCGGCGATTGACGGCGAAAGACAGCAGAGAGAAAATTCTTTATTTTCAGTGCGTTATGGAGGAAAATCGGCGGTTATCGGCGGCTTTTGGGTAGGCGCGAATTATTCCCACTCGATCGTGCCGGGGGGCTTCGACGTCACGTCGTAGACGACGCGGTTGACGCCGCGGACCTCGTTGATGATGCGGGTCGCGGCGCGGCCGAGGAAGTTCATGTCGTAGGGGAAGAAGTCGGCGGTCATGCCGTCGACCGAGGTCACCGCGCGCAGCGCGACCACATATTCATAGGTGCGGCCGTCGCCCATCACGCCGACGGTCTTCACAGGCAGCAGCACGGCGAAGGCCTGCCAGATCTTGTCGTAGAGGCCGCCCTTGCGGATCTCGTCGAGATAGACCGCGTCGGCCTCGCGCAGGATGTCGAGCTTCTCCTTCGTCACCTCGCCGGGGCAGCGGATGGCGAGACCCGGGCCGGGGAAGGGATGGCGGCCGACGAAGGCCTCCGGCAGGCCGAGCTCCTTCCCAAGCGCCCGCACCTCGTCCTTGAACAGCTCGCGCAGCGGCTCCACGAGCTTCATGTTCATGCGCTCTGGCAGACCGCCGACATTGTGGTGCGACTTGATCGTGACCGAGGGGCCGCCCGAGAACGACACGCTCTCGATGACGTCCGGGTAGAGCGTGCCCTGCGCGAGGAAGTCGGCTCCGCCGATCTTCTTCGCCTCCTCCTCGAACACCTCGACGAACAGCCGCCCGATGGTCTTGCGCTTGACCTCCGGGTCGTCCGTTCCCGCGAGCGCCGACAGGAAGGTGTCGCCGGCGTCCACATGCACGAGCGGGATGTTGTAGTGCCCGCGGAACAGGCCGACGACCTCCTCCGCCTCGGCCTTGCGCATCAGGCCGTGGTCGACGAACACGCAGGTGAGCTGGTCGCCGATCGCTTCGTGTATCAGCACGGCCGCGACCGCGGAGTCGACGCCGCCGGACAGGCCGCAGATCACGCGGCCGTCGCCAACCTGTTCGCGGATCTTGGCGATCGCCTCGTCGCGGTAGGCCGCCATCGACCAGTCGCCGACGCAGCCGCAGATGTCGCGGACAAAGTTGACCAGCAGCTTGCCGCCGTCCGGCGTGTGGACCACCTCGGGGTGGAACATCAGGCCGTAATAGTGCCGGGCCTCGTCGGCGATCGCCGCGAAGGGCGCGTTCTCGGACACGCCGACGATGCGGAAGCCGGGCGGCATCCGCGTGATGCGGTCGCCGTGGCTCATCCACACCTGGTTGCGGCTCTTGTCCTCCCAGACTCCGGTGAAGAGCTTGGAGGGCGCGACCACGTTCAGGTCGGCCCGGCCGAACTCCCGGTGATGGCCGCTCTCGACCGCGCCGCCGAGCTGCTCGGCCATCGTCATCTGTCCGTAGCAGATGCCGAGCACGGGCACGCCGCTGTCGAACACCGCCTGCGGCGCGCGCGGCGTGCCGATCTCGGCGACCGAAGCCGGGCCGCCCGACAGGATGACGCCCTTCGCGCCGAAGGTCGGGAAAACCTCCTCCGCCAGATTGAACGGCGTGATCTCGCAATAGACGCCGGCCTCTCGCACGCGTCGCGCGATAAGCTGCGTCACCTGCGAGCCGAAATCGATGATGAGGATGCGGTCGTGGGAAGCGTCGGCGATCATGCGCCTGACTACTCCGAACGCCCCCCGCGCGGCAACGCCCGCGGACGCATGGCCCGCGCGAATTTTGCGCGCACCGGACGGCTCAGATCGACGTGCTGTCGGCGACCGGGCTGCATTCGGTCGGCGCGCCGCTCTGGAAGCGCTCGTTCAGCCGCCCGCAGCCCCAGTCCTTCAACGGTCCTGGCATCCATCGCGTCAGCGCCACGCCGACCTGTTCGTTCGGGTTCGAACCGTAGGCGGCGTACCACGACCAATAGCCGGCCGCCGCGATGACCAGCACCGCGAACAGTTTGAGAATGTTGCTCATGACACGCATCGTCTCCGCCCGCGCCAGCGCCCTTCCCTTGCTGACATGGACCAGCGGTCGGGCCGGTCAAGCCCGGCGCAGCACCGCCACAAAGAAGCCGTCGGTGTCGGAGCGGCGCGGGCTGAGCAGCAGCGCGTCGCCGTCGGCGTTCGCGAAGGCGGCGAGCTGCGGCAGGCCGGCCTCGACCGCGGCCGCGGCCGCGGGCGTCGCCGCGAAGTCCGGACGGCGGGCGCGGAAGGCCGCGACGCGGTCCTCGTTCTCTTCCTTCAGCACCGAACAGGTGACGTAGACCAGCCGCCCGCCGGGCTTCACCAGCCCCGCCGCAGCGTCCAGAACCTCGTCCTGCTCGAGGTTGCGCTGCTCGAGCGCGCCGGGGCGCATGCGCCATTTGGCGTCGGGGTTGCGACGCCAAGTGCCGGTCCCGGTGCACGGCGCGTCGACCAGCACGAGATCGGCGCGGTCGCGCAGGTCCGACAGCACGTCGGCCTCGCCCTTCGGGGCGCGGATCTGCAGATTGCGCACGTCGGCGCGGTCGGCGCGGTCATGCAGCGGAGACAGACGCCGCACGTCGGAATCGTAGGCGTAGAGCTGGCCGCGGTTGCGCATCTGGGCCGCGAGCGCCAGCGTCTTGCCGCCGGCGCCGGCGCAGAGGTCGACCACCTGCTGTCCGGCCGCCGCGCCCGCCACGAGGGCCGCAAGCTGCGAGCCCTCGTCCTGCACCTCGAACAGGCCCTTCTGGTAGGCCGGCTCCGCCTGCACGGGCGGACCACGGCCGTCGTCGCCGAGCGGGATGCGCAGGCCGAAGGCCGACAGCGGCGTCTCGACCGGATTGAGATGCGCGAGGCTGCGCAGAACCTTGGCGCGGTCCGCCTTCAGCGCGTTGACGCGGATGTCGAGCGGGGCGCGGCGCGCGAGAGCGGCTCCGTGCTCGGCCCGCTCCTCGCCGAAGGCGCGCGCAAGCGACGCGTCGAGCCATTCCGGGTAATCGCCGCGCACATGGGCCGGCGCGCCGTCGAGCGACGCGCTCGCGATCGCCGCCGCCTCGGCGTCGGTCGGCGGCTCCGGCGCGTGGCGGGCGTCCGCGAAGGCGCGCGCGAGGTCTTCGGTCGTCGCGCCCCGGACGAAGGCGAGCGCGCCGAGTACGAGCGCGCGCGGCGCGTCGGAGCCCATGCGCCAGGCGATCGACGCCCGGGACCTCAGCGCGTCGTAAACGACGCTCGCGATCCGCGCCCGGTCGCCAGAGCCAGCGAAACGGTGGCTCGCCCCCCAGTCTTTGAGGGCGGACGCGACCGGGCGGTGGTTCGCCTCGACGGCGGTCAGGATCTCGATCGCGGCGAGCGCGTGGGCGGAGGGGGTCATGTCAGGCGGCCAGAATGCGGATGGCGAAGATCGCCCACATGGCGAGCAGGATCAGCGCGCCGACGAAGTAGCAGCGGAACCGCGTCATCGTGCGGTTCCGCCCGGTGTGGACATAGGCATGGACGTAGCGCGACGCGACGAAGGCCCAGGACATCGCGACGAACAGCAGATCCGCTTCCTTCGTCACGAGCGCCAGCGTCACCAGAACGTAGAACAGCGGCGGCAGCTCGAGCTGATTGTGGAAGCTGTCGGCCACCTGCTGCGCCTTCTCGGGCCAGCCGAAGGTGCGCGGCGAGCCTTTGTTGGGCGTCACCTTCCCGGCCCGCGCCGCGGCGAAACGGGTCTGCGCCATCCAGATCATCAGGGCGAAGGTGAGCAGAACCTGCGCGAACAGGGGCGCCAAGATGGCTTGGACGGTCATGGCGTCATCCGAAAGCGTTGAGCGGTCTTGCCATCCGCGCCGCGTGATGACGCATCGCCCGGGCGGCGGCGACGTCCCTGGACGTGAAGTCCGCCGCCGGGCAGCCTAAGGACGCCGCCAGACTACACCATGCTCGGGTAGTTCGGGCTTTCGCGGGTGATGGTCACGTCGTGGACGTGGCTCTCCCGCAGCGAGGCGCCGGAGATGCGCACGAACTCGGCCTTCTCGTGCAGCTCGGGGACCGTGGCGGCTCCGACATACCCCATGGCGGCGCGCAAGCCTCCGGCGAGTTGGTGCAGCACGGCGCCGACGGGACCCTTGTACGGCACCTGGCCCTCGATGCCTTCCGGCACCAGCTTCAGCCGGTCGTTGACCTCGGCCTGGAAGTAGCGGTCGGCCGACCCTTGAGCCATCGCGCCGACCGAGCCCATGCCGCGGTATGACTTGTAGGAGCGGCCCTGCCACAGGAAGACCTCGCCGGGCGCCTCGTCGGTGCCGGCCAGCAGCGAGCCGACCATGGCGACGTCGGCGCCGGCCGCGATCGCCTTGGCGAGGTCGCCGGAATATTTGATGCCGCCGTCGGCGATGACCGGTGTGTCTGACGCCTTGGCGGCCTCGACCGCCTCCATGATGGCGGTGAGCTGGGGCACGCCGACGCCCGCGACGATGCGGGTGGTGCAGATCGAGCCCGGCCCGATGCCGACCTTGATAGCGTCCGCGCCGGCGTCGATCAGCGCCTTGGTGGCCGAGCCAGTGGCCACGTTGCCGGCGACGATCTGGACCTCGTTGGAGAGCCGCTTGATGCGGCCGACAACGTCGAGCACGTGCTGGGAGTGGCCGTGGGCGGTGTCGACCACGATCAGGTCGCAGCCAGCGTCGATCAGCGCTTCGGCGCGTCCGAAGCCCTTGTCGCCGACGGTGGTGGCGGCGGCCACCCGCAGGCGCCCCTGCGCGTCCTTGTTGGCGTTGGGGTTCGCGACCGCCTTCTCGATGTCCTTCACCGTGATCAGGCCGACGCAGTGGTAGTCGTCGTCCACCACCAGCAGCTTCTCGATGCGGTTCGTGTGGAGAAGGCGCTTCGCCTCCTCCTGGCTCACGCCCTCGCGCACCGTGACGAGATTGTCCTTCGTCATCAGCTCCGAGATCGGCTGGCGCGTGTTGGTGGCGAAGCGGACGTCGCGGTTGGTCAGGATGCCGACGAGCCGCCCCGAGCGGCCGTTCGAGCCCTCGACCACCGGAATGCCGGAGATGCCGTTGCGCTTCATCAGCTCGAAGGCTTCGGCGAGCGTGGCGGTCGGCGCGATGGTGACGGGGTTCACCACCATGCCGCTCTCGAACTTCTTCACCTGACGAACGTGAGCGGCCTGCACGTCGGGCTCGAGGTTGCGGTGGATGACCCCCATGCCGCCCGCCTGCGCCATGGCGATCGCGAGCCGCGCCTCGGTCACGGTGTCCATGGCCGAGGAGATGATCGGGATGTTGAGCGAGATCGTGCGGGTGACGCGCGAGCGGAGGTCGACCTCGCCCGGCATGACCTCCGAGAGGCCCGGCCTTAGCAGCACGTCGTCGAAGGTGAGCGCCTCTCGCGCGAGAACGTCTTCGATGCGCGCCATGCCGAACCTCCTCGTGTGCGCCGAAGCGCCCGGGAGCCGCCCGTCGGCGCCCGGCCCCGCTCTGTCGCGCCCGATGCGGGGCGCGGGTTGGGGAAGTGGCGCGGACCTTTAGCATGACGCTTCGTCCACGCAAATGACGGAGTCCCGACGACCGCGCATGGCTTGTCGGCATTTCGGCGCTAGATGACGCCCATCGGCCATGCGCGCGACGCGGTTGAACCGGACGTCCAGGCGGTTCAAGACGCCGCCGTCCGCGCCACGCCGATCAAGGAGCCGCATGCCCGCCCGCGTCCCAAGCTCGATTCCCGGCCGTATCCTCGTTCCGCTGATCGTGGCCTGCGCGCTGTTCATGGAGAACCTCGACTCGACGGTGCTCGCGACCTCGCTGCCGGCGATCGCCCGCGAGCTGAACGAGGACCCGATCGACCTCAAGCTGGCGCTGACCTCCTATCTGCTCAGCCTCGCGGTGTTCATCCCCGTCTCCGGCTGGCTCGCGGACCGGCTCGGGTCGCGCCTCGTCTTCCGGGCGGCGATCGCCGTGTTCGCGCTCGGCTCCATGCTCGCGGGGCTGTCGTCCTCCATGGCGGAGATCGTCGGCGCCCGCATCGTTCAGGGCATGGGCGGCGCCATGATGGTGCCGGTCGGACGGCTCGTGATCCTGCGGACGGTGCCGAAGTCGGAGCTTGTCGGCGCCCTCGCCTGGCTGACGATCCCGGCGCTGATCGGGCCGGTGCTCGGGCCGCCGCTCGGCGGCTTCATCACCACCTATTTCTCCTGGCGCTGGATCTTCTGGATCAACCTGCCGATCGCGGCGCTCGGCCTCGTGCTCGCGACCCTCTACATCCCCGACGTCCGGGCCGAGGAGCGCACGCCGTTCGACAGCGTCGGCTTCGTGCTTTCGGGCTTCGGCCTCGCCGCCTTCGTCACCGGCTCGACCACGCTCGGCCTCGACGTTCTGCCGAAGCCGGTCGTGATCGCGATCCTGGTCGCCGGAGCCGCTTCGCTCACGGCCTACTGGTTCCACGCGCGGCGGGTCGAGCATCCGATCCTCGACCTGACGCTGTTCCGCATCCCGACCTTCCGCGTCGCCATCCTCGGCGGCTCGCTGTTCCGGATCGGCATCGGGGCCGCGCCCTTCCTGCTGCCGCTGTTGCTGCAGCTCGGCTTCGGGCTGACCGCGTTCCAGTCCGGCATGCTCACCTTCGCCTCGGCGCTCGGCGCGCTGGTGATGAAGTTCGCGGCCAAGCCCATCCTGCAGCGGTTCGGCTTCCGCGCCACGCTCGCGATCAACGCGGTGGTCGCGGCCGGCTTCATGACCATGCCTGCGCTGTTCACGCCGGCGACGCCGACGCTGGTGATGCTGGCGGCGCTGCTCGTCGGCGGCTTCTTCCGCTCGCTCGAGTTCACCGCCGTCAACGCGCTCGGCTACGCCGACATCCCGCAGGAGCGGATGAGCCGCGCGACCAGCCTGACGAGCGTCGCCCAGCAGGTGTCGCTGTCGGTCGGCGTCAGCGTCGCGGCGACCATCCTCGAAACCGTGCTCGCGCTGCGCGGCGGAACCGAGCTGATCGCGGCCGACTTCCCGCCGGCCTTCGTCGCCATCGGCCTGATCTCGGCCGCCGCCGTCCTGGTGTTCGCGCGGCTCGCGCCAGAGGCCGGCGACGAGGTGTCGGGCCATCGGCCGCCGGCGCCCGATCCCGTGACCGCCGCCCGCGACCGCGGCTGACATTTAGACGGCGGGCCTCGGCCGGCCGTCCTCGCCGATCGTCACCGCCTCCCACGCGGCGCGATCCTGCATCAGCAGGGCGAGCAGGCCGTAATTGTGCTCGTGCCCCGGCCGCGAAGCGGTGACGCGGCCGAGCAGCGGCGCGCCGGCGAGCGCGAAATCGCCCACCATGTCGAGCGCGCGGTGGCGAACCGGTTCGTCCGGCATGCGCAGGCCGCCCACCGCGCCCGCGCCGACCAGCGCCAGCGTGTTCCGCGCGGACGCGCCCTTGAGCACCGGCTCGCCGAACCAGAACAGGCCGATGATCTTGGCCGGCAGCGCCCATTTCAGCCGGCCGAAGCTGCGCGACGGCGCGAGCTCCCGGCGGAACGTCTCGGCGTCGGTGGGCCCGATCCATTTGAGCTGGCCGAAATGCGACAGCGTGATCGCGACGCTCATCTCGAAGCCGTCGAACGGCTCGATGCGCTGCTTGTGCGCCTTGTGCTGATAGGCGACCCGCTTGCACACGCGTATGTAGCGGCGCGGCGCGGCGAGCTCCACGCGGCCCGCGGCGAGAACGCGCTCGCACCACGGCTCGGCGCTGCCGTCGAAGATCGGAAGCTCCTCGCCGTCGATCTCCACGAGCGCGTTGTCGACGCCATGCGCCGCGAACGCCGCCATCAGGTGCTCGACCGTGCGCACCAGCGGCCCGTCGCCGACCTGGAGCGCGGTGCAGAGCGGGCGGGAGCGCCGGTTGGTCCAGAGCGCCGGCACGTCGAAGACGCCCTTGCGCGTCCGTCGGCGGAACACGATTCCATGGCCGGCGGGCGCGGGCGTGGCGCGCACCCTGCTGTGCTTCGCGGTGTGAAGCCCGGTTCCCTCGCCTTCGAAGGCACCGCCCAGCGTCGCCTCGTAGCGGGGCAGAGACGGCGGGAGCAGCCTCACGCGCGCCTCACGACGTCGCGAAGCCGCCCTCGGGGAACCAAGCGTCCGCCCGCGGCGCTTTGCATGACGACGGCCGGCGGCCTCCGGTCCGGCGCGTCGCGATGGAGGTTCCTCATGAGACGTTCCTTGGCCGCGGCCGGCCTCTCAGCCGCGCTCGCCCTCGGGTCATCGGCGGCGCTCGCCGCCGACACTTACGAAATTCTGGGCAAGGACGGAAAGCGCATCGGCGAGGTCACGCTGACCGGATCGCCGCATGGCGTGCTGATCGATCTGGAGATCGCGGCCGGCAGCCTGCCGGCCGGCAAGCGCGGCATGCATTTCCACGAGAACGCCGACTGCTCCGACGCCGGCGAGTACAAGAAGTCCGGCTCCCACGCCGGCCACGGCGAAGGCAAGCATGGCCTGCTGAACCCGAACGGCCCGGAGCCGGGCGACCTGCCCAACCTGATCGTGCTGCCGGACGGCTCGGCGCAGGCGGCGCTGTTCACCAGCCTGATCAAGCTCGACGAGCTCAAGGCTGACAACGGCAGCGCGCTCGTGATCCACGCCGAGAAGGACGACCACACCTCGCAGCCCATCGGCAACGCCGGCGCGCGCGTGGCCTGCGCCGCGATCAAGTAGCCGCGGCGCTCGGGTCCGCCGCGGATCGCTCGTCCGCGTCGTCCGCCCGGCCGCCCTCGCCCCGGAAGCCGGTCGCGAGCACGTAGAGCTCAGCGGAATCCTTGCGGCTCGCGGGCGGCTTCACGTGGATGACCTTGGCGAAATCGCGCTTCAGGGCCGTCAGCAACTCGCCCTCGGTGCCGCCTTGGAACACCTTCGCGAGGAAGGCGCCGCCCGGCGCCAGCACCTCGGAGGCGAACAGGGCGGCCGCCTCCACAAGCGCGACGATGCGCAGATGGTCGGTCTTCTGATGGCCGATGGTGTTGGCCGCCATGTCGGACAACACCACGTCGGCCTTGCCGCCGAGCCGCTGCTTGAGCAGGTCGGGCGCGGCGTCGTCGAGGAAGTCGAGCACCATGAAGTCGACGCCCGGCAGCGGCTCCATCTCGAGCAGGTCGATGGCTACGATCTTGCCGCGGCCCTTCTCGACATCGATCCGCCGCGCCGCGATCTGGCTCCAGCCGCCGGGGGCGGCGCCGAGGTCCACGATCTTCTGGCCAGGCTTCAGCAGCTTGTGGCGATCGTCGATCTCGATCAGCTTGAACGCCGCGCGTGAGCGATAGCCCTCGCGCTTCGCGGCCTGGACGTAAGGGTCGTTGAGCTGGCGCTCGAGCCAGAGGGTGGAAGCGTGGCTGCGCTTTCGCGCGGTGTAGACCCGCACGCCGAGGCTGCGGGCGCCGCGCCCCGATCCGCCGGAGCCGCCGCCCTTGCCTTTTCCCGCGCCGCCGCCCTTCGCCGGACCGCGGCTCACGAGCGCCGCCCTCTGCGCCGGGGGCCGCGCCGGCGCCACACGCCGTCCTCGCGCATCATCTCCACAAGCAGTCCTTCCCGAAGGCCCCGATCGGCCACCCTGAGCCGCGCCACCGGGAACGCGCGCCGGATCGCCTCCAGAACCGCGCAGCCGGCGAGCACGAGATCGGCCCGGTCCGGACCGATGCACGGGTTCTGGCAGCGCTGGTCGTAGGACATCTCCTTCAGCGACTCCACCACGCGCGTGACGTCGGTCGTGGCCATCCACTGCCCGTCCACCAGCCGCCGCTCGTAGCGCGGCAGGCCCAGATGGACGCCGGCGATGGTGGTGACGGTGCCGGACGTGCCGAGCAGGTGCACGTCGCTGAGCGAGGCCGCGAGCGTCTCGCGCTCGGGGAAGGCCTCCAGCAGCCGCCCGACCTCGGCGACCATGTCCTCGAACACGGCGGTCGTGACCTTCACGCCGCCATAGCGCTCGGCGAGCGTCACCACGCCCACGGGGAGCGAGGCCCAGGCCCGCATGGCGAGCGCGCCGGGCCCGCCGCCGCGGCGCTCCAGCCACACGACTTCCGAGGAGCCGCCGCCGATGTCGAACAGGATGACGCCGCCCGCGGCCGGGTCCGCGAGCGAGGCGCAGCCGGCCGCGGCGAGGCGCGCTTCGGTCGCGCGGTCGATCACCTCGAGGTCGAGCCCGGTCTCGCGCTTCACCCGGTCGAGGAAGCGGCCGCCGTTCGCGGCCTGCCGGCACGCCTCCGTGGCGATCAGGCGGGCGCGGGTCACGCCGCGCGCCGCCATCTTGTCGCGGCAGATGGCGAGCGCCGCCACCGCGCGGCCGATCGCGTCCTCGCAGAGGTCGCCGGTGTGGGCGAGCCCCTCGCCGAGCCGCACGATGCGGGAGAACGAATCCACCACCCGGAAGCCGCCGGAGCGGTCCGGACGCGCGACCAGCAGGCGGCAGTTGTTGGTGCCGAGATCGAGCGCGGCGTAGATCGGCGCGGCCGACTGCTGCGCCGCCCCCGGAAGCTTCGGAGAAGACGCCTTCAAGGCTTCGGCGTCGCCGAGCGACGCGGTGGGCTCGGACACGAGCGACCGTCCTTCAGCCGGGCGCGGCCAGCGCGCTCAAGGCCATTCGGGGAATTTGCGTTGCCGGCGAGTGTATCAGCCGCGTCACGCCCCGCAAGGCGCGGCCGGCGCCGCCTCCTTTTCCGACGCACGTCGAATATCCGGTGGAGGAACCGCCGGACGACCGCGCAAACCCGTGACATCCGT
>NZ_JBHUER010000008.1:124771-126461 GCF_042681025.1 Methylopila henanensis
AAGCCCCGATGATGTGGTCCCAGGTTTACGACCCCTTCGGCAACGCGGTGATATCGACGCTGGTCGCGGCGATCCCGATCGTCGTGCTGCTCGCCGGCATCGGCGTGTTCCACATGAAGGCGCATACCGCCGCCATCGCCGGCCTCGTCGCGGCGCTGGTCATCGCCGTCTTCGCCCATGGCATGCCCGCCGACAAGGCCGGCATGACCGCGCTCTACGGCGCCGCCTACGGCCTGCTGCCGATCGGCTGGATCATCCTGAACATCATCTTCCTGTACCAGCTCACCAACGAGAAGGGGTACTTCAAGATCCTGCAGGACTCGATCGCCGGCATCACCGAGGACCGCCGGCTCCAGCTCCTGCTGATCGCCTTCTCCTTCGGCGCGTTCTTCGAGGGCGCGGCGGGCTTCGGCACCCCGGTCGCCGTCACCGGCGCCATCCTGATCGGTCTCGGCTTCTCGCCGCTCGCCGCCTCCGGACTGTCGCTGATCGCGAACACCGCGCCGGTCGCCTACGGCGCGCTCGGCACGCCGGTGATCGCGCTCGCGGCCGTCACCGACCTCCCCCTGCTCGACCTGTCGGCGATGATCGGCCGCCAGCTTCCGTTCTTCTCGGTCATCGTGCCGTTCTGGCTGATCGCGGCCTTCGCGGGCTTCCGCGGCATGGCGCAGATCTGGCCGGCGATCCTGATCGCGGGCGTGACCTTCGCGATCCCGCAATATCTGGTTTCGAACTATCACGGGCCCTGGCTGGTCGACGTGGTGGCGGCGATCGCCTCGATCGTGAGTCTCACGCTGTTCCTGCGCGTGTGGCGCCCGGCCGTGGTCTGGACCTCCGCCGACGGCTCCGCGCCGACGGGCGCGGCCGCCGCCGCGACGACCGAGCCGTCCGTCACGCGCCATCCCACGGGCCTCGTGATCCGGGCCTGGATCCCGTGGCTGATCCTGTCGGTGGTGGTGTTCTCGTGGGGCATCCCGCAGGTGCGGGCGTTTCTCGACGGCGTCTCGCTGCTCGCCTTCGAGGTGCCGACCGTCCACAATCTGATCGAGCGCGTGCCGCCGGTCGTCGCGGCCGCGAAGGCAGAGGCCGCCGTCTATAAGCTCAACTGGCTGTCGGCGACCGGCTCCGGCATCTTCCTATCGGCGATCATCGCCGGTTTCGTGATGGGGTTCTCGCCGCTCGCGATGCTGAAGACCTATTGGCGCACGCTCGTGCTGGTGCGGTTCTCACTGCTCACCATCGCCGCCATGCTCGCGCTCGGCTTCGTCACCCGCTACTCCGGCGTCGACGCCACGCTCGGCCTCGCCTTCGCGCAGACCGGCTGGCTCTACCCGTTCTTCGGCGCGATGCTCGGCTGGCTCGGCGTGGCGCTGACGGGCTCGGACACCTCGTCCAACGTGCTGTTCGGCTCGCTCCAGCGCATCTCCGCCGAGCAACTCGGCCTGTCGCCGACGCTGATGGCGGCCGCCAACTCCTCCGGCGGCGTCATGGGCAAGATGATCGACGCCCAGTCCATCGTCGTGGCCTCCACCGCCACCCGCTGGTACGGGCACGAGGGCGACATCCTGCGCTACGTGTTCTTCCACTCGCTGGCGCTGGCGTCGCTGATGGGCCTCCTGGTCATGGCGCAGGCCTACTTGCCGCCCTTCACCCACATGGTGATCGGCGCGCCCTGACGGCGCCTGCCGCC
>NZ_JBHUER010000008.1:126490-242672 GCF_042681025.1 Methylopila henanensis
GGTCGGCGCGACGCCAGCCGGAACGTCCTGGCTCCCCGCCGCGCTTTGCCCTTGCCTCGCCGAGACGAACCCGTTAGAGGGAGCGGACCACGACGGGGCGCAAGCTCCGAAGCGTCGCCGCGGCCGGCCGTTCCAGCCGCGGACGACGACGGTGGGGGATAGTTTAACGGTAGAACTACCGACTCTGACTCGGTCAGTCCTGGTTCGAATCCAGGTCCCCCAGCCAATCTTCCGAACCCTCTTCAGTTTGCTGGACGAGCGCGCAGCGCCGTAAGGCGCTGCCGGCGCGATCGCCGCCATCCGCCGCGCCCGGCCACGACGCCGGCCGTCCTCACGAACGACAGCCACGCCGATCGCGGGAGGCCTTGCGAAAGCGTGAACGCGCCCCGCCTCGACGCCGCGAACATTTTTCCTAAATCCTCGTTCGACGCCATATATTTCAGAGGATATGACGCCGATGTCTCAAGCAACAAGAAGCGAACGCGCCGTCCTTTCCAAGTATGAGGCCGACCTCGTCGCCCGATCTCATTTTCCGAAAGCTTACGAACTCGGGTTTCAGGAGCTGATTGATCTGAACAAGCGACTTCGTGACGCGCAGGACAAGGAACGAACGTTTCACCGCCAGCTTCGTCGCCAGTCCAAGGGGACCGCGGAAAGCCGCGGCGGCAGTTTCCCTGGCGAGGCCGACAGGCCGTCGCGGCGCAAGCAGGTGTTCGGCGCGGCCATCAAGCGCCTGAACGGCGAGATTTCGCGCCGCCATCAGTTGAAGGCGCGGGAGGACCTGCAGAGCGCGGCGCGCAAGGCGCTGCGGCTCAAGCGGCAGGCCGGCGACGCGCGCCGGCCCGAAACCGGGCCGACCGCCGACGACGGCATGCGCCCGGTCACCAGCGAGCGGCGCAAGACGCGCGTGCATCCGGGCGTGGTGGGCCGCGTCTCCCAGCGCACCAAAGCGGCGCAGGCCCGCAAGGACAACCGCGCGGGCTGACGCCGCGACAGCGACCGAGGGGCCCCGCGCCGCGGGGCCCCGCCGCTCCCTATTCCGCGGCCAGAACGCCGGACCGGGATCCAAGCAGCGGCGCGTAAAGCGACGGCTCGAAATCCGGCGGCACCTCGCCTGCGATGCGCGCCGCGTGGGCGTCGAGATCGGCGAGGAACAGGTCGCGGCTGATCTGCGCGACCACGCCCGGCACGTCGCGCTTCACGCTCGGCACGTCGCCGACCGGCAGCCCGTAGCTGACGAAGGCGCTCGGATTGAACACATGGATGTGCCGGAGGAACGCCGAGGCCTCGGGCGTCCGGCCGCGATAGGCGTGGCCCGGCCCGAGATAGGGATGCGCGCCGAGGCCGGCGTCCTCCTCGCCCGCCGGCGGCTCGTAGACGTCGCGCCAACGCAGGATGTCGCCGGCGAAGTCGCGGAGCTCTGGCCGCAGTCCGGGCTCGGCGACGTAGCCCGTGCCCGCGATCACCACATCCGCGAAATGCCGCTCGCCGCCGAAGTCCAGCGCGACGCCGTCCGCGGTCTCGCTCGCGGCGCGCAGCGTCAGGCCGAGGTGAAGCCGGGCGTTCGGGAACGCCAGCAGGCGCTCGATCGCGTCGGTGGTCGTGGTCGAGCCGGCGCGGCGGAACCACAGCGCCGTCCGCCACTTCAGCGCGTCCGGCAGCGCGGGGTAGTTGTCATAGGCGCCGGGATAGGCCCGCGCGCGCGAAACCGGAAGGTTGGCGAGCGCCGGGCGGCGGACGAACAGCCGGACGTCGGCCGCGCCGGCCTCGAGCGCCGCGCCGGCCGCGTCGAAGGCGGACGCGGCCCCGCCGATGACCGCGACCCGCCGGCCCTTCAGCGCCGCGAAATCGATCGCGTCAGAGGTGTGGGCGAGCCGGTCCGGCGGCAGGCCGCGCAGCTCGTGCGGCGTGAACGGACCGCCCGCGCCGAGAAACCCGTTTGCGAGCACGATCTTGCGCGCGGTTTCGACATGGCCGCCCGCGTCGGTCTCGAGATGCAGGCGGAACGCGCCGCCGGCCGGCTCGATCCGGTCCAGCCGCACGCCGCGCCGCGGCGCGAAGCCGGTGACGCGGGCGTGCCAGGCCAGATAGTCCGCCCAGTCCGTCCGCGCGATGCGGTCGATCGCGGCGTAGGCCTCGCGGCCATGGCGCGCCTCGCGCCAGGCCTGGAAGCTCAGCGCGGGCAGGCCGAGCTCCGGTCCCGGCAGGGACTTCGGCGTCCTGAGCTTGAGCATCCGCGCCGTTGTCCGCCAGACGCCGGTCGCGGCCGCGCTGTTTTCCGCGTCGATCACGGAGACCCCGCCGACGCCGGCGCGCGCCAGCGCGAAGGCGATGGCGGCGCCGGATTGGCCCGCGCCGACGACGAGCACGTTGTGGTCGACGCCCTCGGGAATCGGAGCCCAGTTCTCGGGCGCCGGCCCCAGCAGCCGAAGCGCTTCCAGAGCGGCGGCGTCGGCCGCGGCCTGATCGGTCATGTGGCGTCTCCTGTGACAGGCTTGAGGCCGCGCGGGCCGCTCAGGCGAGCAGCTCGAGGATTTCGCGGCGCTGACGGACGAGCGCGGCGCCGTCCCGGGCGCGCGGACGCGGCTCGCTGACGCGCACTTCGGCGAGGATGCGCGCCGGCCGCGGGCTGAGCACCACCACGCGGTCGGCCAGCACGAGCGCCTCCTCGACGTCGTGGGTGACCAGCAGCGCGCTGAAGCCGGCCTCCTGCCAGAGCCGCGCGAGTTCGCCCTGCATCGTCAGGCGCGTGAGCGAGTCGAGCTTGCCGAGCGGCTCGTCGAGGATCAGCAGCCGCGGGTCGTTGACCAGCGCGCGGGCGAGCGCAGCGCGCTGCGCCATGCCGCCCGAGAGCTGGTGCGGATAGGCCGAGGCGAACTCCGAGAGGCCGACGAGCGCGAGCGCCTCCGCGACGCGGTGGCGATGCGTCTTCAAGAGACCCTGCGCCTCCAGGCCGAGCGCCACATTGGCCTCGACCGTCCGCCAAGGGAACAGCGTCGGGTCCTGGAACACGACGACGCGCGAGGGATCGGGGCCGGCGATGTCGTCGCCGTCGAAGATCAGCCGCCCGGCGGTCGGCGGCTCCAGCCCCGCGACGAGGCGGAGCAGCGTCGACTTCCCGCAGCCCGAAGGTCCGAGCAGCGCGACGAATTCGCCCGGCGCGACGTCGAGCGTGATCCGGTCGAGCACCGGCAGCGGCTTGCCCTCGAGCTCGAAGCGGTGGGAGACGTCGCGGACCGAGAGCGCTCCGCCGAGATCAAAGGGGGCCGGCGCCCGCGCCGCCGCGCTCACCACCGGACGACGCCCTTCTGCCAGGTGAGCTGCCGGTCGCGGATCTTGAACAGCGCGGTGATCAGCCCCGAGCAGCCGAGCGCGAGCACGATCAGCGCAGCGTACATGTTGGCGTAGGAGGCCCAGCCCTGGGCCCATTGCAGGTACCAGCCGAGCCCGGCCTTCACGCCCAGCATCTCGGCCACCACCAGCACCGCGAAGGACGAGCCGAGGCCCATGAACAGGCCGACGAAGACGTGGGGCAGCGCCGCCGGGATCGCGACCTTCAGCACGAGGAAGGCGCGGCTCGCGCCGAGCGTGCGCGCGACGTCGTAATAGCCGGAATGGACGCTCGCGACTCCCGACCAGGTGAGCACCGTCACGGGGAAGCCGGTCGCGAGGGCGATCAGGAAGGTGCTGGCGCTCCAGCTCGACGGAAACAGGAAGAAGGCGAGCGGCAGCCATGCGGTCGCCGGCAGCGGCCCGACGAAACGCAGGATCGGGTGCGTCCAGTAGGCGACGATCTGCGACCAGCCGACCGCGACGCCGAGCACGAAGCCGGCGGTCGCGCCGAAGAGATAGCCGACCGCGAGCAGCTTCGCCGACGCCGCGAGGCTCTCCAGCAGCCTCGCGTAGTCGTCGAGATAGACCTCGAGGATCGCCTGCGGCGGCGGGAAGAACGGCATCGGCAGGAGTTCGAGCTTGGCGGTGACGAGCTCCCAGCCGCCGAGCGCGAAGCCGATCGCCGTGAACCACGGCGCGGCGTGGCGGAGGCGCGCGGCGACCCCGTCCGACCAGCGCCCGCCGAAGGCGAGCAGCAGGATCGTGGCGCCGACGCCGGTGAGGAGCGCGGCGAACTCCTGCGTGTAGCCGAAGTCGCCGGTCTCCTGGAGCAGGCCCGTCACGGCGCCGGCCGCGATCCAGGCGAACGCCGCGCCGGTCTCCACCACCGGAAAGCGCCGCCTTTTCTGGACCGGCCCGCGCTCCAGCGCGGCGGCTTCCTCGATGCTGTCGTAGATGGCGGTCATGTCGCCTCCTCAGCTCGCGGTCAGCACGTCGGCGTAGACGCGATCCGCGAATTTCTGCAGGTCGGTCCGCGGCTTGAACACGTTCACCAGCTTCAGCTCCTCGCCATAGGCGACGATCTGGCGCTTGAGGTCGTCCGCGATCGGGCGGTGGTTGTGGTCCTGCGTCGTCAGGATCGTGGCGAGGTCGTCGATCGAGCCCTTGCCGCCGTACTTGGCGAAGGCTTCCGCGGCGTAGCGCGGATCCGTGCCGACGCGGTGGCCGGCCTCGAGCAGCGCCTTGGTGAGCGCGGTCGCGACCGGCCGGTCGTCGCGCACCAGCGAGCCGCGCACGGCGAGCAGGCAGCAGGTGCGGTCCTTGTAGTCGCCGGTCAGGTTGGTGGCGACCTCGACCAACTTCGGCTCCTTCAGCCAGATGAACGTCTTTGGGTCGGAATCCGCGAGCGCCTGGACCTCGCCCTTCTCGATCGCGAGCGGCAGCAGCTCGCCCGGATATTGCCGCCATTCGACGTCGGTCTCCGGATTGAGCCCGGCCTTCGCGAGCGCGATCGAGAAGAAGTTTTTCGCCGGGCTCGCCTGATCGCTGATTGCGACCGCCTTGCCCTTGAGGTCCGTGAGCGTCCTGATCCCGCTGTCCTTCGCGGCGAGCAGGCGCAGGCAGCCGCCGTGGATGCCGGCCGTGAGCTTGACGTCGAAGCCCTGCTCGAGCGGCTTCAGCCAGCGGAGCGCCATGCCGATGCCGGCGTCGGCCTTGCCGGTCGCGATCGCCTCCAGCAGCGTCTCGGTCGAGCCGCCGAAGTTCACGAACTCGATCTCGAGCCCATGCCGCGCGAAAATGCCGGCCTCCTGCGCGACCGGCGCGGAGGCGGTGCAGATCGCGGTCGCGTTCCAGGCCAGCTTGAGCTTCACCGGCGCTCCTCCCGGTCCGGCGACCGGAACGACGGTGCGGCAGATCTCCGCCAGAGGGTCGAACGGAGCGGCCGCCGGCCGCAGCGCCGGCAGCGCCATCGCGCTGAAGGGCGCGACGCCCGCGCCGGCGACGCCGGCGAGCTGGAGCAGCTTGCGTCGGGACAGGCGTGACGATGAGGGAGCTTCGGTCATGGGTGCTGGTCCTGAGAGGGCGGCCTGCCCGCGACGGCGACGGCGAGCGCGTCCGTCCACGACGGATGAAGGGACGGCGGTGAATCGCAGGGCCGGGCCACGCTGTCGCTCCATAGGAGGCTGCGAGAGGCCATTTAATCATTAAATCGATTGAATAAGTCAAATAATGATCGTCGACACGGCGCCGCGACCGGCCGCGGCGGATGCGCGAGCCGCGCCGGACGGCCTGACGATGTTTTTGACGGAAGCTGGAAAGAGGTCGCCGATCCGCGGCGGCGGATCGGGTCAGGCGGACGCGATCACGCGCCGGCGTGCGCGGGGATCGGTCCTCGACCCCGCCGCACGAGCCCGCGCGTGGCGGGCCTGTCGTTACGCGACTGAAACGACCGCGCCCGTCGGCGAGGCGACGTCACTTCTCGACGAAGGCCTTCTCGATCACGAAATGGCCGGCCTCGCCGTGGTTGCCCTCGACATAGCCGAGATCGTCCAGCAGCTGCCGCGTGTCGCGGATCATGTCGGGCGAACCGCACAGCATGAAGCGGTCGTTCTCGATCGACATCGGCGGCAGGCCGATGTCCTCGAACAGCTTGCCCGAGGTCATCAGGTCGGTGATCCGGCCGCGGTTGCGGAACGGCTCGCGGGTGACGGTCGGGTAGTAGACCAGCTTCTCGCGGATGAGATCGCCGATAAGCTCGTCCTTCGGCAGATCCTCGGTAATCATCTCGCCGTAGGCGAGCTCGTTCACATGGCGGCAGCCATGGACCAGAACCACCTTGTCGAAGCGCTCATAGGCTTCCGGGTCCTTGATGATCGACAGGAACGGCGCGAGGCCGGTGCCGGTGCCGAGCAGGTAGAGGTGCTTGCCCGGCAGCAGGTTGTCGATGACAAGCGTGCCCGTCGCCTTGCGGCCGACGAGGATCGGGTCGCCCACCTTGAGGTGCTGCAGCCGCGAGGTCAGCGGGCCGTCCGGCACCTTGATCGAGAAGAACTCGAGCTCGTCGTCGTAATTCGCCGTCGCGACCGAATAGGCGCGCACCAGCGGCTTGCCGTCGACCTCGATGCCGATCATCGTGAACTCGCCGTTCCGGAACCGGAACGACTGGTCGCGGGTGGTCCGGAAGCTGAACAGCGTGTCGGTCCAGTGGCGGACCTCGGTCACGCGCTCCTCAAGATATTTGCTCATCGTTTCCGTCTCGTTCGCTCGAACGCGCCCTTGGATCCAGGCGGGTTCAACAACGTTTGCGGACCAGGAACGCCGGCCGCAGCCGCGGCCGTGGATCGAGGCGTCCGCCTTCACAGATCCGGTGCGCGGGCTCATTACACAAATGCGATCGAAGCGGAAGATCGCACGGCGTCGCATCTGCATTGCGCCGGCCGGACGCCCTCACGCGGCAAGGATGGCCTCGGCGGCCGCGATCCCCGTGCGGTAGGCGCCGTGGGCGGTGGAGTAGTCCCGTTCGGAGCAGGCCTCTCCCGCGAAGAACAGCCGTCCGTCGACCGGCTCGGCGAGAACCGCGCGGTCGCCCGCGCGGCCGGGCGCGGCGTAGGAATAGGAGCCCCGCGCGTAGGGGTCCGCGCGCCAGGGGTGGATGTCGAGCGGCGCGAGCCGTCGGGCGAAGGCGGCGCCGAACACGCCCTTGAGCTCCGCGACGGCATGGGCCGCGAAAGCCCCCTCGCCCTCCCGCTCCAGCGCTTCGGCGAGCTCGCCGCCGAAGTAGGCCTCGATCAGCGGCCGGCCGAAGGGCCTGATGTGGTAGGCGCCGGTCGCGACGCGGTCGGTGTGGCCGAAGACGCGGGACTCCGCCGCGAACTCGTCCGCGTGGTCGAGCGTCAGGAACAGCTTGTCGGCGAGCCCGAGCGGAAGCCCCCGCGCCGCCTCGACCTTGCGCGGCAGCGCCGGGGTGAAGGCGATCGCCTCGTCCGCGATCAGCGCGCTCGGAACCGCGACGATCACGCGCCGGGCCTCAATCGCGCCGCGGGGCGTCTCAAGCAGGATGACGGCTCCGGAATGATCGATGCGGGAGACCGGGCAGCCGAGCGCCACGTCGAGCCCGCGCCCGTGGGCGGCGATCACCGCGCCGTAGCCATCCGGCGTCCGCCAGTTCACGCCCGTGTCGTGGTAGGCGGCGAGGTCGCGCGCCGAGACACGCTCGGGCTCGGCCCCGCTCACCCAGGTGCTGACGGCGCCGAGCAGCCCGTTCCAGCGGCCGCCCGGCTCGATCAGGTCGGCGACGGCGCGGTCCGGGCCGTCCTGCGCCGCAGCGGCGGCGACCCGTTCCGACAGCGCGTCGCTCGCGTCGCGGAAGGCCTGCTGGTCCGGCCCGGGGAATCCCGCCGCCACGGCCCGGCGCATCCACGGCGGCAGGGTCCGGTCGATCGCCCTGCCCTGCGCCTCCGCGATCGCGGTCCAGGGATTGTCGTCCGCCGAATGCAGCCAGCCGCAGCCGAGATCGAGCGGGCCGGGCGCGTGGGCCGCCGTGAAGGCGCGGCCGCCGATCCGCGGGCGCGCCTCGATCAGCCGCACGGCGAGGCCGGCGTCCGCGAGGCGCCGGCCGGCGGCGATCCCCGCCGCGCCCGCGCCGACGATCGCGACGTCGATCATGCGGCGTCTCCACGCCCGAGCAGCGCCAGGGTGCGCGGGTCCGGCTCGCCGCCGCACAGGCGCGCGATCGCGGAGGCGTAAGGGCCGTCGCCGTCGGCGGCGGCCGCGAACAGCGTCATGGACGAGCGGAACTTGAGGTCGTCGGGCGTCCCGAAGATGTGTCTCAGCGGCCGGCCCTCCCACTGGAGCGCCGCCGTCACGGCCTCTTCGAGCCGGGGGCCCAGCACGGGATGCGCGAGATAGGCCCGCGCCTCGCCGAGCGACGCGACGCCGTAGAACGCCGCCGTGGGCGACGCCCCCAGTCCCTTGAGCTGGGGAAACACGAACCACATCCAGTGGCTGCGCTTCTCGCCCGCCTTCAGTTCGGCGAGCGCCTGGGAGAAGACCGGCTCCTGCGCCGCGACGAAGCGGTCGAGATCGTAGCCGGCGCTCATGCGCTGCGCAGCGGCGTCTCCGCGAACTGCGCCTCGTGCAGGCGCCGGTAGACGCCCTCGCTGGTGATGAGGTCGTGGTGCCGGCCCTGCTCGACGATGCCGCGCTTGTCGACCACGACGATGCGGTCGGCGTCGCGGATCGTGGTCAGGCGGTGCGCGATCACGAGCGTGGTCCGCCCCTTGGCGAGCTCCGTCAGCGAACGCTGGATCGCGCGCTCGGTCTCGGCGTCGAGCGCGGAGGTGGCCTCGTCGAGGATCAGGATCGGCGGGTTCTTCAGGAACATGCGCGCGATGGCGAGCCGCTGCTTCTGGCCGCCGGAGAGCTTGACGCCGCGCTCGCCGATGACGGTGTCGAGCCCGTCCGGCAGCCGGGCGATCATGTCCTCGAGCCGGGCTCGGCGGGCGGCCTCCATGACGTCCTCGTCCGGCGCCCCGAGGCGGCCATAGGCGATGTTCTCGCGGATCGTGCCGGCGAACAGGAACACGTCCTGCTGCACGACGCCGATCTGGCTCCGCAGCGAGGCGAGCGTCATGTCCCGGATGTCGACGCCGTCGATCGCGATCCGGCCGGCGCTGACCTCGTAGAAACGCGGCAGCAGCGAGCAGATCGTGGTCTTGCCGGCCCCAGAGGGGCCGACGAATGCGATGGTCTCGCCGGCGCGGATGTCGAGGTCGACATTCTCGAGCACCGGCTTGTCCGGCGCGTAGCCGAAGCTGACGCCCCGATAGGAGATGTCGCCCCGCAGCGCGCCCGAGGGCTTCGCATCCGGCCTATCGACGATGTCCGGCGCCGTGTCCAGGAACTCGCAGTAGCGCCGGAAGCCCGCGACGCCCTTAGGATAGGTCTCGATGACGGCGTTGATCTTCTCGAGCGGCCGGAAGAAGGCGCCGATCAGCAGCAGGAAGCCGACGAAGCCGCCATGGCTGAGCTGGCCGGTGATGACGAAGTAGCTGCCGGCGACCATCACCACGATCTGGGTGAAGCGCATGCTGAGGTAGCTCAGCGACGCGGTCGCGGCCATGATCCGGTAGGCTGCGAGCTTCGTCTCGCGGTAGCCGCTGTTGTCGCGCGCGAACAGCTGGCGCTCGTGCTCCTCGTTGGCGAAGGCCTGCACCACGCGGATGCCGCCGACATTCTCCTCGATGCGGGCGTTGAAGGCGCCGACGCGGCCGTAGAGCTCGCGCCAGTTGCGCGTCATCCGCCCGCCGTAGCGGCCGGTGATCCACGCGGTCAGCGGCGCGACGGCGACCGTGATCAGCGCCAGCTCCACATTGACCATGAACATCAGCGTGAAGGCGCCGATCAGCGTCATCACGGCGATGAACAGGTCTTCCGGCCCGTGATGGGCGACCTCGCCGATCTCCTCGAGATCCTTGGTGAGGCGGCCGACGAGATGGCCCGTCTTCTGATTGTCGAAATAGCCGAAGGACAGCTTCTGCAGGTGGTCGAACGCCCTGCGGCGCATCTCGGTCTCGATGTTGATCCCGAGCATGTGGCCCCAGTAGGTGACCACCACCATTAGTCCGGTGTTGACGATATAGATCGCGGCGAGGCCGAAGGCCGCCAGCACCACGAGCTGCCAGTCTTGGCTCGGCAGCAGTTCGTCGACGAACAGCTTCACCGCCATGGGGAAGCCGAGCTCGAGCAGGCCCGAGGCGACCGCCGCGGAGAAGTCGAGCACGAACAGGCCGCGATACGGCCGGTAATAGGAGATGAAGCGGCGCAGCATGTTCTGCGGAGCGCTCCGACGATCAGCCGTCATCGAAGGCGATGGCCTCGGTTGGCGTGGGGTCCGGGCGACGGCCCGGCCTGTCTCAGGTTCGAAGGCCACAAAGCGGCGGCCTCCGCAAGCGCAAAGTCGCCGCGCTCAGGCATGCGCCGGCCACTCGGCACGGTCTGCGCGCAGCGCTTAGAGGCGCTTCCGGCGAAGCTTAGAAACGATCGACGACGCGAGAAAATCCGGACGCCTCCCTTCGACGCGACAAAAGCGACGATGTATCGCCTTTTATGGGGATGAGCCCTTCTCATGCATGGAGCTGAGCCGATGTCCGTCACGGCGGGTCCCGACGCGCTTCTCCTCGCGGCCTCGGTCGGCGCCGGGCTGATCGGCGGCCTGTTCTTCGCGTTCTCGAATTTCGTGATGCGGGCGCTCGACCGGCTCCCCGCCCGCGAGGCGATCGCGGCGATGCAGGCGGTCAACCTCACGGTCCTGAACGCCGGCTTCTTCGCCGTCTTCTTCGGGACCGGCGCGCTCGCGCTCGTCGGCGCGGCCTGGTCCCTCTCCCCCGCGGCCGTCGCCGGCGCCGCGCTCTACGCCGCCGGGACGCTCGGCGTGACGATCGCCTGCAACGTGCCGCTGAACGAGCGCCTGAAAGCAACGCCGCCGGGCCATGGCGACGCGGAGGCGCGGTGGGCCGCCTATCGCGGGCCGTGGACGCGCTGGAACCACGTCCGGACGGTCGCCTCGCTCGCGGCGGCGCTGGCGCTCGCGCTCGCGCTCGCGGCCGGCTGACGCCGGCTCACTTCACCTGCTGCTTCTCGAGCTTGCGGGCGAGCGTCCGGCGATGCATGCCCAACCGCCGCGCGGTCTCGGAGATGTTGAAGTCGGTCTCCATCAAGACCTGATGGATATGCTCCCATTCCAACGTCTTGATCGAGGTCGCGCGCTCGGTCAGCGGCGCGGCGACGTCGCCCTCCACCCGCTCGAAGGCGGCCTCGATGTCGTCGGTGTTCGAGGGCTTGGCAAGATAGTGCCGGGCCCCGAGCTTGATCGCCTCCACGGCGGTCGCGATGCTGGCGAAGCCGGTCAGCACCACGATGTTGATCTCGGGGTCGTGGGCGTGCAGCGCCTGCACGCAGGCGAGGCCGGACGAGCCGTTGGCGAGCTTGAGATCCACCACCGCGAAGGCCGGCGAGCGCGTCTTGAGCAGCTCCTGCAGCTCCTCAAGGCTCGCGGCCCGGAGGGCCTCGTAGCCCCGGCGCTCGAACGAGCGCGCGAGCGTCTGCGAGAACTTCGGGTCGTCCTCGACGATCACCAGCAGTCGGTCAGCCGACATCCTCACGAGCCTTCCCGATGGCGAGAGCCGCAAGCGGGAGCGTCAGGGTGACGATCGCCCCGCCGCCCGGACGGTTGGCGGCGACGGCCGCCCCCCCGAGCTTGCGGACCACGTTTACCACCAGAAAGAGTCCCAGTCCCCCTCCGGGCCGCCCCTTGGTCGAGCTGTAGGGCTTGCCGAAATTCGCCAGCATCTCGGGCGCGAAGCCCGGCCCGTCGTCCGCGACCGCGATCACGAGCGCGTCCTGCTCGCGCGACGCCGTCACCCCGACCCAGTGCGGCGAGGCGTCGATGGCGTTGTCGATGACGGTGGCGATCACCTGCTTCAGGCCGGTGTCCGAGACGATCGGCTGGTCCTCGCCGAAGTCGTTCTCGTAGGCGATCACGCCGACCGGCCGGGCCGCCCGGCGATCGGCGACGACGTCGTCGAGGAAGGCCGCGACCGTCGTCACCACGGGAGCGTCGCCGCGCGCCTCGCCGGCCGAGAGCAGGATGCCCGTGACGATCGCCTTGCAGCGCCGCACCTCGGCCTGCATGTCCTCGATCTCGTCGAGCAGCTCGGCGTTGTGGGCGAGCGCCGGCATCCGCCGCCAGTCGTTCAGGATCACGTCGAGCGTCGCGAGCGGCGTGCCGAGCTCATGCGCCGCGCCGGAGGCGAGCAGCCCCATGCGGACGATATGGGTCTCCTCGGCCGCCTGCTGGCGCAGGTCCGCGAGCCGCGCGTCGCGCTCGCGCACGTTGCGGCCCATGCGGGCGACGAAGGTCACGACCAGGATCGCGTCGAGCGCGAAACAGACGAACATGCCCTCGATGTGCAGACGGAACAGCTCGCTCTCGTCGCCGCCCGGCAGTTCGAGCGGGCGATGGAAGCCGATCAGCCCGCCGAAACAGGCGACCGCGAGCGCCACCAGCGCCCAGGCCGACCACGCCTCCAGCAGCACGGCGCCGAGCGTCACCTGCAGCAGGAACAGGAAGGCGAAGGGGTTGGTGACGCCGCCGCTGAGATAGAGCTGGGTCGCGAGCGCGGCGGTGTCGAAGGCGAGCTGGAGGAAGAGCTCGACGTTGGTCGCCGGCGCCCGCGTCTTCAGCCGCAGCAGCGTCGCCGCGTTGAGCGCGACGAGCGCCGCGAGCGCCGCCGCCATCGGCGCGAGCGGCAGCGCGATGCCGAAGCCGGAATGGACGGTGGCGATGGTGACGATCTGGCCGAAGACCGCGATCCAGCGGAGCTGGACCAGCTGCTGCATGTTCTTGCGCGTGGCGCCGTCGTCCGGCGCCGCCCGATCCGGCGCGAGACGCCGCAGCGTCGAACCGATCGCGATCACCCCCGCGCCGCTCGGCGCAGACGGAGCTCGTGCCGCGCCAGCAGGCCTGCGCCGCCGGCGACCATCAGCGCGAGCCCGAACCAGGTCAGGGCGTAGACGAGGTGATTGTTGCGGAAGCGGACCACGGTCAGCCCGCCGACCGGCCATCCGCCGGCGTTCGACCGCCCGTCGGCGTCCACGAAGTACGGCGCGGCGTCGGTCAGCCCCTTCGCCTTGGCGATGGCGGCGACGTCGCGCGAGCGCCAGAGATCGCGGTCGGGCTCGTTGGAGCGCAGGAAGGCGCCGTCGGGTTCGGTGAGCCGCAGCAGGCCCGTGACCGTGGCGGGGCCGCGCGGCAGGCCGTCCGCGCGGGTCGCGGGATCGCGCCGCTCGGGCGGCACGAAGCCGCGGTTCACCAGCACCTCGAAACCCTGCTCGGTCGTGAGCGGCGTCAGCGCCCAGTAGCCCGAGCCGAGGCCGGTCGAGGCCTGGACCAGAGTCTCGCGGGCATGGTCGAACTCCCCGGAGAGCCTCACCCGAAGATACTCGTAGCGCGCGGCGTCCACGTCCGGCCACGCGGCCGGGCCCGGCGCCGCGACGGGCTCCGCGGCGAGGCGAGTCTCGACGCGGGAGATCAGGTCGAGCTTCCAGGCGCGCCGCTCGATCTGCCACAGCCCCAGCGCGACGAAGCCGGCGAAGGCCGCGAGCGCGAGGACGCCGACCGCGGCGAGCGCCAGCCCCGAACGCGGCCGGCCGCCCTCCGCGTCGTCGCGGGCGAGCATGTCCCCCGCGACGGCCGCCGTCACCGCATCTGTTCCATGTCGTGCTGGCCGCCCGGCATCATGTTGGTGTTCAGGTGGTGCATCACCCAGAACGAGCCCGCCAGCGTGATGATCACCAGCACCCCCGTGAAGATCAGCGCGAGCAGCGTCCAGCCGTTCTCCGACTTCGAGTTCATGTGCAGGAAGTAGATCATGTGCACGAAGATCTGGATCACCGCGAACACCATCACGACGATCGCGGCCGTGGTCGGCTCGCGGAACACGTCGCCCATCACGATCCAGAACGGGATCGCGGTCAGCAGCGCCGAGAGCAGGAAGCCGGTGACGTAGCCCCGCATGGAGCCGTGGGCTTCGCCGCCTTCGTGGTGGTCGTCGTGGCCGTGGCCGCCGTGGCCGGCGGCGTGCGCGTCCGTTCCCGAGGCCATCAGAGCGTCCCCATCAGATAGACGAAGGTGAAGACGCCGATCCAGACGACGTCGAGGAAGTGCCAGAACAGGCTGAGGCACATCAGCCGGCGGCGGTTCTCCGGGATCAGGCCGCGCTGGCTGACCTGCACCATCAGCGTGACCAGCCAGACGCAGCCGAAGGCGACATGCAGGCCGTGGGTGCCGACCAGCGCGAAGAACGACGACAGGAACGCCGAACGCTGCGGCGTCGCGCCCTCGTGGATGAGATGCGCGAACTCATAGAGTTCGAGCCCGAGGAAGGCGAGGCCGAACAGCAGCGTGACGAACAGCCAGGCGAGCGTGGTCCCGGTCCGGTTCTTCACCATCTCCAGCATGGCGAAGCCATAGGTGATGGAGGAGAACAGCAGGAAGGTCGTGTTGATCGCGACCAGCTTCAGGTCGAACAGGTCCGCGCCGGAGGGGCCCGACGCGTAGTTACGTCCGAGCACGCCGTAGCAGGCGAACAGGACCGCGAAGATGAGACAGTCGCTCATCAGGTAGAGCCAGAAGCCGAGCATCGTCCCGTTCTCAGGGTGATGCTCCTCCCGGAGGTAGAACACGGTTCCGCGGTCCGGCTTTTCGAGCGCGGCGTCGGCGTGGGCGGCGTCCGCCGCGGCGATGGTCGTGGAGCTCATGGCGATCAGGCCCCGGCCGCGAGCAGCTTGGTGCGCTCGGCTTCGGTCGCGGTCACTTCAGCCGCGGGAATGTGGAAGTCGCGCGCGTAGTTGAAGGTGTGGATGATCGCGAGCGACACCAGCGCCGCGAAGCTCGCGGCGGCGAGCCACCAGATGTGCCAGATCAGCGCGAAGCCGCAGACCAGGCTGACGCCCGAGAGCACGATGCCGGCCCAGGTGTTCTTGGGCATGTGGATCGGCATGAAGCCGTCGGTCGGCCTGATGTAGCCGCGCTTCTTCATGTCGTGCCAGGCGTCGAGGTCGTGCACCACCGGCGTGAAGGCGAAGTTGTAGGCCGGCGGCGGCGACGAGGTGGACCACTCGAGCGTGCGCCCGCCCCAGGGATCGCCGGTCGTGTCCTTGAGCTGCTCGCGCTTGCGGAAGCTGACGACGAGCTGGACCAGGAAGGCCGCGATGCCGCCCGCGATCAGCACGGCGCCGAAGGCCGCGATCACGAAGAAGATCTGCAGCGACGGGTCCTCGAACCGGCTCACGCGGCGGGTCACGCCCATCAGGCCGAGCACGTAGAGCGGCATGAACGCGACGTAGAAGCCGATCGTCCAGCACCAGAACGAGATCTTGCCCCAGAACTCGTCGAGCTTGAAGCCGGTGACCTTCGGGAACCAGTAGGCGATGCCCGCGAACAGGCCGAACAGCACGCCGCCGATGATCACGTTGTGGAAGTGCGCGATCAGGAACAGCGAGTTGTGCAGCACGAAGTCGGCCGGCGGCACGGCGAGCAGCACGCCGGTCATGCCGCCGATCACGAACGTCACCATGAAGGAGACGGTCCACATCATCGGCAGGTCGAACTTGATCCGGCCGCGGTACATCGTGAACAGCCAGTTGAAGATCTTCGCGCCCGTCGGGATCGAGATGATCATCGTCGTGATGCCGAAGAACGAGTTCACGCTCGCGCCCGACCCCATCGTGAAGAAGTGGTGCAGCCAGACGAGGTACGAGAGGATGGTGATGACCACCGTCGCGTAGACCATCGAGGCGTAGCCGAACAGGCGCTTGCCGCAATAGGTCGCGACGACTTCGGAGAAGATGCCGAAGGCCGGCAGGATCAGGATGTAGACCTCCGGGTGGCCCCAGATCCAGATCAGGTTCACGTACATCATGGCGCTGCCGCCGAAATCGTTCGTGAAGAACGCGGTTCCGACGTAGCGGTCGAGCGACAGCAGCGCGAGCGCCGCCGTCAGCACGGGGAAGGAGGCGACGATGAGCACGTTCGAGCACAGCGCCGTCCAGGTGAACACCGGCAGGCGCATCATCGACATGCCGGGCGCGCGCATCTTCACGATGGTCGCGATCAGGTTCACGCCCGACAGCAGCGTGCCGACGCCCGCGATCTGCAGCGCCCAGATGTAGTAGTCGACGCCGACGCCCGGACTGTAGGCGATGCCCGAGAGCGGCGGATAGGCGAGCCAGCCGGTCGCCGCGAACTCGCCGACGAACAGCGACATCATCACGAGAACGGCGCCGCTCGTCGTCATCCAGAACGAGAAGTTGTTCAGGAACGGGAACGCCACGTCGCGCGCGCCGATCTGCAGCGGCACGATGTAGTTCATGAAGCCGGTGATCAGCGGCATCGCCACGAAGAAGATCATGATCACGCCGTGGGCGGTGAAGATCTGGTCGTAGTGGTGCGGCGGCAGGTAGCCCTCGGCGCCGCCGAAGGCGATCGCCTGCTGAAGGCGCATCATGATGGCGTCGGCGAAGCCGCGCAGGAGCATCACGAGGCCGAGGATCACGTACATGATCCCGATCTTCTTGTGGTCGATCGACGTCAGCCACTCGCGCCAGAGCCAGCCCCAGAGGCGGTAGTAGGTCAGCGCGCCCAGCACGGCGACGCCGCCGATCGCGACGGCCGCGAAGGTCGCGACCAGGATCGGCTCGTGCAGCGGCAGCGCGTTCAGCGACAGGCGCCCGAACAGGACGCTCTCTTCAACCGGGCTCGGTGTCATCGAAGCTACTCTGTCATTCCGGAAGAACGGCGGCGCCGGGCGCCATGGCGGTCTGCGACACGGGGAGGCCGGCGGCCGAGGCGCGGCGGCCGTCGGGCCGCGGCGTCACGCGCTCGACGGTCTGGCCGTCGCGCGGCGCCTCGGGCGTGCACACCGCCGCGATGAAGCGCTTCTGCGGGGCCGTGTGCCCGCTGCGGCTGCGCGGCTTGTCGTACTGCAGGGCGAACACGTTGCCGAGGCCGGCCTTGCCCATGCCGCCCTGGGCGTCGATGCGCATCATGTCCTTCATGCACATCTTCTGCGTGTCGACGCACATGTTGAGGATGGCGTCGAACAGGTCGTTCTCGACATTGGCGTAGAGCTTCACCGGCTCCCGCACGCTCGGCTTCTCGAGCTCAAGATAGCCGGCGCGGTCGAGCGTCTGGCCGCTCTCCTTGGCCTTCGCGACCCAGGCGTCGAAGCCCGCCTGGTCGACGCCGTGGAACTTGAAGCGCATGTCGGAGAAACCGGCGCCGCTGTAGTTCGCGGAGAAGCCGTCATAGACGCCGGGCTTGTTGATGACGGCGTGGAGCTTCGTCTCCATCCCCGCCATGGCGTAGATCTGGCCCGCGAGCGCCGGGACGAAGAACGAGTTCATCACCGTGGACGAGGTGATGCGGAAGTTGATCGGCGTGTCGACGGGAGCGGCGAGCTCGTTGACGGTCGCGACGCCGAGGTCGGGGTAGATGAACAGCCACTTCCAGTCGAGCGCTACGGCGCGGACCTCGAGCGGCTTGACGCCTTCCGGCAGCGGACGGCTCTCGTCGATCCGCGCGAGCGGGCGATACGGGTCGAGCAGATGCGTGCTGGTCCAGGTGATCGCGCCGAGCGCGATGATGATCACCAGCGGCGCGGCCCAGATGACCACCTCGAGCTGAGTCGAGTGGTGCCAGTCGGGATCGTAGGTCGCCTCCTTGTTCGAGGCGCGGTAGCGCCAAGCGAACAGGAACGTCAGCGCGATCACCGGCACGATGATCAGCAGCATCAGCAGGGTCGAGATCACGATCAGGTCGCGCTGCTGCGCGGCGATGTCGCCGGAGGGCGACATCACGACCATGTCGCAGCCGGCGAGGAACAGAAGGAGGGGGAGGACGGCGAGTGTTCTGAGCGTGCGCAAGGGCCGGCTGTCCGTGTCTCGGATCGGAACTTGATGGCGCCGGGTTAAGCCCGCCCGACGGCGCGGGACATTGGACTCTTTGTCCTATCGGCCTGCGGGCGCCGATGCCGCTAGACACGGCGATCGCCGGAACGGTCGCGGCCTCCGCCCAACCGTCGGGCGGAGCGCGTCGCGAGACGCCGGACGGGACCGGGGCGGACGAGCGCCGCCGGAGGCGCAGAGCCGCAAGGCGGCCTTGACAAGCGTTGGAGCCGATGAGCCACGATAGCGTGATGGAAGCGACCGCCGAACTCGAGCGCCACGGCCGCGAAAGCGCCACCGGCCACGCCAAGGTCACGCCCGGCGAGATCGCCCTCGCCGTGGTCATTGGCCGCACGTCCGAGTTCTTCGACTTCTTCGTCTACGGCATCGCCTCGGTGCTGGTGTTCCCCGCGCTGCTGTTCCCGGACGTCGACCGGCTGACGGCGACGCTCTACTCCTTCGCGATCTTCTCGCTCGCCTTCGTCGCGCGGCCGGTCGGCTCGCTGATCTTCATGACCATCGGCCGCGTCTACGGCCGCGGCGTGAAGCTGACGATCGCGCTGTTCCTGCTGGGCGGCTCCACCGCCTCGATCGCCTTCCTGCCGGGCCACGCGTCGATTGGCGCGGCCGCCGTCTGGCTGCTCGCCGCAGCCCGTATCGGCCAGGGCCTGGCGCTCGCCGGCGCCTGGGACGGCCTCGCCTCGCTGCTGTCGCTCAACTCCCCGGCGGGCAAGCGCGGCTGGTACGCGATGATGCCCCAGCTCGGCGCGCCCTTTGGCTTTCTGCTCGCCGCCGGCCTGTTCGCCTATTTCACGGCGACGCTGTCCGAAGAGGACTTCCTGTCCTGGGGCTGGCGCTACCCGTTCTTCGTGGCCTTCGCCGTCAACGTCGTGGCGCTGTTCGCGCGGCTGCGGCTGGTGCTGAGCGAGGCCTATTCGCAGCTTCTGTCGACCCGCGAGCTCGAGCCGGTGCCGGTGTTCGAACTGCTGTGGAAGGAAGGCCGCAACGTGCTGATCGGCGCCTTCGCGCCGCTCGCGAGCTTCGCGCTGTTCCATCTCGTCACGATCTTCCCGCTGTCCTGGGTGACGCTGTTCACCGATCTGCCGGCGCGGCACTTCCTGCTGATCGAGATGCTCGGCGCGGTCGTCGGCGTCGTCGGCATCATCGCGTCGGGCGTCATCGCGGACCGGATCGGCCGCCGCACGCTGCTCGGCGTCTGCGCCGGCCTGATCGCGGTGTTCAGCGTGCTGACGCCGTTCCTGCTCGGCGGCGGAATCGCAGGGGAGACGGCCTTCATCCTGATCGGCTTCGGCCTGCTCGGCCTGACCTTCGGCCAGTCCTCCGGCGCGCTGACCTCGAACTTCTCGTCGCGGTACCGCTACACCGGCGCGGCGCTCACCGCCGACCTCGCCTGGCTGATCGGCGCGGGCTTCGCCCCGCTCGTGGCGCTCACCGTGGCGTCGAAGCTCGATCTGGCCTTCGTCGGGGTCTACCTGCTGTCGGGCGCGCTCTGCAGCATGGCCTCGCTCGCGGTCAACCGTCAGCTCGTGATGAACGACTGACGCAGGAGGCGCCGCCGCTTCCGAAAAGAATCCGGCGCCGCCTGTCGGCCCGCGCCTCCGCCGGACGTCCTTGACGAGGACGACCAACGGAGGAAGCCGCCATGGCCATCAAGGCCTATCTGTTCTTCGACAGCCGCTGCGAAGAGGCGATCGCGTTCTACGAGCAGGCGCTCGGCGCCGAGCGCCTCATGTTCCTGCGCTATGCCGACGCCCCGGACCCTGTTCCCGAGGGCATGCTCCCGAAGATCGGCGCGGGCGGCGTGCTGCACGCGACGCTCAAAGTCGGCGACGGCGAGCTGATGATGTCGGACGGCTGCGGGCCGGAATGCGAGGCGTTCCGCGGCTTCTCCGTCTCGCTCTCCGCCGACGGCGCGGACGAGGCGAAGCGCTTCTACGACGCGCTCGCCGAGGGCGGCCAGATCCAGATGCCGCTCGGCCCCACCTTCTTCTCGCCCTGCTTCGGCATGGTCACGGACCGCTTCGGCGTTCCGTGGATGGTCGTCGTCCCCGGCGCGGCCTGAGGGGAGGAGCACGCCATGGGCGCGAAGACCATCCTCCTCGTCGGCACCAAAAAAGGGCTGTTTCTGCTGGAAAGCGACGCCGCGCGCCGCGACTGGGAGCTGAAGGGGCCGTTCTGCGAGAATTGGCCGATCAACCATGCGATCGTCGATCCGGCGACCGGCGTGATCTACGCCGCCGGCGGCGCCGAATGGTTCGGCCCCGCGATCTGGCGCTCGGACGACCTCGGCGCGAGCTGGAGCCATTCGAGCCGCGGGCTGGCCTACGCCGCCGGCCAGGAGCCGATCAAGGCGGCGTGGAGCCTCGCCGCCGGCCACGGCCGGCTCTACGCCGGCGTCGATCCCGCGGGCCTGTTCGTCAGCGAGGACGGCGGCGCGAGCTTCGCCCATGTGGCGGGACTGCAGGAGACGCCCTCGCGTCCCGAGTGGAACGCGGGCGGCGCCGGCCTGATCCTGCATTCGCTGGTGCTGCACCCGGACGACCGCGACCAGGTCTGGGTCGGGATATCCGCCGCCGGCGTGTTCCACACCGCGGACGGCGGCGCGACGTGGAGCCCGCGCAACCGCGGCACCCGCGCCGACTTCCTGCCAGAAGGCCAGAACTACCCGGAGCACGGCCAGTGCGTGCACTGCGTGGTGATGGCCCCGGGCCGGCCGAACCGGCTCTACCAGCAGAACCACTGCGGCATGTACCGCAGCGACGACGGCGGCGTGAGCTGGACCAGCGTGGAGCGCGGCCTGCCCTCGAGCTTCGGCTTTCCCGCCGCCGCGCATCCGCGCGACCCGGAGCGCTTCTACCTCGCGCCGCTGAACGGCGACATCGCCGGCCGCTTCATGCCGGACGCCCAGGCCGCAATCTGGTCCACCGGCGACGGCGGCGTGACCTGGACCGCCCATCGCGACGGGCTGCCGCAGCGGAACGCCTATTTCAACGTGCTGCGGCAGGCGCTCGCGACCGACCGCCACGACCCTGCGGGCGTCTATTTCGGCACCGGCTCCGGCGAGCTCTACGCCAGCCGCGACGAGGGCGCGGGCTGGACGCGCATCGCCGAGCATCTGCCGACGATCTCGTCGGTCGAGACCTATGTGGTGGAGGACTGACCGTGGCGGCGACGGCTCCCGCGCTGGTGCGCCTGCCGCCGCTGTTCGACGCCCTGTTTCCGGGCGCCGAACGGCGGGTGGAGATCGTCGCGTCGACCGTGCAGGAGCTCGTCGACGAACTGGACGCCCGCTGGCCGGGCATGCGCGACCGCATCTGCGACTCGACGCCGGCGGTGCGGCGGCACATCAACGTCTTCGTCGAAGGCCGCCGGGCGACGCTTGCGACGCCGCTCAAGCCCGGCGCGGACGTCTACATCCTGACCGCGATCAGCGGCGGCTGACGGGCTCAGCGCGCCCGCGGCGCGTCGAGCGCCGAGCGCACGGCGCGGCCGGCGTGCGCGGCCGAGCGGAACACCTGTCCCTCGAGCGAGAACGCCTCCGCGACGGCCGCGAAGAAACGGAATCCGCCGCTCTCCTGGCGGACCACGAGACCGGCCTGCAGGCCACGAACTTCAATGACGAACGCTGCGCTCATGGCGACGCTCCTCCGGAAAACCTGACGAAAAAGGACCCGGCGCCGCCGATTGCGCCGGGCCGACGGCGGCCTGTCAGGGCCGACATCGTCCGGTCGCGACGCGACGCCGGGGTCCAAGTCGGGAGAGGAAGGACGTCGAGGGGAACTTCATGACGAACCTCGTGGAGACCACGAGCGCTCGGCACGCAACGTGGCGCTTTAGCGTTTGGTGACGCGGGGCAAGCTGCTCGGTCAAAACCCGCGCTCCTGTTCGGGCGAACCGGAGAATGACCCCACCATGCGCCGCGGCGGATGCGGGGTCAACACTTATTTTATTCATTCTATGGATTTTATATTTTTATCCTGTCTCGACACGAGACGCCCGCTGGCGGCCGCGCCCCGCGGGGAGTTACGGCCCAACGCGCGAGCGTTCAGACGCTAAGGAATCGCCCGATCGACCGGCGGCGGTCAGGAAGGCCTGCGGGCCTCTGCGCCGTCGCGCGCCGACCTCGCCGGCGACGGCGCGTGCGCTCCGCGGTTTCCCGAATTGGCGACGCCAAGCTCAAGGCGCCGCCGGCCGGTCCGGACGAATCGTCAGCGCTGCATGCCCCAGCGCCGCACGGTCGCGGCCTCGACGGCGCGGAACAGCAGGCCGTCGACCACGAGCCCGATCACGATCACCGCGGCGAGGCCGGCGAACACCTTGTCGGTCAGGAGCTCGTTGCGGTTCTGGAAGATGAACCAGCCGAGCCCGCCCTGCCGCGAGGTGACGCCGAACACCAGCTCGGCCGCGATCAGGGTGCGCCAGGCGAAGGCCCAGCCGATCTTGAGCCCCGACAGCACCGCGGGCAGCGCCGCGGGCACGAGGATCTTCGCCACATAGGCCGGCCCCTTGAGGCCGTAGTTCCGGCCGACGAGCCGCAGCGTCTCCGGCACGCTGTCGAAGCCCGACAGCGCCGCCAGCGCGAACGGCCACAGCACCGCGTGCACCAGCACGAAGATAAGGCTTTTCTCGCCGAGGCCGAACCACAGCATGGCGAGCGGCAGCAGCGCGATCGCCGGCAGCGGGTTCAGCATCGCCGTCAGCGTCGTCAGCACGTCGCGCGCGAAGCCGTTGGCGACCGCGAGCGAGACGAGGACGAGCGCGAGCGCCACCGCAAGCAGATAGCCCTTCAGCAGCACCGCGACGGAGGCGAAGGCGTAGCCGCCCAGGCCGTCGTTCGCGACGCTGTCGGCGAAGGCGGCCGCGGTCTGGGTGAAGGTCGGCAGCAGGATCGGGTTGTTCTGCCACAGCGCCACGGCCTGCCAGACGAGCGCCAGCAGCGCGAGCACATAGGCGCGGCGCGCGAAGGGCGAACCGAGCGCGCGGCGCAGCCGTCCCGACGCCTTCGTAGGCTCGGCCTCCCGGCCGGCGAGGCCGGACAGCGGTTCCGTCACGTCAGACATGAGCGGCCTCAGGCATGGGCGCCCTCCTGCGGACGCGCGGCGCGGCGCGCGCCGTGGCGGTCGTCGCGCCCGAACAGCAGGCGATGCACCTCGCCCGCGACGCGCTCGAACTCCGGCGAGCCCCACGAGTCGCCGTCGAGATGCGACACGTCGAAGGCCGCGATGGTCCGGCCGGGATGGGCGCTGAGAAGATGCAGCTTGGTGCCGATCAGCACCGCCTCGTCGATCGAATGCGTCACGAACAGCAGCGTGAAGCCGAGGCTTTCCGCGAGCCCCAGCAGCTCCGCCTGCAGCGTCTCGCGCGTCAGCGCGTCGAGCGCCGCGAAGGGCTCGTCCATCAGCAGGATCTCGGGCTCGGCGGCGAGAGCGCGCGCGATCGCGACGCGCTGCTTCATGCCGCCGGACAGCGTGTGGGGATAGGCGTCGGCCGCGCGCGCCAGCCCGACGCGGGCGATCGCGGCGTCCGCCTTCTCGCGGGCCTCGGCCGCCCGCAGCCGACCGGTGGCGCGGAGCGGAAACGCCACGTTGTCCCGCACCGTCTTCCACGGCAGAAGCTGGTCGAACTCCTGGAACACCACCACCCGGTCCGGTCCCGGCCCCTGGACCGGGCGGCCGTGCAGCGCGATCCGCCCCTCGGCCGGCGCTACGAAGCCGGCGACCGCCTTCAGGATCGAGGACTTGCCGCAGCCCGAAGGCCCGAGCAGCACCAGCCGCTCGCCCTTCGCCACCGTGAAGCTGACGCGCTCCACCGCCCGGACCGATCCGGACGGCGTCGCGTAGTCGAGCGTGAGGTCCTTCGCCTCGAGGACCGGGGCGCCGGCCGTCATGCTCAGCTTCCCTCGACGTCCTGGATGTCGGGGAAGACGTAGTCCTTCCAGCTCGACGGCTTGTTCTTGATCGCGCCGGTGCGCGACAGGAACTCGGCGTAGACGAAGGTGCGCTCGGGCTTGAGCGTGAAGCTCACCTCCGGGCTCTGGACGATCGAGAGGATCAGCTCCGGATCGAGTTTCGACTTCTCCACGCGGATGTAGGTTTCGGCCGCCGCCTGCTTGTTGGCCTCGATCCAGGCCACGGCCTCCTTCAGCGCCTCCACGAAGGCCTTGTAGGTCTTCGGGTTGTCCTCGCGGAACTTCGCGGTCGTGTAGGCGAGGTTGGAGGTCGCCCGACCGCCGAGCACGTCGTAGGAGCTCAGCACCTTGTGGATCTTCGGGTCCTTGAGCGCCTGGTACTGGAACGGCGGGTTGGAGAAATGCGCCGTGAGCTGCCCGCCGCCCGACAGCAGCGCCGCGGTCGCGTCCGGATGCGGCAGCGAGACGGTGAGTTCGTCGAGCTTCTTGTGCTGGCCCTCGCCGAAGGCCTTCTCCGCCGCGATCTGCAGCGTGCGCGACTGGACCGAGACGCCGACCGCCGGCACCGCGATCTTGTCGGCCGAGGTGAAGTCCTGAAGCGTCTTCACCTTCGGATTGTTGGTGATGAGGAACGACGGCAGCGAACCGAGCGACGCGATCGCCCGCACGTCGACCGTGCCGCGGGTGCGGTCCCAGATCGTCAGCGCGGGGCCGACGCCCGCCGCCGCGACGTCGATCGAGCCGGAGAGCAGGGCGTCGTTCTGCGCCGCGCCGCCGGAGAGCTTCGCCCACTCGACCGTGATGTCGAGCCCTTCCGCCTTGCCGTGCTTCTCGATCAGCTTCTGGTCGCGGATCACGTGCAGCGGCAGGTAGGAGATGCCGTACTGCTCGGCGATGCGGATCTGGCCTTCGGCCATCGCCGTCGCGGAGATCCCCGCGACGGCGATGATGGCGGCGCCGAGCGCCGCGAGCGTGCGTTTCATGGAACAGCCCTTTGATGGCGGCCGCCAGCCTCCGGGGCCGGCCGAGGCGCACACCAGAACGCGATCATCACATGAATGTCAATTAAGTCGACGGATTGAGTATATTGACGATTGCGAGAGCCTCAGGATCAATGCCGTTCGGTTTGACGAACGGCTCAGGAGGCCGACGATGAAGGCGATTACGGGGATTGCGGGCCTTGGGTTCGCGCTGGCGCTCGGCGGCGTCGCGGCCGCCGCGGAGAGCGGCCCGCTGGTGACCGCCGACTGGGTCGCCGACAACCTCAAGAACCCGAAGGTCAAGGTGTTCGAGGTCAGCGTCGACCCCGGCGTCTATGAGCGCGGCCATGTGCCGGGCGCGACCAACATCCGTTGGCACACCGAGCTGGTCGATCCGGTCAAGCGCGACATCGCTTCCGCTGAAAACCTGCAGAAGCTGCTTTCGGCCGCCGGCGTCGACAAGGACACCACGATCGTCCTCTACGGCGACAACAACAACTGGTTCGCCGCCTGGGGCGCCTGGGTGCTCGAGGCCTATGGGCTCGGCGACCGCGTGAAGCTGCTCGACGGCGGCCGCAAGGTCTGGGAGGCCAAGGGCCTGCCGCTCGACACCGCGACACCGGAAGCCGCCAAGGGCTCGATCGAGATCGGCGAGCTGAACACCAAGGTCCGCGCGCGGCTCGGCGACGTGCTGAAGGTGGCCGAGGGCGACCAGAGCGTCACGCTGCTGGACATCCGCTCGCCGGACGAGTTCTCGGGCAAGATCTTCGCGCCGGAAGGCTCGAAGGAGACCGCGGTCCGCGCCGGCCACGTGCCGAACGCGAAGAACGTGCCGTGGTCCAAGGCGGTCAGCGCGGACGGGACCATCAAGCCGAAGGAGGAGCTCAAGAAGCTCTATGCCGAGGCCGGCGTCGACGGCTCCAAGCCGGTGATCGTCTACTGCCGCATCGGCGAGCGCTCCAGCCACACCTGGTTCGTGCTGGCCAAGGTGCTGGGCTACGACGTCCGCAACTATGACGGCTCCTGGACCGAATACGGCAACGCGGTCGGCGTGCCCGTCGCGAACCTCACCGGCACCGTCTGGCAGGGAAAGTGAGACCCTGAGGCTCCGTGCTGGCGTCCAACGGGCGTCGTCCCGGACGGCGTGTCAGCGCCGCGCCGGGATCGTCGTCCGCAGGAGGCGTTCTTGTCTGGGCGCGATCCCGGCTCTCGCTTCGCTCGGCCGGGCTGACGAGCGCGCCTGATCACTCAAATCCGTTGTTGGCCGGTGGTCTCGCGACCGCCGGCCAACGACGTTCTCCAGCATGAAGTCGCCATGACGCCCCCATTGCCCACCGCCGATCACCTGTCCCCCACGCGCATCGCCATCGCGGCCGGCGTCCTCGCAGGCGTCGCCGCGTGGGCCTACGCGCTGGGGCAGACGCCGGGAGCCGTCGGCGCGCGCCAGTCCTTCGCGCTGCTGGCGGGCGCCTCCTTCGGGATCGCGCTCCAGCGCGGCCGTTTCTGCTTCCTCTGCAATCTCCGCGACCTGCTGCGAGAGGGCGATCCCCGCGGGGTGCTCGCGATCCTCGTCGCGCTCGCCGCCGGCGCGGTCGGCTACGCCGCGGTGTTCGGCGCCTGGCTGCCGAACCCGTTCGGGGGCCGGCTGCCGCCGACCGCACACGTGGGTCCGGTCGGGCCGGCGCTCGGCCTCGCCGCCTTCGTCTTCGGGGTCGGCATGGCGGTGTCGGGTTCCTGCCTGTCGGCGCATCTCTACCGGCTCGGCGAAGGCTCCCCGACCTCGCCCTTCGCGCTCGCGGGCGCGGTCGGCGGATTCGTGATCGGCTTCCTGACCTGGAACCCGATCTATCTCGCGAGCGTCGCCGAAGCGCCGGCGCTGTGGCTGCCGGCGCTGCTCGGCTATCCCGGCTGGCTGGCGCTGACGCTGCTCGTCCTCGCGCTGCTGGCGGCGCTGGCGCTCGCGCGCAGCCGCCCCGGCGCGGCCGAACCAAGGGAGCCGCTGACGCTCCGGAGCGCCGCGCGCGCCGTGTTCGTGGAGCGCTGGCCATTCCTGCCCACCGGCCTCTTGGTGGGGGCGATCGCGACGCTCGCCTATCTGCGCGTCGCCCCGCTCGGCGTCACGGCGGAGCTCGGCAGCGCGGCCCGCACCGCCGCGGGGCTCGCCGGGCTGCTGCCCGCGACCCTGCACGGGCTCGACGGACTGCGCGGCTGCGCGACGGTCGTGAAGGAGACGCTGCTCTCCGAGAACGGCCTGTTCGTCGTCGGCCTCGTCCTGACGAGCTTCGCGGCGGCGCTGGTCGCGGGACGGTTCAGGCCGGCGGTCCCGACCGGAGCCCAGGCCGCGCGGGGGCTGATCGGCGGCCTGCTGATGGGCTGGGGCGCGATGACGGCGCTCGGCTGCACCGTCGGCGTGCTGCTCTCCGGCGTCCACGCCGGCGCGGTTTCGGGCTGGGTATTTCTGGTCTTCGTCACGCTCGGCGTCATCGTCACGGACGCGGTCGGCGCTCGGCTCAGGCGGGCCGCCTGATCCGGACGCCGTCCGGCGCGGCTGCGACCTCGGCGCGGATCGCGGCGGTGTGCGCGCCGAGCGCCGGCGGCGCTTCGCAGGTCGTGGCGGCGGTGAGCGGCGAGGTCGGCAGGTCGAAGCGCTCGCCGTTCGCGAGCGTTGCGGTCATGCGGGTGAGCGCGGGGTGCGCCGCCATGTCGGCGACGTCGGAGACCTTGGCCCAGGCGAGCTGATGCGCCTCCAGCCGCGCGATCATCTCCGCGCGCGTCGCAAGGCCGAAAACCTCGTCGATGATCGCGATCAGCGCGTCCCGGTTCTCGACGCGGGCCGGATTGTCGGCGAAGCGGGGATCGGCCGCGAGCTCCGGCCGCCCCATCACGCCGTCGCAGAACCGCAGCCATTCCGGCGGGCTCTGCACGACTATGACCACGCCGCCGTCCCGGCAGTTCGCGACGTGATACGGAAAGATCGACGCGTGGCTGAGCCCGGTGCGGGGCGTGACGCGGCCCTGATGCTCGTAGTGCAGGAACGGCACCGCCATCCATTCCGCCATGCTGTCGAACATCGCGATCTCGATCGCCTTTCCGCGGCCGGTGCGCTCGCGCTCGTAGAGCGCTTGGCAGACGGCGGCGTGGGCGTTCATGCCGGTGCCGATGTCGGCGATCGAGACGCCGACCTTCACCGCCTCCTCGGGCGTGCCGGTCACGCTGCAAATGCCGCTCTCCGCCTGCACCAGCATGTCGTAGGCCCTGAGCGCCCTCGCCGGCGTCGACTGCCGGTAGCCGACGATGTCGAGCGCGATCAGGCGGGGATGACGCGCGACGAGATCCTTGGCGCCGAGACCGAGCCGCACGCTGGCGCCCGGCGCGAGATTCTGCACGAACACGTCGGCCTTCGCGACCAGCGCATGGGCGAGCGCTAGATCGTCCTCGGACTTCAGGTCGAGCGCCGCGCTCTCCTTGCCGCGGTTGAGCCAGGCGAAATAGGCGCTCATCCCCCGGACGCTGCGGTCGTAGTGCCGGGCGGTGTCGCCGTCGGGCCGCTCGAGCTTGATCACCCGCGCGCCGGCGTCGGCGAGCCGCATGGTGCACATGGGCGCCGCCACCGCCTGCTCCAGGGCCACGACAAGCAGGCCTTCCAAGGGACGGGACATCGGCGGCGGCCTTTCAGTAGGATCGCGGCAGGCCGAGCACATGCTCGGCGAGATAGGACAGCACGAGGTTGGTCGAGATCGGCGCCACCTGATAGAGCCGCGTCTCCCGGAACTTGCGCTCGACGTCATACTCCTCGGCGAAGGCGAAGCCGCCATGGGTCTGGACGCAGGCGTTCGCCGCCTCCCAGGAGGCGTCGGCGGCCAGCATCTTCGCCATGTTCGCCTCGGGCCCGCAATCGAGCCCGGCCTCGAACTTTTCGGCGGCTTCGCGCACCATCAGCTCCGCCGCGCGCATGGCGGCGTAGGCCTTGGCGATGGGGAACTGGACTCCCTGGTTCTGGCCGATCGGACGGCCGAAAACGCTCCGCTCCCGCGCGTAGGCCGTCGCCTTCCGGATGAACCACTTGGCGTCGCCCACGCATTCGGAGGCGATGAGGATGCGCTCGGCGTTCATGCCGGAGAGAATGTAGCGGAAGCCCTTGCCCTCCTCGCCGACGAGGTTCTCGGCCGGCACCCGCACGTCGTCGAAGAACACCTCGGTGGTGGCGTGGTTCATCATGGTGCGGATCGGCCGGATGGTCATGCCGGCCTGCTTCGCCTCCGCCATATCCACCACGAAAACGGACAGCCCGTCCGTGCGCTTCGCCGCCTGCTCCTTCGGCGTGGTGCGGGCGAGCAGAAGCATCAGGTCGGAGTGCTCGGCGCGGCTGGTCCAGATCTTCTGGCCGTTGACGACGTAATGGTCGCCGTCCCGGCGCGCGAAGGTCTTGATCGAGGAGGTGTCAGTGCCGCTCGTCGGCTCGGTCACGCCGAACGCCTGAAGGCGAAGCGCGCCGGAGGCGATGCCGGGGAGGTACTTGGCCTTCTGCGCGTCGCTCCCGTGCCGGAGCAGCGCGCCCATGATGTACATCTGGGCGTGGCAGGCCGCGCCGTTGCAGCCCTGAAGCTGGATTTCCTCGAGCACCGCCGCCGCGGCGGAGAGCGGCAGCCCGACGCCGCCGTATTCCTCCGGAATGAGCACGGAGAGATAGCCGGCTTCGGTCAGCGCCTGCACGAAGGCGGAGGGGTAGGCCATCTCGCGGTCGAGGCCGCGCCAGTACTCGCCCGGAAACTGAGCGCAGAGCTTGGCGACGCTCTCGCGGATCTCCTCATAGGTCTCGCGGGCGGCTGTCGTCATGGCGTGCGGTGCTCCCTTGGCGCCGGAAAGCGTTAGCCGCGCGGAGCCATGCCCACAAATAGCAATCGTGGCTTTGAGGTATCGCCGTTTGATCTAGCTCGGGTTACGCCCGGTCCGGCGCGAGCTTGTGGCCAAGCCAGACGCCTCGCCCGACGAGGTCAGCCGCGATCTCCATGAAGGCGTCGCCGACGAAGCGGGCGGCGGGGCTGACCGGACGGTCCGCGGGAAAGGCCAGCACGACCCGGCGGGTGGGAGCGGGATCCACGAGAGGAGCGGCGGAAAGCTCGCCGCGCTCGACCTGCGCGTAGATCGGCGCGAGCGGCAGGATGGTGGGCCCGAAGCCGCCGCGCACCAGCGCGATCATGCCGCCGAAGGAGTCCGCCTCGACGCTGGCCGTCAGCGCGATCCCGGCCTTGCGCGCGCAGTCTTCCACAATGGCGCGCAGGCCGTGACGGGGGCTCGGCAGCACCAGGTCGCGCCCTGCGAGGCTCGCAAAGGCGACCGCCTCGCTCCGGTCGAGCCCTTCCTCGCCCGCGCCGACCAGAAGCAGGCTTTCGGTCATCACCGGGCGGATGCGCAGGGAGCGCATGGGCTGCGGGTCATAGGAAATGCCGATGTCGACCTCGCCGCGCTGCAGCCAATCCAGCACATGGCCGGAGAAGGCGGACGCAAACCGGATGGCGAGCTGCGGATGCTCGCGCTTGACCCGCGCGGCGACCGGCACGGTCGCGATCTCGGCGACGGTGGAGGTCATGCCGATGGTGACGGCGCCGCGATAGGACGAGCCGCCTCCCGAGGTCGTGGCGCGGATGGCGTCGAGTTCGGCCATGATGCGGGTCGCGTGGGCCAGCACGTCGCGCCCCACGTCGGTGATCTGCATACCGCGGCCGTGGCGCTCGAACAGCGGCTGGCCGATCTCCTGCTCCAGCATGCGGATCTGCCGGCTGAGCGCGGGCTGGGCGATGCGCAGCCGATCCGCCGCCTTGCTCAGGCTGCCGAGCTCGGCGACGTGGATCAGTGTTTTGAGCTGGTGGACGTCCATGTCTCGGACCTATCGCCGAATGCTAAAGCTGAGTTCGCGATATAACATTTCTCGATGGTCATGCCCTCCGCTACCTCTTGAGATCGAGGCGCCGCTCGACCGGCGTCCGTGACAGGTCCGAAACAGGGCCGATGGGAGGATGGGAATGGTCTTCAAGCGCCTCGCCGCTGCGGCGGCCTTCGCTTTCGTTTCGACACTCGCGCCGGTGTTGGCGCAGGACTTCCCGAAGGGACCGGTCACGATGCTGGTGCCGTTCGCAGCGGGCGGACCTACCGACGTGGTCGCCCGGCTCGTCGCCCGGGTGATGGAGAAGGAGCTCGGACAGCCGGTGCTGGTCGAGAACGCGACGGGGGCCGGCGGCACGCTGGCGTCCGGCCGGCTCGCCCGCGCGACGCCCGACGGGCAGACGATCCTGCTGCACCACATGGGCATCACCACCAGCGCCACGCTCTACCGCAAGCTCGCCTACGATCCCAAGACCGCCTTCGGCTTCGTCGGGCAGGTGACGACGGTGCCGATGCTGCTGGTGAGCCGGCCGAATTTCGAGCCGGCCGATTTCAAGGCGCTGCTCGCCTATATCAAGGACAACAAGGACAAGGTCTCGCTCGCGAACGCCGGCCCCGGCGCCGTCAGCCACATCTGCGGCATGCTGTTCATGCAGCTGACCGGCGTGAAGCTGACGACCGTGCCCTACAAGGGAACCGGACCGGCGATGACCGACACCATGGGCGGTCAGGTCGACCTGCTTTGCGACCAGACCACCGGCGCGACGGGCCCTGTGAAGACCCACAAGGTGAAGGCCTACGCCACAGCGACCGCCGAGCGCATCCCGGTGCTGCCGGACGTGCCGACCGCCGCCGAACTCGGCCTCAAGGGCTTCGAGGTCGGCGTCTGGCACGGCATGTACGTCCCCGCCGGGACGCCCGCGCCGGTGGTCGACAAGCTCAACGCCGCGCTGAAGGCGGCCCTCCACGATCCAGAGACCGTGAGGCGCTTCGCCGAACTCGGCACGGCGCCGGTGTCCGACGCGGAAGCGACGCCCGAGGGCCTGAAGGCGAAGTACTTCGCCGAGATCGACCGCTGGGCGCCGATCATCAAGGCCGCCGGCGAATACGCCGACTGATCAGCCTTGCCAGGCGCCCCCGCCGCGTTCCGGCGTAGGCGCGACATCCGGAGAGCCGACCCCCATGACCGACAGCCTTCCCGCCTACAAGATCGTCGGCGAACGCCGCTTCCGCGAGACCTCCGGTCTCTATTTCGAGGATTTCGAGCCTGGCGACGTATACGAACATCGGCCAGGCCGGACGCTCCTCGATGTGGACAACGTGTGGTTCACGCTGCTGACCATGAACACGCAGCAGGTCCACTTCGACGCCGCCTACGCCGACAAGACCGAGTGGAAGAAGCTGTTGGTCGACTCGACCTTCACGCTGGCGCTGCTCACGGGGATGAGCGTGCGCACCGTGAGCGCGAAGGTGGTCGCCAATCTCGGCTGGGACAAGGTCAAGGCGACCGCTCCGGTCTTCGCCGGCGACACGCTCTACGCCGAGAGCACGGTGCTTTCGAAGCGCGAATCCAAGAGCCGACCGCATCAGGGCATTGTCACGGTGCTCACCCGCGGCGTGAACCAGGACGGCGCCGAGGTGATGAGCTTCGAGCGGACCATGCTGGTCTACCGTCGCGGCCAGTCGCCGGAAGAGGCCGCGAACTACTGACGGCGTCGGAACGGAAACCGCCCGCGCCCGCCCAACGGCTGACGATCGATTCCTCGGGCGGAGAGATGGATGCCCGGATCAAGTCCGGGCATGACGGCGATGTCGCGAGCGGCGCCGAGACGGGTCGTTGGCTCAGCTCACCGCGGCGTAACCGTCGCGGCGGGGATCGCTCGCTGCGGCGTAGCCCTCGACGCCGGGATCGCCCATGCGCCAGATGAACTGGCCGGCGCCGAAGTCCTGGTAGCTGTCCTCGATCACGCTCATCTCGTGGCCGAGCGCCGCCAGCCCCTCCACCGTCTCCCGCCGCATCGTCGCCTCGACGTTGATGTCGAGCCCGGCGTTGAAGCGCCAGCGCGGCGCGTCGCAGGCGGCCTGCGGGTTCTGGGCGTAGTCGATCATGCGGACGAGCGTCTGCATGTGCCCCTGCGGCTGCATGTTGCCGCCCATCACGCCGAAGCTCATCACTGGCTGGCCGTCCCTGGTGAGGAAGCCCGGGATGATGGTCTGGAACGGCCGTTTTCCGGGCGCGACCACGTTCGGGCTCGCGGGGTCGAGGTGGAAGCCGTGGCCGCGGTTCTGCAGCGACAGCCCCCATTCCGGCAGGCAGACGCCGGACCCGAAGCCCATGAAGTTCGACTGGATGAAGCTTACCATCATGCCGTTCTCGTCGGCGGCGGTGAGGTAGATGGTGCCGCCCCGGACCGGATTCCGCGCCGCGAAGACCTGCGCCCGCGAAGGATCGATCAGCTTCGCGGCTTCCGCGAGATAGGCGTCGTCCAGCAGTTGCTCCGGCGTCACCCGCATATGGGCGAGGTCGGCCACATGGGCGTAGGTGTCGGCGAAGGCGAGCTTCATCGCCTCGATCTGCAGATGGTTCGCCTCGACGCCGTCGGGATCGAGGCCCGCGAGGTCGAAACGCGACAGTATCCCGAGCGCGATCAGCGCGGCGATGCCCTGCCCGTTCGGCGGTATCTCGTGAACCACATAGCCACGGTAGGTCTTGGAGATCGGCTCGACCCATTCCGGCTGGAACGCCTCGAGGTCCTTGACCGTCAGCGCCCCGCCATGGGCTGCGGCGTGCGCCGCCATCGCCTCGGCGATCTCGCCCCGGTAGAACGCGTCGCCGCCCGTCTCGGCGATGACGCGCAGCGCGCGCGCGGCGCCCTTGAGCGTGACGAGCTCCCCAACTTCCGGCGCGCGGCCCCGCGGCAGGAACAGCTCGGAGAATCCCGGCTGGCGGACGAGGTCGCGGACCTCGGCCGCCGCGGCCCATTTCTGCTGCACCACGGTCGGCGCGAGATAGCCGCGCTCGGCGATCTCGATCGCGGGCGCGAGCGCGTCGCACAGCGACAGCCGGCCGAACCGCTCGCTGAGCGCCACCCAGGAGCCGACCGCGCCGGGCACGGTGACGGAATCCCAGCCGCGCATCGGCGGTCGTGAGCGGCCCTCGCCGTATTTCTTCGCGAAGTAATCCGGCGTCCACGCCGCGGGCGCGCCGCCGGAGGCGTTGAGGCCGTGCAGCTTCTCGCCGTCCCACAGGATGCAGTAGGCGTCGGAGCCGAGGCCGTTCGAGCAGGGCTCGACCAGCGCCATGGCGGCCGCGGCCGCGATCGCGGCGTCGACCGCGTTGCCGCCCTGGTGCAGCATCCGCAGGCCGGCCTGCGCGCCGAGCGGGTGGGAGGTCGAGACGACGTTGCGCCCGAACGCCGGCACGCGGCGTGACGGGTAGCCGGCGGTCCAGTCGAAACGGGTCATGGTCTCCTCGTGATTTCCCCGGGTGAATGCGTTCCGACGATCCTTATCCGGCGTCCGGGCGAGCCGGCGCGGGCTTACGCCATCATCCGCTCTTCAGCTCGGCCTCCGCCCGGGCGCGCAGTCCGGCCCGGTCGATCTTGTTGGTGGAGGCGAGCAGCATGCGGTCAAGAAACCAGATCCGGCGCGGATGCTGGTAGGCCGGCGCGTTCGCGAGCGCGAAGGCCTTGAGCACGGCCTCGTCCAGATCCGAACCCGGACGGCGCACCACGAAGGCGACCGGCTTGGTTCCCTTGATGTCGTCGTCCACCGGCACGACGCTCGCCTGCAGCACGTCCGGATGGGTCTCGAGCATGGCCTCGACCTCGCCCGGAAAGATGTTCTCGCCGCCCGAGACGAACATGTCGTCGACCCGGCCGACGAAGTAATAGAAGCCGTCGCCGTCGCGGCGGAACACGTCTCCGGTGTCGTAGAAGCCGTCCGGGGTGATCGGCGAGCGCACGTCCGGGCGCTCGTGATAGCCGAGCATGACCGCGGGGCTCTTCATCTGCAGCACGCCATGGTCCGGAGCGCCCTCGCCGACGAGCCGGACCTCGACGCCCGGATGCGGACGCCCGACCGAGCCGGTGGGTGCCGAGCCGTCGGGGTCGAGGAACACCACCGGCCCGCCCTCCGTGGTGCCGTAGGCGTTGATGATGCGGGCGTTCGGCAGCAGCGCGCGGGTCTGGGCGGCGAGCGCCTCGTTGACCGGCGCCGAGCCCATGCGCACCACCCGAACGCTGGTCAGGTCGGCGGTCGCGAGGGCGTCCTTCTCGCGCAGCATCATGGCGATCATCGGCGGCACCGCCGTCGCCCAGGTCGCGCGGTGGCGGTCGATCGCGGCGATGTAGGCGCGCGCCTGGAACTGCGGCAGCAGCAGCACGGTCGCGCCCGCCGCCAGCGCCAGCAGGGCGTTGGCGAGCGCGTTCATGTGGTAGAGCGGCGCTGCGATCAGCATGCGTTCAGCCCTGAGATCGTCGTCCGCCATGCGCGTGCGCACGACCCAGAGATGGCCCGCATGGCTCAGCAGCACGCCCTTGGGCCGCCCGGTGGAGCCCGAGGTGAACAGCATCATCGCCGGCTCGTCCTTCGCCGGGTCGACCGGCTCGAACGGTCCGGGATCGAGCCAGTCGCCGAGCCCGCCGTCGAGCGCGACAGCGGGGACCGCGGCCGGCGCCTGCGGGAGCCGCTCGGCGTCGCAGTACACCACCCGCGCGCCGCTGTCGGCCACGACCTGCGCCACGGTCGCGGGCGGAAACTTGAAGTTGACCGGCACGGGGATCACGCCGGCCCGCATCGCGCCGAGCAGGAGCGCGAGATAGACGGGCGCGTTCGCGGCGAGGATCGCGATCCGGTCGCCGCGCCGGATTCCCCGCCGGCCGAGCCCGCGCGCGAAGGCGTCTGCGGTCGCGTTCAGCTCCGCGCGGCTGACGGAGGTCCCGGAGCCGTCCGGTCCGATGCCGATCACCGCCGGGGGTGCGGCGGCGTCGTCATCGGTCAGGACGGCTCCGAGGTTCGTGACGCCGGTCATCGGGCGCTCCGGCAGGCGAGGACAAGCTCCAGCGACGGCAGCGCGAGCGTCGCGCTTTCGCCGGAGGCCGGCTCGCTCCAGACCGCGCCGGCGGTCGCCCGGGCCCGCGCCGCGATCCCGTCCAGGCCGTCGAAGGCAAGGCCGAGGGTCGCGAAACGGGGCCGGTCGCCGGACACGACGTCGATCACGAAATCGGGCAGCTCCACGCGCCAGCCCGTGGCCGTGCGCGCGGCCGGGGCGCCCGCCGCGGCGGCGTAGGACGCGGCGTCGCGCTCGGGAGCAAGCGAGGCGACCTCAATGCGGTCGAGGCGGACAAAGCCGTTGGGATGGGAGAGCCATTCCGGACGCCAGACCAGTTCCGGCGTCAGGTGCTCGCAGAAATAGACCCGGCCAGCCGGGAACAGCGCGTCCGGAACCCTCACGGTGCGGAAGCGCGCCTCGCGGGCCTCGCCGTCGATCTCCACCGGCCGCGAGAACGCGACCGGCGGAGCGGGCTCGAGCCCGGCGGCGCCGAGCCGCGCGAAGGTCTCGTCGGCGTCCGCGCTTTTCATCACCAGCCCGTTGAGGCCGAACGGGCTGTCCAGCACCTCCTGACGCTGGCGGCCCTCGGCCGGCACGCCGACGAGTTCAAGATAGCCGCCCTGCGTCATCATCAGGTGGTTGATGGAGCCGAGCGAATGGCGGCCGAGCGGCGTGAGCTGGAAGCCGAGGCCCGCGAACAGCGCCGCCGCCTCGTCCATGCCCCGCAGCACGTTGACGACCACATGGTCGAGCGCCGCCGCCATCCGCTCAGGCCCTCACTTCGGGGTCGCGGTCATGTAGACGCCGCGGCCGCTGGCGAGCAGCCGGCCTTCGCCGTCCAGCACCTGGGCTTCCGCGACCGACAGCGTGCCGCCGAACTTCACCACCTTGCCCTTCGCGGTCAGGTCTCCCTCCATGGCCGCTCGGTGGTAGTCGACGCGCAGATCCACCGTCGGCACGCCGCGCCCGGTCTTCGACACCAGCGCCCAGTCGGCCGTGAGGTCGATCAGCGTGGCGAGGATGCCGCCATGGACGTAGCCGCGCTCGGCGTTGACGACCCATTCGGGCCGCCAGGTCGCCTTGAGCTCGATCTCGCCGTCGCCGACCGAGATCACCTTGAGCCCGAGCCACTGGTGGAACGGGCCCTTGAGCAGCTTCGCTTCGACTTCGGCCGCGGTGAGGGTGATGGTCTCGCTCATGGCGTCACCACGATCTTGCCCATGACCTCGCGGTCGCGGATCAGGCGCAGGCCCTCCGCCGCCTCCTCGAGCGGCAGCACCTTGTCGACGACCGGCTTCAGCGTCCCCTCCTGGATCATGTCCATGAGCGCCGACAGGTCGTCGTCGTAGAACGAGTTGGAGCCGATGATCTTGAGCTCGAAGCTCCAGATGTAGCGCAGGTCCTCCTTGGGATCGTGGCCGGCGGTCGCGCCGCAAGTCAGGATGGAGCCGCCGCGCTTCACGCATTTCAGCGAGGGTGCCCAGGTGTCGCCGCCGGTGAAGTTGATCACCACGTCGACGCCGCCGTCATAGCTGCGGCGCTGGGGCTTGCCGTATTGCTGGATCGCCCACTTCGAAAAATCGGTCTCGCGGTAGTTCACCACGTGGTCGGCCCCGAGCTCCTTCAGCCGGTCCAGCTTGTCCTGGCTGCCGGCGCAGGCGATCACCTCGCAGCCGAGCTGCTTCAGCAGCATGACGCAGCCGGTGCCGACGCCGCCGGAGGCGCCGAGCACCAGCACCTTGTCGCCGGCCTTCACCGTCTTGTGGGTGACGAGCATGCGGTGGGCGGTGCCGTAGGCGACGGGAAGCGAGGCCGCGTCCACGAAGCTCACCTTGTCCGGCATGCGGATGAGCTGGCCGACCGAGACGCGGCAGTACTGCGCCATGCCGCCATCGAGCATCTCGCCCATCAGGCCCTTGTTGGGGTAGAGCGGGTTGACCAGCACCCGGTCGCCGACGCTCCAGCCCTCGACGCCTTCGCCGACCTCCGTGATCTCGCCCGCCATGTCGAGGCCGATGACCACGGGCATCGGCACCTTGATGCCTGGCATGCCCTTCACGGTGAAGACGTCGTGATAGTTGAACGAGGACGCGCCGACGCGGATCACCACATGGCCGGCGTCGGCGGTCGGGACGGGATGGTCGTCCACGACGATCAGGTCGGAGACGTCGCCGTGCTGCTTCAGCAGCAGGGCCTTCATGGTCTTGGGCATCGATCGGCCTTCTCTCTCGCGGCGCTTTTCGCGCTTGTCGTTGACGTTCAGAAATTGGCTCGGGTCTTCACCTCTCCCCGGCGGGGAGAGATCGACCCGAAGGGTCGGATGAGGGGGCTCTCCGGCGAGAAAAACAGGCCCTCACCCGCTTCGGCTTCGCCTCGCGACCTCTTCCCGGCGGGGAGAGGTGAAGGAAGGATCGGTCACTTGATGGCCTTGGAAGCCTCGTAGGGGCCGGTGGCGAAGGCGGCGTCGGGCAGTTCGCCCTTCACCGCGCCCACCGACTTGAACACCTCGAACGCGGTCTTGAGCGAGGCGATGTCGGACGGCTCCAGCGTGACGGTGTAGATGCCGTCCCACAGCGCCGCGTAGGCCTTGGCGTCGTCCTCGCCCATGTTGGCGGCGGCGACCAGCGCCTTGGCGACGGCGGCCTTGTCGGCCTTGCCGAACTCGTAGGCCTTGCGCATGCCGGCGACGACCTTGGCGGCGCCGTCCGGGTTAGCCTTCAGCCAGTCGTTGCGCATCACGCCGACGCCGAGCACCGGCGGCGCGTCGCCCTTCGACAGCTTCTTCCACTCGTCGCGGAAGGCCCCGATCCGGCGCAGCTTGACGTCCTTGACGAGAGCGATCGTGACCGTGCGGAGCGCCGCGGCGTCGATGTCCTTCTGCACCAGGAACTGCGCGAGGCGCGGGTCGTTGCCCGGCACCAGCGTGTAGTCGCCGGAGCCGAAGCCATAGTTCTTCTCGAGGATCGCCGACGCGATGGCGGCGGTGGCGCTGCCGGCGGGCGAGCCGCCGATCTTCTTGCCCTTCAGCTCCTCCATCGTCTTGATGGGCGAGTCCTCGGGCACCACGAAGTCGAGCTCGGCCACCTGCGTCGCGAGCACGATCGACAGCGGCAGGCCGTCGGCCGCGACGCTCATCGAGGCGGCGGCGGGGGCCGCGATCGCGAAGTCGATGCCGCCCGCTGCCAACGCCTTGGTCGGCGCGTTGACGTCGGGGAACTTGACGTACTCGACCTCGAGCCCCTCCTTCTCCATGAACTTGCCGGTCTCAAGCACGGCGCCGAAGCCGAGGCTGACGCCCGAGCTCCAGTAGCCGATGCGGACCTTTTCGGCGTGGGCCGGAGCTGCCGCTCCGAGGATGGCCGCGAGGGCGGCGGCGAGGACGGCTGTGCGCTTCACGACGGCTGCTCCGGAGTGGGGTTTTGCGGGACGTGCGGTTGGTTGGACATGGGGATCACGACTCTCCGGCCCGCCGTCTCCAGCGGAAGAGGCGGTTTTCGAGCGGCTTCAGGATGAGGGCTTCGAGCGCCAGCATCAGCGTCACGAGCGTCAGCGTCCAGGCGAAGACCTGGTCGGTCTGCACCAGATCGGCGGCCTGGCGCAGGCGGTAGCCGACGCCGCTCGACGCGCCGAGCGTCTCGGCGACGAGGCTGACGCGGGCGCCGAAGCCGAAGGCGAGCCGGGCGGAGGAGAAGAACGGCGGCAGGATCGTCGGCAGGTAGATCTTCAGGAGCACCTGCCGCCGCGGCATGCGGAAGGTGCGCGCCAGCTCCACGTAGTCGGCGTTGACGGTCTTCGCGCCCTGCCAGACCGTGGTCAGGATCAGCGGCATCGCCGTCATGAACACCACGAAGATCGTGGTCCAGTTCGACAGCCCGAACCAGATCAGGGCGAAGATCGCCCAGATCGTCGAGGACACCGTGTTGATGACCGTCAGCACCGGCTCGAACATCGCGCCGAGCGTCTCGCTCGCGCCGAGCGCGAGTCCGAGCACGACGCCGACCACCGCGGCGAGCAGGAAGCCGATGACCACCCGCTCGAAGGTGACGCCAAGGTCCTTCCAGAAGCCCGGCGAGGCGACGAGGTTGCTCCACGCCTCCCAGACCCGGAGCGGCCCCGGCAGGACGAAGGCCGGCATGTTCCACGACGCCACCTGCCAGGCGAGCAGAAGCGCCGCGAGCAGCAGCAGCCGCAGCGCCGCGATCCGCCAGCCGCGCGGGCCGCCGGAGCGGGGAAGCGCGGGGCGGCCGGTCGCGGCCGCGGGATCGGTCGGGTCCATCGCCATCGTCACAGGCTCCCGCGCAGCAGCCGCGCCTGCTCCGCGACCTCCGCGGACAGCGGGTCGCGGGGATAGGGCAGATCGATCGTCCGGGTCTCGCGCACGCGTCCGGGCCGCGGGTTCAGCACCACCACCTTGTGGGCGAGGACCACCGCCTCCTCGACGTCGTGGGTGACGAACAGGAGCGTCATGCCCATGAGCTCCTTGATGCGCAGGACCTCCTCATGCATCTGCGCGCGGATCGAGGGGTCGAGCTTCGAGAACGGCTCGTCCATCAGCAGGATCGACGGCCGGGTGACGAGGCTGCGGGCGAGCGCGACGCGGCTGCGCATGCCGCCGGACAGCTCGTGCGGATAGGCGTCGGCGAAGCCGGTGAGGCCGACGAGCTCCAGCGTCTCGGCCACCCGCTCGCGCCGCTCTGCGCGGCCGACCCCGCCGGCCTCCAGGCCGAACGACACGTTCTGCGCCGCGGTGCGCCACGGCAGCAGGCGGTCGTCCTGGAACATGTAGGTCATCGACCGCCAGTCCTTGAACGCCTCGGCCGGGACGCCGTTGAGATAGACCTCGCCGGCGTCCGGCCGGACGAGGCCGGCGACGATGTTGAGGATCGTGCTCTTGCCGCTGCCGGAGGCGCCGACGATCGCCACGATCGACCGGTCCGGCGCGTCGAGGTCGACGTTCTGCAGCACGTGCAGCGGCTCGCCTTCGCGGCGCGGAAACCACTTGCTGACGCCGCGGAGCCGGACGGATCCCATCGATCAGGCGCCCAGCGTCGCGGCCGGGGTCGACGCCGCCGGCGACAGCGCGGCGTGACGCATGCTCGCGAGCACCTTCTCCATGGTCATGGCGTGGAACGTCTCCACGTGGCGGCGCGCGACGATCTCCGCGGAGTCCGCGTCGCCGGCGACGAGATGCTCGATCAGCAGCGTGTGGTCGTTCTCGATGTTCGGCCGGACGCGCTGCACGCCGAAGCCGAGCGCGACGAGGCGGGTCATCTCGTCGAGCAGACCGGAAAGCGTCCGGCACAGGCGATCGTTCCCGGAGGCGGCTGCGATCGCCATGTGGAAGCTGCGGTTCGCCTCCATGAAGAAGTCGATCTGGTTGCCGACGTCGCCCGGCATCTCGCCGCGGCAGGTGCGCTCCAGCCGCTCCAGCAGCGCGCGGTTGACGCGGCCGGCCGCGAGCCGGGCGGCGAGCGGCTCCAGCACCGCGCGCAGCGCGAACACCTCGTCCACGTCGCGCACCGTGACCGGGGCGACGCGGTAGCCGTGGCGCGGCATCGAGGAGACGAGGCCGTCCTGCACCAGCCGCTGCAGCGCGATCCGCAGGCTCGCCTTGCCGAGCCCGAACCGCTCCATCAGCTCGGGCTCGGTGACGCGCGCCCCCGGCATGATGCGGCAGGACACGATCTCGCGCCGCAGCAGGTCGTAGGCCTGCCGGCCCTTCAGCGCGGCGTCGCTCATCGCGGCTCCGGTCGGGGAAAATTCGGGCGCTTGCGCCACGTCGGCCAGGGCCACTGACATCTCCACGTCATCTGGTGAGCAGCCTACCGCCGCCATGACGGCCGCTCAAGGGTTGCAGGCCGGCGGCCCCCCAGCGGCGGAAGGTCGCGTTTCCGCGCGCCGGACGGCTCCTGCGATCACGGCTGCGTGGGCCCTCTTGCGCCGCAGCAAACGTCGCCTAACTTCGCTTTCGTCAGAACGGTCCGGGCCCCTCTGGCGATCCTCATCGAGGTCGTGATGTCGGACCTGCGCTTCCACCACAGGGCGCAGCGTCACGGCTCGACGTGCGCGCGCCTGCGACCGCAAGGGCACGATCGCAATGGAATTCCTCCCGTCGTTCCTGACCGCCGACGTCGTCGGCAAGCCGGCCTGGCTGTGGCTGGCCTTCCTCGGCCTCGTCGCCGTGCTGCTGGCCTTCGACCTCGGCGTCCTTAACCGCAAGGGCAAGGAGCTCGGCGTCGCCGAGAGCCTGAAGCTCTCGGTGTTCTACATCGCGGTGGCGGTCGCGTTCGGCGGCTACATCTGGTGGTCGATGGGCCCCGAAGCCGGCATGAACTACTACACCGGCTATGCGATCGAGAAAGCGCTCTCGATCGACAACGTCTTCGTCATCTCGCTGATCTTCGGCTACTTCGCGATCCCTGCGCGCTACCAGTACCGCGCGCTGGTCTGGGGCATCCTCGCGGTGCTCGTGCTGCGCGGAATCATGATCGGCGTCGGCGCCAAGCTGGTGCAGGACTACGACTGGATCATGCTGGTCTTCGGCGCCTTCCTCGCCTTCACCGGCGTGAAGATGCTGTTCGCCGGCGACGAGGAAGCCGACCTCTCCAAGAACAAGGCGGTGGGCTGGCTGTCGAAGCGCATGCGCGTGACGCCGGAGCTGCACGGCGAGCGCTTCTTCGTGCGGCAGCCGCACCCCGTCACCGGCAAGCTGGTGCTGTGGACAACGCCGCTGTTCCTGGCGCTGGTCGTGATCAACATCGCCGACCTGGTGTTCGCGGTCGACTCGGTGCCGGCGATCTTCGCCATCACCACCGACACCTACATCGTGTTCACGGCGAACATCATGGCGGTGCTCGGCCTGCGCGCGCTCTACTTCGCGCTCGCGGCGATGGCGGCCCGCTTCGCCTACCTGAAATACGCGCTGGCGCTCGTGCTGGTGTTCATCGGCGTCAAGATCTTCTGGGCGCACTTCTTCGGCAAGGTCGACCCGGCGATCTCGCTCGGCGTCACGCTCGCGCTGATCGCGGGCGGCGTGCTGGTGTCGCTGTGGAAGACCCGCGGCGAGGCCGAGACCAAGGCGATCGGCTAAGCCTGCGAACGGCGGCGCGTCCGGAGCTTCCGGGCGCGCCTGCCCGCCGAAAGAGAACGTCAGGCCAACTCGGCGTCGATCTCGTCGCGGCTCGGCACCAGCACCTGGGCCTCGCCGTCGAGCACCACCTTGTCGCCGACGGTGCATGTGCAGAAGAACGTCACCCGCTGCCGGCCGGGATCGAGCGCGGTGATCTCGACCTGGGTCGTGACCACGTCGCCGATGCGGACCGGCGCGCGGAACTTGATGGTCTGCGACAGGTACACGGCGCCCGGGCCCGGCAGGCGGGTGCCGAGCACCGCCGAGATCAGGCTCGCGGTGTAGAGTCCATGGGCGATGCGGCCGCCGAAGCGGGTGTTCGCCGCATAGGCCTCCGACAGATGGATCGGATTGGTGTCGCCCGTCAGCGCCGCGAAGGTGCGCACGCCGTCCTCGGATACCTCGTGGCGGATCTCGGCCGTCTGGCCGACCGACAGGTCCTCGAAAGCGATCTGCGCGACGTGATCCTGCGGCGCGATGTCCGCAGGCTTGAAGGCGGCTGTCATGGGCGGTCGGGCCTTGGTGCGAAAGCGGCGGCACTGTGCGACCGGCTTCGCTGCGGTGCAACGCGCCTTTTGGCTTAAGGCGAACGGCGTCGTCCTGTCGCAGCTCCAGCGGCCGTTAAACCGAAAATCAACCGCGGGGCGCCATCCTGACCGCTGTGGCCGATGCGCAGGAAGGATGTCCTCGCGCGCGTCCAGCGAAGCGACGGCCGGGTCGGACCACGACCCCATGAAGAAGGATTTTTCTGATGGCCCTCGACCACACGATGCCGGTGCTGATCGTGGACGACTACAAGACCATGCTCCGCATCATCCGCAACCTGCTGAAGCAGATCGGTTTCGAGGACGTGGACGAGGCCGCCGACGGCTCCGAGGCGCTCGGCAAGATGCGCGACCGGCGCTACGGCCTCGTCATCTCCGACTGGAACATGGAGCCGATGACCGGCATCGAGCTGCTGCGCGAGGTCCGCGCCGACGACAAGCTCAACCGCACGCCCTTCATCATGGTGACGGCGGAATCGAAGACCGAGAACGTTATCGCCGCCAAGAAGGCCGGCGTGAACAACTACATCGTCAAGCCGTTCAACGCCGAAACGCTCAAGGCCAAGATCAACGCGGTGTTCGGCGAATGACGCAGAGGGGGAAGTCCAGGGAGACCATGGCGGCGCCGTTCGAGCGCGTGCGCGCCTATGTCGACCAGAAGCGCGAGGGCGAGACCTCGTTCGGCGACGTGGTGGCGCTCGCCGAGATCACGGCCGAATCGATGCAGGCCTTCTTCGCCACCATCGACACGGCGATCTACAAGGAGCTGCGCGACATCGCGGACTACATCACCCGCATGCGCTCCGAGATCGCGCTGCTGCAGGCGGGCGAGCTGCAGACCGACCGCCTGCCCAAGGCCGGCGAGCATCTCGGCGCGATCGTGGTCGCGACCGAGGAGGCGACCAACGCCATCATGGAATGCGCCGAGGACATCCTCGCGGCCGCCGGCGCGGACGACGCCACGTTCCGCTCCGTCGTCAACGACAAGGTGATGGCGATCTTCGAGGCCTGCTCGTTCCAGGATCTGACCGGCCAGCGCATCGCCCGCGTGATCGAGACGCTTGAGCACATCGAGGAGCGCGTCGGCCGCTTCGCCGCGGCGGTCAATCCCGGCGGCGAACCCGGACCCGTCGCCGAGGACGCCCGGGAGCGGCGCGCCCGCGAGCTGATGCTGAACGGCCCGCAGGACCGCGGCGTCGCCATCGCGCAGGACGACATCGACGCGCTCATGGCGAAGTGAGCGCCGCCCGGCGACGTTTCGCCAAGCCCGCGCCCCACGGGCGCGGGAGGACGCGGCCGATGGCGCCTTGACGCTCCGCCCGGCGGCGTCCATCACGGCGCGCCGCCAGGAGCCGCCATGCCGCTGTTCGCGATCCCCTTTCCGATGATCGACCCGGTCCTGGTCTCGGTCGGACCGATCGCGATCCGCTGGTACGCGCTCGCCTATGTGGCGGGGCTGCTGATCGGCTGGTGGTTCGCCAAGCGCCTCGCCGGAAACGACGCGCTGTGGGGGGCCGTGCGGCGCCCGGCGCCAGAGCAGATCGACGACCTCATCCTCTACGTGGCCTTCGGCGTCGTGCTCGGCGGCCGCATCGGCTACGTGCTGTTCTACAACCCCGGCTACTACCTCGAGAATCCGCTCGAAGCGCTGCAGGTCTGGCGCGGCGGCATGAGCTTCCACGGCGGCCTTGTCGGCGCGTCGCTGGGCGTCGCCCTGTTCGCGCGCTCGCGCGGCCTGCCGGCGATGCCGATCTTCGATCTCGCCTCGGCGGTCGCGCCGATCGGCCTGTTCTTCGGCCGGCTCGCGAACTTCATCAACGGCGAGCTGTTCGGCCGCGTGACCGACGTTCCCTGGGCGATGGTGTTCCCGCATGGCGGGCCAGAGCCGCGCCACCCGAGCCAGCTCTACCAGGCCGCGCTCGAAGGCCTCGCGCTGTTCGTTCTCGTCCAGATCCTCGTGCGCTCCGGCGCGCTGAAGCGGCCCGGCCTCGTGGGCGGCGCCTTCCTCGCCGGCTACGCCGTGTGCCGCATCATCGGCGAGGAGTTCCGGGAGCCGGACGCGCAGATCGGCTTCCTGCCCGGCGGCTTCACCATGGGCATGGCGCTGTCGGCGCCGATGCTCGCGCTCGGCCTCGTCGTGATCGTCCTCGCGCTGAAGCGTCCCCGCCCGGCATGACGCCGCTCGCCCGCGAGATCGTCGCGACGATCGCGCAGGACGGGCCGATCACCGTGGCGCGCTACATGGCGCTCTGCCTCGGCCACCCCGTCCACGGCTACTACGCGACCCGCGACCCGTTCGGCGCCGGCGGCGACTTCGTGACCGCGCCGGAGGTGAGCCAGATGTTCGGCGAGCTGCTGGGGCTGTGGTGCGCCGAGGTCTGGCGGCGCATGGGCGAGCCGTCGCGGGTCGCGCTGATCGAGCTCGGGCCGGGCCGGGGCACGCTGATGGCCGACGCGCTGCGGGCGGCCAAAGTCGCGCCCGGCTTCCGCGAGGCGATCGCGGTCACGCTGGTGGAGACCAGCCCGACGCTGCGCGAGGTCCAGCGCAGGGCGCTCGGGCCAAGCGGCGTCCCGGTCCGCTGGGCCGCGGCGGTCTGGGAGGCGCTCGACGCCCCCCTCCCCGCGCTCGTCCTCGCCAACGAGTTCTTCGACGCGCTGCCCGTCCGCCAGTTCGTGCGGACAGAGGCCGGCTGGCGCGAGCGGCTGGTGGGGCTCGCGGACGGCGCGCTCGCCTTCGGGCTCGCCGCGGAGCCGCCGGCCGGCCTGACGCTTCCCGAACGGCCCGCGGGCGCGACGCTCGAGCTCAACCCCGACGGCCTCGCGGGCGCGACGCGGATCGGCGCCCACGTGGCGGCCCATGGCGGCGCTGCGCTCGCGATCGACTATGGCGAGGGCCATTCCGCCGGCGACACGCTCCAGGCGGTCCGCGGCCACCGCTTCGTCGATCCGCTCCGCGATCCGGGCGAGGCCGACCTGACGACGCAGGTGGATTTCGGCGCTCTTGGCCGCGCGGCGCGCGGAGCCGGCGCCGCCGTGGCGCCCCTTCTCCCGCAGGCCGATCTGCTGGAGCGGCTCGGCCTCGCCGCCCGCGCCGCGGCGCTCAAAGCCCGCGCGACTCCGGCGCAGGCGGAGGCGATCGACGCCGCCGTCCTGCGCCTCACCGACCGGGCGCCGAAGGCCATGGGCGCGCTGTTCAAGGCGCTCGCCTTCGCCGATCCTCGCCTCGGTCCCCTCCCCGCCTTCGATTAAGGCCCTGACGGAGCAAGCCCCATGACGTCAGCCGTCCCGACCGTCCAGTCCGAAGCGCTCGGCCGCCTGAACGGCGTGCGCCACGCCTTCTTCACCCGCCAGGGCGGGGTCTCGTCCGGCCTGCTCGCGAGCCTGAACGGCGGGCTCGGCGCCGAGGACGACCCGGCCAACGTGCATGAGAACCGCGCCCGCATGGCCTCCGCGCTCGGCCTCGCGCCCGGCCGGCTGGCGCTGCCCTGGCAGGTGCACTCCGCGAATGTCGCGGTCGCGACCGCGCCGTGGAGCCGCGAGGAGGCGCCGCGGGTCGACGCCGTCGTCACCGCGACGCCCGGCCTCGCCGCGGCGGTGACGATCGCCGACTGCGGGCCGATCCTGTTCGCGGACGCCGAGGCCGGCGTCGTGGCGGCGGCCCATGCCGGCTGGCAGGGCGCGTTCAAGGGCGTGGCCGAGGCGACGCTCGCGACGATGGAGACGCTCGGCGCGCGGCGGGCGCGGGTCACGGCCGCGCTCGGCCCCTGCATCCGGCAGGCGAGCTACGAGGTCGGGCCCGAGTTCACGGCGCGCTTCGTGGCCGCCGACGAGGACAACGCCCGCTTCTTCGAGCCCTCCGGCAAGCCCGGCCACGCGCTGTTCGACCTCGCGGCCTATATCGTGGCGCGGCTCCGGGCGGCGGGCGTCGGGACCGTGGACGACGTCGGCCTCGACACCTACGCCGACGAGGAGCGCTTCTTCAGCTATCGGCGCGCCACCCATCGCGGCGAGGCCGACTACGGCCGGCTCGTCGCCGCGATCGCGCTCGCCTGAACGCGTCCGCGTTAACCCGGCGTGCGCCGCGAGCGGTGTAGTCATGCGTGCACAAGAGTCCGGCCGCTGTTGAGGCCATCTGGAATTGTTGTTAAGAGCCGCACGTTTTTCCGGCCTCCCGGCCGCGTGATGACCGGGCGCTTGATCAGGGTAGCAACGGAATGAAGGTCGTCGCCGGCAACTCCAATCGCGCGCTCGCCGAAGCCATCGCGGCGTATCTCGCGACCCCGCTGACCCGCTGCAACGTGCGCCGCTTCGCGGACATGGAAGTGTTCGTCGAGATTCTCGAGAACGTGCGCGGCGAAGACGTGTTCGTCGTCCAGTCGACCTCGTTCCCGGCGAACGACCACCTGATGGAGCTGCTGATCATCATCGACGCGCTGCGCCGCTCTTCGGCGCGCCGCATCACGGCGGTGATGCCCTATTTCGGCTACGCCCGGCAGGACCGGCGCTCCTCCGGCCGCACTCCGATCTCGGCCAAACTCGTGGCCAACATGATCACCCAGGCCGGCGCCGACCGGGTGATGACGCTCGACCTGCACGCCGGCCAGATCCAGGGCTTCTTCGACATCCCGACCGACAACCTGTTCGCCGCGCCCGTGATCGTGCGCGACATCAAGGAGCGGCTCGCGCTCGAGAACGTCATGGTGGTGTCGCCGGACGTGGGCGGCGTGGTGCGCGCCCGCGCCATCGCCAAGCGCATCGGCGCCCAGCTCGCCATCGTCGACAAGCGCCGCGAGCGCGCCGGCGAGAGCGAGGTGATGAACGTAATCGGCGACGTCGAGGGCCACTCCTGCATCCTGGTCGACGACATCGTCGATTCCGGCGGCACGCTGGTGAACGCCGCCGACGCGCTGATCGCGCAGGGCGCCAAGGAGGTCTACGCCTACCTGACCCACGGCGTGCTCTCGGGCGGCGCGGTGGCGCGCATCACCGCGAGCCGCATCAAGGAGATGGTCGTCACCGACTCCATCCTCGCCACCGAGGCGGTGCGGGTGGCGAAGAACATCCGCGTCGTCTCGATCGCGACGCTGATCGGCGAGGCGATCGCCCGCACCTCGTCGGAAGAAAGCGTCTCGAGCCTGTTCGACTGAGCAGGCCGGGCTCGCGCCTCGGGCCTCCCACATGTCGCGTCGCGGGCCTTTTCCCGAAGGCCGCCCGGTCAACCTGCGCCGTCATCGGCGCAACCCTCCGTGCAACAACACTTTCTTCAGGGACTGCGGGGTAGTTTGCGATAACATCGCCATACCCCTCCAGGTCGCCGCATGCTCAAGGTCATTGGCTGCTTTGTGCAGGACCATGATTTCGGACTGGTCGTCCTCGCCGCTCTGATCTGCACGGTCGCCGCGTTGGCGACCATCAGGCTGCTGCGGCATGCGCTGCTCCAGAAAGGCCGCACGCACGCCGTCTGGCTCGGCGTGGCGGCGATCGCCGGCGGCTTCGGCGTCTGGGCCACGCATTTCGTCGCCATGCTCGCCTTCTCGCCCGGCATGCCGAGCGGCTACGACATCTCGCTCACCGCCACGTCGCTCGCGCTCGCGATCGGCGCGACCGGCGTCGGGCTGGCGGTCGCGAGCTGGCGCGGCGTCCACGCCTGGACCGGCGGCGCTATCGTCGGCGGCGGCGTCGCCGCCATGCATTTCACCGGCATGGCCGCCTTCGAGATCGCGGGCCGGATCGCTTGGGACATCGGGCTCGTGGCCTGGGCGATCGGCCTCGGCGCGGCGCTCGGCTCCGCGGCGTTCGCGATCGCGCTCCGCAGCGACAAGCGCGACGCCCGCGAAGAGCTTTGCGCCGCCGGCCTGCTCGTGCTCGCGATCTGCTCGCTCCACTTCACGGCGATGGGCGCGCTCGTGATCACGCCGGATCCGGCGATCGTGATCCCGGCGAACTCGCTGCCCACGAGCTGGATCGCGGCGGCGGTGGCGACCGCGAGCCTGTTCATCCTGCTGCTGGCCTCGGCGGCGCTCGCGCTCGACGTCCGTGACCTGCGCCGGGCGCAGCGCGAGGGCGAGCGGATGCGCAGCCTGTCGAACGCCGCGGTCGAGGGCCTTCTGGTGGTGCGCAACGGCGTGATCGTCAACGCCAACGAGACCTTCGCAGCGCTGTCCGGCGTTTCAACCGACGCCCTCGCGGGCCAGAAGCTCGCGGCTTACCTGCCGGGGATCGACGCGGCGGCGATCGTCGCCGGCGCCCCCGTCGAGGGCGACATGCTCGGGCCCGGGGGCGTCGGCGTCCCGGTCGAGATCGTGTCCCGAAAGCTGGACGGCGCGGTGAAGCCGCTTATCGCCGTGGCGGTTCGCGACCTGCGCGCCCGTCGGAAGGCGGAACGCGACATCTATTTCCTGGCGCATCACGACCCGCTCACCGGGATCGCCAACCGCCCCGCCTTCCATGAGCGTCTCGACCGCGCGATCGAGGCCGCAAAGGAGTCCGGTCGCCGGATCGCGGTGCTGTGCATCGACCTCGACCGCTTCAAGGACGTCAACGACCTGTTCGGTCACGCCGCCGGTGACGCCGTTCTGCGCCAGGTGGCCGACATCCTGCGCGGCTCGGTCGCCGCGGGGGACTGCGTGGCGCGGGTCGGCGGCGACGAGTTCGCCGTCTTCGCCGCGATCGAGAACGGCGAGGACGCGGAGGCGCTCGCCCGCGCCATCATCCGGCGCGCCAACGGCCAGCCCGACGCGCCGCGCGAGACCTCGATCGGCCTCAGCGTCGGCGTCGCGATCTTCCCGCAAGACAGCGGCGAACGCGAGACACTGCTGTCCTACGCCGACATGGCGCTCTACCGCGCCAAGCACGAGGGCCGCGGACGCTGTTGCGTCTTCGAGTCCTCGATGAGCGCCGAGCTGCACGACCGGCGCCTGCTGGAGCACGAACTGCGCGGCGCGATCGGGCGAGGCGAGATCGCGCTCGCCTTCCAGCCGCAGCTGGATGTCGCCTCCGGCGCGGTCATCGGGTTCGAGGCGCTCGCCCGCTGGAGCCATCCTGTCCGCGGGTCGGTCTCGCCCGCCTTGTTCATCCCGCTCGCCGAGGAGAGCGGCGCCATCCTCGACATCGGGGAATGGGTGCTGCGCCACGCTTGCATCGAGGCGGCGCGATGGACGAACCCGCTGACCATCGCGGTCAACGTCTCGGCCGTGCAACTGCACTCAACGTCCTTCTGGGAGCAGGCGCGCCGCGCGCTGTACGAAAGCGGGCTGCCCGCCGCGCGGCTGGAGCTCGAGGTCACCGAGACCGCGCTCATCCGCGACCTGCCGCGCGCGCTCAACACCTTGCGGCGGCTGAAGGCGCTCGGCGTGCGCATCGCCATGGACGATTTCGGCACGGGCTACTCGTCGCTCTCCAACCTCCGCGCCTTCCCCTTCGACAAGATCAAGATCGACGCGTCCTTCGTGAAGTCGGTCGATGGCAACCCGCAGGCGGCGGCGATCGTGCGTTCGGTGCTGGGCCTCGGCCGAGGGCTCGGCCTGCCGGTGCTGGCCGAGGGCGTCGAGACCGAGGCCGAGATGACCTTTCTTCGCGCGGAAAACTGCGCCGGCGCGCAGGGCTACCTGTTCGGCCGCCCGGGTCCGATCGAGAGCTTCGCGAGCATCACCGGCCGCGCCGGCGCGCCGGCGAGGGGCGACATGTCGGCCGAACCTGCGACGGCAGCCGAGGCGCCTCCCTTGCTGACGGCCGCGTAGGAAGCGCTATTTCCGCCGCGCCTCGGACGGCGGGCGGCCGGTCATGCGGCGGAACAGGCGGGCGAAATGGCTCGGGCTTGTGAAGCCGACCGCCGCGGCCGCCTCGACGACGTCGGCGCCCCCGCGCAGCAGCGCCTCCGCGCGCGCGATCCGGCGCGCGGTGACGAAGCCCAGCGGCGAGACTCCCGTGGTTTCGCGGAACACCCGGTGGAAATGGCCGGACGACATCTCGGCGATCGCCGCAAGCTCCGCGATCGCGACCGGACGGTGGAGATGGGCCTCGACGAAGGCCGTCACCCGCTTCAGCCGCCACGCGGCGAGCCGTGACGCGGCCTGGGCGGGCGCCGCGGCGTAGCGGCTCGTCATGTAGCGGCCGAGAGCATAGGCCAACGTCTCGCCATAGGCGGGATCGAGAACGCCGGCTGACTGCTGCGCGCGATCCAGCTCGCAGACCAGCGCGCGCACAAAGGGGTCGTCCGCATTGCTGAACGGCGCGAAAACCGGCGGCCGGCCCTCGAAAACCGAGGGCGCCAGTGCGACCGACGCCCATTCGGCCTCCACGTCCTGAAGCCTGATCCGGCGTTCGCAGTCCGGCGGCGCCAGCGACACCGCGCCCGCGAAGTCCGTCCCGTCGTAGCGGTGACCGCAGTCCGAGCGCACCTCGAGCCGCCGCGCGCCGCCCCGCAGCGTCACCAGCAGGATGAGGTCGGCCGAGCGGGTCACGCCCTCGACCGAGCGCGTCAGGGCGCGCCGGCCGGCGTCGAACCGCCCGCCGGGCCACACGGCGCTGCGGCGGTCGGAGGCTTCCGGCTCGTGAACGCGACGGTACATCGTCGTATGGCCCATGATCAGCGCAAGCCCTCGGACGCGCCTGCGGATTCCGTCAGGATCGCGACTGCCCGGTCAGGATCGCGCGCGCGGCGGCGTCCGACAATAGTCTAGTTCGGGCGGGCTCGCCGAACATCCCGAGGATCAAGCCCATGGCCCCCCGCCCGCTCGCCCCGAACCGCCGCGCCTTTCTCGGAGGCTCCGCCGCCGCGCTTGCGGCGGCGACGGTCGCCGCGCCCGCCACGCTGACCGCGTCCCCCGCCGCGGCCCAAAGCGCCGCAGAGCCGGCGCTGACGCGGCGCATCCCCTCCTCGGGCGAGGAGATTCCCGCGGTCGGACTCGGCACCTTCCTCGCCTTCGACCTGACGCCCGGGCAGAAGCGCGACCACCTGTTCGAGGTCACGAAGCGCTTCTGGGAGGCGGGCGGACGCGTGGTCGACACCTCCCCGCTCTACGGAGCCGGCGAAATCACCACCGGCGACGCCCTGATCGCGATCGGCGCCAACCAGCAGGCCTTCGTCGCCAACAAGCTGTGGTCGACCGGCGAGTTCCTCGCCGACGACAGCCACGCGGTCCGCAGCCTCGACCAGAGCCTCGGCCGGCTGTGGCGCGACAAGATCGACCTGATGCAGTGCCACAGCCTCGTCAACGCCGAGGTCATGATCCCGCTGATGCAGGCGTGGAAGAAGGAGGGCCGCATCCGCTACGTCGGCGCGACCCATTACGAGAACCCCCATCACGCGGTGCTCGCGAGCTGGATCGCCCGCGGCAAGCTCGACGTCGTGCAGGTGAACTACTCGATCTTCAACCGCGCCGCGGAGGAGACCGTGCTGAAGGAGGCCGAGGCCCGCGGCTGCGCCGTGCTCGTGAACATGCCGTTCGAAAAGGCGCGGCTGTTCAAGGCGGTGGAGGGCCAGCCCCTGCCCGCCTTCGCGCGCGACATCGGCGCCGCGACCTGGGCGGCGTTCTTCCTCAAATGGGTGCTTGGCCACCCGGCCGTGACCTGCGTCATCCCCGCGACCTCGGACCCGGAGCACGCCTCCGAGAACATGACCGCGCTGCATGGGCCGCTGCCCGACGCCGCGATGCGCGCCCGCATGGCGCGGCACATGGAGACGATCCCCGCCTTCGCCGAGATCGGCAAGCAGCCGTGGTATCCCGGCAAGCGCTATCCCGGGCTGATCGCCCGCGCTCAGGCCGCGATCCGCGCGCGCGGCTGACCGGCCTCAGCGCCGGCCGCGGCGCGGCTCCGCCTCCTGAGACTCATGGGCCTCGTAGAGGGGAACGTCGGCGTTGACGCGCACGCGGCGGACCCGCGACGGCAGCCGGCGCGACGTGAACTCCGGCGGGAACAGGCCGGTCCCGTCGTCCTCCAGCAGCAGCCGCGGCCCGCGGGTGACGACGATCTGGTCCGCCGAGCCCGGCAGCGCGACCTGCGGGCCGTAATAGGCCTCCGCCGCGCGCGAGACCCGGAGACGCTCGACGGGGCGCTCGCGAAACCCACGCTCCGGCGGATCGGCCGCAAGCGCGGGCGGGACGCCCAGCGCGAAAACCACGAGACAGACGCCGCCGACGCGCATGGGCCAAGGTCTCCGGAGGGACGTCACGGAGACATGGGGCGCGCCGGCGGCGCGGCGAGTCCGCGCCTCAGCGGATGTTCATGCAGTTAGCGTAATAGGTGACCGGCGCCGGCCAGTCCGAAAAGATGGCGCGCACGCCGACGTCGCGGGCGAGCGCGTCGATCACGCGCATCAGGTCGCCCTCGCGGCTGACCGCCTTCTCGATCGTCTGGTAGTAGAAGTCGCCGTCGAGGTCCGCGAGCCGGCCCGAGCGCTCCAGCGACCAGGCGATGATCTCGAGGCCCGCCGCCTTCGCGTTTTTGGCCGCGCGCGAGGCGACGATCTCGTTGCGCCCGTTCACGTCGAGCAGCGCGAACACCGGCGGCGCCCAGATGCGGATGCCCTCACGGCGGTAGCCCTCGAGCTCGGCCGCACCCGGCAGGTCGGCGACCGTGTTGGCGTCGTCGAGATAGACCGCCTGCCGGCCGAAGGCGGGCTCGTTGCGGATCCAGTACAGCACGTCGTTCCTGTCGAAGGACTGCGGGAACACGTCCCGCGGCCGAACCCCCGCCGCCCGGTACTCGTCGATCAGCTTCTGCGCGTAGGCTTCCTGCGTGAAGCCGCGGAACGGCATCGGAACCACCGGGCTCTTGAGCTCCGGCGTCATCTTCACGCCCAGTTCCTTGAACAGCTCGATGCTCTCGCGATGCGTCATCAGATGGCCGCTGGTCGGGCCGGAATAGAGATCGGTGCGCCAGGCCGGCGTGCCGCCGACGAACTCTTCGGCCGTCCGGGCGCCGCGGTCGAAGGCGTCCATCTTGCCGCGCAGCGTGCGGAACTCGGCCAGCGTGATGTCGCTGGTGCGGCACTCCGCGCTCGCCGGCGTCACCACCGCGCCGTCCGGCCCCAGCACGGCCGGCGTGAACGGTTTCGTGCATTTCGAAGCCAGCGGCGTCAGCAGGATGTTGGTGGTGGTGTGCAGGTCGTTCTGCGCGTGGCGGCAGACGAGCTCCAGGTCCTTGGTGAAGGCGACGTCGCATTCCAGCACGCCGGCGCCCATGCGCGCCGCAGCGACATAGGACTCGCGGGTGTGCTCGGGAAACTGCAGCGGCGCGCCGCGATGGCCGATGGAGAAGTCGCTCGGCCGCAGCCGGTTCCCCTCGCAGCGCTGCAGCCGGCGCTTGAGCGCGCTGTTGGCCATGTCCTCGATCAGGAAGAACGGCCGCGGCCCGACCTGCACGTTGGCGCCGGCGCCGCCGGCCGCCCGCGCCTCCACCTGAGCCGCCGCCCCGCCCGCGCCGAGCAGCGCCGACGCCCCGAGGGCGAAGGCGAGCCCCAGTCCCACGATCGTCCCGCGCATGCCGCATCTCCCCGCTTCCGCGCCCTCGGGCGCCGCCCCGTTATGGCCGGGACGCTAGCCGCGCGCGCTGACAGATGCGTGACGGGGGCGTGAGACGCACGCCGTCGCGGCGCGCCCGACCGGACGGCCGGAACGGCTACCGCGCGCATTCCCCACCGCCGCCGCCGTCATGCCCGGCGAAGCCGGGTTCTACTACTTGAACGTCGAGTGCTACGTTCCCAGTAAGGCGTGGATGCCCGGCTCCGCCGAGCATGGACGCCCTCGATGAGGTGAGGATAAACACCCTTGGATTATCCCGTAGGCCACGCAGCCTATTCTCAGAAACGATTTCGCGGTGCATGTCATCGATGTGTCGCTATCATGCAATGCGCGCTGCGCGCGTCGCCTGCGGCTCCCGACTAAGCACCGTCCATCTTGATACATATCAATAATTCTACGCACAGAATGAAGCCGGGCACTCCTCGAATACAGCTTGACGATCTACGCTTCAGGTGACTTAACAGAAACGAGATGTTGCACATGTCCTATTTCGTCCCACAAACGTTAGAACATATTGTCGAAATGCGAGACCGTGGCGATTCTGAGAATGCCACGCTGGAATTCAAATCATCTCGTCTATTAGACCAGAAGAATGATAGGATATTTGAAGCCCTCTCAAGAGAAATCACTGCTCTAGCAAACAGTATCGGCGGCGTTCTCATCATTGGCGTCGAGGAAGATAGCGATCGGCGGATCGCGATGATTGCACCTATCGGGGATGCTAAAAAGAACGAAGCGTGGATTGAGGACGGTCTTCTCTCCCGCATCACGCCAAGCCTCAATTTCGCAATTACTAGGATCGAAGCCAGCGGCGGCCATCTCCTAGTCATCGACGTTCCGCCGTCATTGAATGCACCACATCAATCTGCAGATAAACGGTACTATGCGCGCCGGCTGTTTCGCGTCGATCCGCTACTAGCCTTCGAGATCGATGACATTCGCAGACGCGTTGCAGCCATCGCAAGCGGAGCAAGTCTTTCCGTTTTGTTTCAGGGCGGTGAAATATCATTCGTTATTTCTAACGAAGGGATTGGCGCAGTCTTCAATGTCTGGATCCAGATTGATGGCATAGAAAACAGCACCATCGCAAAAATCTGGTCACCGGGGCTAGGTCGCCCCTATACGGAGCCTTTCCGCATTGTCCATCCTGGAGAGAGACGCACCTTTCTGGGCGCTAGCTTCGATTTTTTCCAAGAAAAACTCGGCGATCGAATGCATCTAACATTGCATTATGCAGATTTTGATGAAAATGTACATCGAAAATACTATACATATTATTTAAAAGATTTTGACAGCACGATCACTTTAAGATCTACAACGGAGAAATTGCTCGATTCTGGCGTAAAAAATATCGAAAAATTGGAGCGCAGGATTTCTGAATTGGCTCGTGATATTCATGAGATTCGGGAAAGAGCGTTTCATCCTTCGGGTTTAAACCTATCTAAGACTACACTCTCCGTCCTCGCTGGCAAAAAAGATATTAAATGGCCCGGCGAAAGCCTATCCTTTCAAGCTCTCGCCGAAGTCCTTGATGTGGATTCAGAGACGGCCATCAAGATTCAAGAGAAATTATTCGGAGCCCACCACTATGTTGGCGGAAGGAACGTATCTCTGAATGAGATCGACTTAGCGGATGAGGTGAAAAACAAGATCCGTCAGCTTCTGAAATTTCCGCCCGAAGAACAGGAGACTCAGAGGTAATCGCACCACCGCGAAGGCCTCTGCCTAGGTTCCTTTTGCAGAACGCAAGGCCGCTCAACGACCGTCGCAACCGTGAGTTTCCGGCATCGGTTCTCCATCATAGACGCCATCGCTGCCCCTGCAACAGGGCGCAAAACCGTCGCCCTGCAAGGGAAGGAATGACAGATGGAAATGGGTCGGCTGCAGAGTGGTGGCTATCGGTACAATGGTAATTGAATTGGCCAGTCTGCTGCCGGCCCGATACGGGGACGTTTAGGTACGCACATGGCAAGGTCTGCCCCTAGCGCACATTAGAAGCGCCTCCGGCTCGACGTCATACCGCGACATAGGATTTTTTTCTTTACACGAGCCTAAAATCCCTGCATGATCGCAGGACCTTCTCCCATCAGGAGGCGTGGCCGGAACCGGTCGTCCGCGTGGGGGATAGGGCGGCGCCTGCGCCGTGGGCCTTTCCGGCGGCCCGCGTCCCGGGACGTCGGTCGCAGCGCAGGTTTGCGGACGCTTCGCGGGTTTTTAGCCCGCGCGTCGTCCGAACCTCGCGAAAAGCCGCCCGCCCTGCATTATGACGGGGCCGCGCCTAGACAGAGGCGCCTTAAGGCGGACGGACGCTTCGGAGCTTTTCGGAGTTCCCCGCGTCCGCCGCCGGAGAGCAGGCATGCGACCGTCGCGAAAACGCCGTGCGGGGGCGCCGGGCGACCGGTTTTCCGAAGACTACGGAGTGAACGGTGGCCCGGCGCCCCTGTCTCCTGAGATGTCCGCATTCACGCGTTCAGAGAAAAACGCCTTGCGACGCCGCGGAAATCTCCGCCGGCGCGCTGGCCCCTGTCCGCGCGGCCCGCAGGAGGAATCCAAGACGATGGCTTACGAGGTCGGCCCCATACCCCGCTTCCGGCCGGCGCCGTTCGGCCTCGCACGGCGGCCCGCACGCGTCGTGCCGGCGCCGACGCCCCGAGGGCGCATGCGAGCCCAGTCCGACGATCGTCCCGCGCATGACGCGATCTCCCCGTTCCGGCGACGCCAGGCATCGTTCCGTTATGGCGTGGACGGCGCGCTGACAGACGCGTGACGAAGAGCAGGACGAGGCCCGGCGGGCCGGCGAACTGTCTCGAAGGCGAGCCGGTCAGCGGCCCGCCCCGGAGAGCAGGCGGCGCAGACGCTCGTTCTCCGCGCGCAGGCGCTCGATCTCTTCGCGCGCGGGAGCGATCGCCCGCTCCAGCTCCTCCACCGTGAAGCGCGGCGTGATGTGCTGCGGGCAATTCCAGTCGAAAGCCTCGACACGAACGATCGCCCGGCGTTCGGTCACCGGTCCCCGGCCTTCGGCCGCGGCGGTCGCCTCGCGTTCCGGATCCCGGACCTCGTCGACCATCTGCAGGCGGCCGAAAATCTTGAGCCGCCGTTGATGGGCGTAGTCCATCAGGAAGAGCGACACCCGATCGTTGACGGCGACGTTGCCTACCGTGACGTATTGCCGGTTGCCGCGAAAATCCGCGAAGCCCAGCGTGCGCTCGTCCTGCGCCTGCAGGAACCCCGCCGGCCCGCCCCGGTACTGGACATAGGGCCAGCCGGTCTCGGAGACCGAGGCGAGATAGAACCCGTCGCGTTCCGCGATGAAGGCTCGTTCCGCCTCTCCGAGCCGGTCGTTGCGGACCAGGCCGTCCGTGTCCCGCGTTCCGTCCAGGCGGGCGTATTGCGCCGCGCCGCCATAGCGCTCGCGCGCCGCCCTCACGGAGGGCGTGGACGCGAGCTGAAGCCATTTGTGGATCATCTCAGCTTCCTTCGGCCTAGTCCTGATAGGCCCAATCGGCGACGGACCAGCGCAGGCGGCCCCGATCGGAGACGATCCGGCCAAGGCCGGGGAACGGCATATGCGTCGCCGCGATGAGCGCTCCCTCCTCGGCCGCGCGCGGGAAGAAGCGGGCGCGCATGGCCTCGGCGGCCGGCCGGTCCTGCTCGAACAGGAAGTTCACGTCGGCGCCCATCCCCGGATGGACCACGGGAAAGATCATGTCCGAGACCATGATCAGGCTCCTGGACCCGTCCTCGATCCGCACGCCGATATGGCCGGGGGTGTGGCCCGTCAGGTCCACGAGCGAGAGGCCCCGCATGATCTCGTGATCGCCCTGCGTCGCCTGGAGCTTGGGATAGAGCCGCACGAGGTCCGACGCGAACCGGAAGCTGGTCTGGAGGTAGTCGGGCGCGCCGGCCCGCTTCGCCGGGTCGGTCCAGTGAACGACGTCGCGCCGGTCGACATAGACCTCGGCGTTCGGAAAGCGGCGCTGTCCGCCCGCCACGAGCCCGCCCATGTGGTCCTGATGCATGTGGGTCACGATCACGGCGTCGATCTGGTCCGGCCGCAGACCGCGCGCGGCGAGCGCCTCGGGGAGGCGCCCGGTCTCGCCGATCGAGCCCGCCGGCCCGGCGTCGATCAGAATGCGGCTCGCGCCGTCCTCGACCAGATACTGGTTGAACAGGAAGCGCACACCGCCCGGCCGGGCGGTGAACTGCGCCTTGGCTTCCGCCTCGACCTGAGCGGCCGTCCGTCCGGGGAAGTAGGAGAAGGGCATGTCCGCATAGCCGTCCGTCAGCGCCGTGACGGTGAACCGGCCGATCCTGATCTGCGCGAGCGGCGCCGGCGCGGTCGCGGGCGGCGGGTTCGCGGCGAGGGACGCATGGGGCCGCGCGACGGCGCCGAGGGCGGCGCCGGAAAGGCCGAGGGCCAAAGCCCGGCGAGAGAGCGAAAACGACATGGGACACCTCCAGTTGGGAGGCCGAACCCTTCGTCCTGATCGGCTCCTGCGGCTCGGCTGAGGACAGACCTAGACCCTCTTGCCGCGCGGCAATATCCTCCGGTTCAGGGATGCTTCCTCTCGATTTATGGAAGGCAGGAATGGATCGGCTCGAGGCCATGTCGGTGCTGCTCGCCGTCGTCGAGGAGGGCAGCCTTTCGGCGGCTTCCCGGCGCCTGCGGGCGCCCCTCGCCACCGTGAGCCGCAAGGTCGCCGAGCTCGAGAAGCATGTGCGGACGCAGCTTCTGGTGCGGACCAGCCGCCGCGTCCAGCTCACCGACGCCGGCCGGGCCTATGTCGAGGCCGCAAGGCGCATTCTGGAGCAGGTCGAGGAGGCCGAACGCGACGCCGCGGGCGAGCGCAGCGCCCCCCGGGGCGAACTCGACGTGACCGCGCCCAGCGTGTTCGGGCGGACGCACCTGCTGCCGATCGCGGTCGACTTCCTGAAGGAGCAGCGGGAGATCGGCGTCCGGCTGCACCTCTACGATCGCCAGGTGAACCTGATCGAGGAGCGGATCGACGTCGCCGTCCGCATCGGACATCTGGTCGACAGCGATCTCCGGGCGACGAAAGTGGGCGAGGTGCGCAGGGTGGCCTGCGCCAGCCCCGCCTATCTCGCGAGACGCGGGACGCCGGCGGCGCCGGACGACCTCCCGGCCCATGACGGCGTCACGTTCCGGGGCTTCAAGACCTCGCCGGAGTGGCGCTACCGCGGCGACAACCCGGTCTGGTCAGCGGAACCGCGCACGCGCCTCGCCGTGAACTCGACCGAGGCCGCGGTCGCGGCGGCCGTGGCGGGCCTCGGCGTCCTTCGCGTGATCTCCTACCAGATCGAAGCGGAACTTGAGTCAGGGGCTCTCGTTCCGATCCTCGAGGAGTTCGCGCCCGCCCCGCTGCCGGTCAGCCTCGTCTACCCGGAAGCGGTCGTCCGGCTGCGCAAGGTCCGCGCCTTCCTCGACTGGACCGTTCCGCGGCTCCGGACGCGCCTGCAACGCCCCGACGGGCGGACGGCCTGAAAAAGGCAGGTCCGGCTCCCGTCAGGCGCTCACCGCGGTCTTGAGCAGTCGTTCGAGCCAGTCCGCGAAGACCTGAAGCCGGCGCGAGAGGTGCTGCCGGTGATGGTACAGCAGCGCCATCGGCATCGGCGCCGCGCGGTGCTTCGGCAGCACCTCCACCAGCTCGCCCGCGGCGATGTGCGACCTCACGTCGTAGGCCGGGATCTGGATCAGGCCGAGCCCGGCGAGGCAGCAGGCGATGTAGGCTTCGGCGTTGTTGACGGAGACGCGGCTCCGCATGGCGGTCGCATGGACGGCGCCGTCCCGCGACCATTCCCAGTCCTCGACGCGCCCGCTCGAAGGCGAGGCGTAGTTGACGGCGAGGTGGTCCGACAGATCCTCGGGAGCCAGAGGCACGCCATGGCGCTTCAGATAGGCCGGGCTCGCGACGTTGATCAGCTCCAGCTCCCCGATCTGGCGCGCGATCAGGCCGGTGTCGCCGATCGCGCCCACGCGGAGGACGCAATCCACGCCGTCCTGGACGAGGTCGACCGCCCGGTCGGTCACGCCGAGATCGACGTCGATGTCGGGATACTGGTCGAGCAGGGTGGGCAGGGCCGGAGCGATGATCAGCCGGCCGATGCGGCCCGGAACGTTGATCCGCACCTTTCCCGACGGATGCGACGCGCTCTGGCGGAACAGCCCTTCCGTCTCCTCGACGTCGGCGATCAGCCGCACGCAGCGCTCGTAGAAGGCGGCGCCGTCCTGCGTGGCCGACACCCTTCGCGTGGTCCGGCGCAGCAGCTGGGTCCCTACGCGCGCCTCGAGCTCCTGCACCGCGGCCGAGGCCGAGGAGCGGGGAACGCCGAGCGAATCCGCCGCGCGCGTGAAGCTCGAACACTCGACGACGCGCGCGAAGATGCGGAAAAGCTCGATCCGGTCCATGATCGCGGGCGGTCCGATTGTTCGGCGTTTCGGTCAGGTGTTGTCAGAAGTAGCATCTTTATCCACGAAATTCACACGGTAGCTTTCCCCACGCGGCCGCAGCGGCGGACGCGTCTTGCAGGAGCGAAGCGATGGCCGACCACAGCATCAAAGGCAAAACCGTCATCATAGCGGGCGGCGCGAAGAACCTGGGCGGCCTGATCGCCCGGGACCTCGCCGAACACGGCGCCAAAGCGGTCGCCATCCACTACAACAGCGCCGGCTCGAAGGCCGAGGCGGACGCGACCGTCGCCGCCGTCAAGTCCGCGGGCGCCGAAGCGGTCGCGTTTCAGGCCGACCTCACCACGGCGGGCGCCGTGGAGAAGCTGTTCGCGGACGCCGTCGCGGCCGTGGGCCGCCCCGACATCGCGATCAACACGGTCGGCAAGGTGCTGAAGAAGCCGATCGTCGAGATCAGCGAGGCCGAATATGACGAGATGACCGCCGTCAACGCGAAGGCGGCGTTCTTCTTCCTCAAGGAGGCCGGAAAGCACGTCAACGACAACGGCAAGATCTGCACGCTGGTGACGTCGCTGCTCGGCGCCTACACGCCGTTCTACGCCGCCTACGCCGGCACCAAGGCGCCGGTGGAGCATTTTACGCGCGCCGCTTCGAAGGAGTTCGGCGAGCGCGGCGTCTCGGTGACCGCGATCGGCCCCGGCCCGATGGACACCCCGTTCTTCTACCCCGCCGAGGGCGAGGACGCCGTCGCCTACCACAAGACGGCGGCCGCGCTGTCGAGGTTCTCGAAGACCGGCCTCACCGACATCGAGGACATCGTCCCCTACATCCGCTTCCTGGTCTCGGACGGCTGGTGGATGACCGGGCAGACCATCCTGGTCAACGGCGGCTACACCACCAAATGAGGCGCGGCCGGCCGGCTCCCGTCAGCCGGCCGGGACCATCCGGAACGGGGCGGTCAGGCCCGCCGAAGCCGGGCGTCCACGACGGCCCTGGGCCCTAGCGCCCCTCGGTCCAGGTCGTGGACGCCCGCAGGAGCCGGCATGACGACCGGGCATGACGGCGGCGCGGCGGCGGCGCATAGTTTCCGGACGGATTTTTGAAGGGAGGCGCGCCATCCATGCACATGCTGCTCGTCATCGTCGGCGGCTGCCTGACGCTCTCGACCTTCGCGCTGTTCGGAAAGCTCTGGGGCGGCGACGTCGCCGGCGTGGGCGCCGCCCTGAAGGTCTTCATCCCCGTCTGGCTGGTGATTTCGCTCGTCAACATGTGGGTCGGCGTGACGAAAGCCGGCTACACGGTCACGCAGGAGCTCCCGATCCTGCTGGTCGTGTTCGCCGTCCCCGCCGCGATCGCCGCCGCCGCGGCCTGGCGGCTGACCAGCGCGTGATCCGGGCCGCCCGCGGCCGTACTATCCTGCGACAGCGGCGTGGATTGTTAGACGCGTAGGGCGGACTGCCACGCGGCGCACCCTCTTTGACGGTCGGGACGGCGCCAGCGCGCCTTACACGGCCACCATCGTCATGCCCGGCTCCTACCGGGCATGACGATGCAGGCTGCACGGGCGACAGCCAAAACTCTGGAAGACAGTACCGCATGCCTCCCTTAAGCTTTCTAGGATTCGCAATCTCGCCTGCGCTTGACGGAATGCGACGTCCCCCAACTGAGCCTCCTGCTCCCCGCGCTTCGTCCAGCATGTTCGGTTACAGCTTAAGGCGGGCGCATCTTTCGGATAAAGACGATTGATTACATAATGCCGCTTCTTGATTCATGCGCCTGGGCCGCATCCCGCATAAACCACCTTTTGGAACAAAGCGTTCTCCACCCTTAGCGACCACAAAACAACAACACAGAGACGCAAGAATATGAATAAACTTGAAGTTTTACAAGATATAAGCTTTGGAAACCAGATAGCTGAGGAGGAACGAGATGTCCTTCGATCCTATTTCGTCGAAACAAATACATGGAGAAAAATTCTAAGAAACGAAATTGACATCATATACGGCCCGAAGGGCTCGGGGAAGAGTGCATTATATCTACTTGTTCAAGACAACAAGGAATATCTCACTAAGAACAAGATCATACTTGTGCCCGCCGAAAATGTTCGAGGAGACCCAGCATTCAAGGCAATCGCTCTCGACCCACCAGCCTCAGAGCGTGAGTTTACGAATATTTGGAAGCTGTACTTTTTGACTTTGATTGCACGCGCGGTCAACCAAAATGATTTTAATTCAAAGATTGCAAAAAAATTCATAAGCATAATGCAAGAGAGTAATTTGCTCCTAAGCGAGACCTCGACACTTGGATCGATATTAAAATTTGTTCAGTCGTACATAAAAAAGATGGGGAACCCATCCGCATTCGAAGGATCGGTAAGCGTCGGCGAAGCAACAGGGACGATAACAGGGTTTTCTGGACGAATAATATTCGAGGAGCTCGGCGAAGAAGATGCCAAAAGCGGGAAAGTATCAGCCAGTGAGCTTTTTAACATGGCCGAGTCTGTACTACAGGAGGCTGATCATAAAATTTGGATATTATTAGATCGATTAGATGTTGCATTTGACGAGGCCTCCGACCTTGAGCGAAATGCGCTTCGGGCACTTTTTCGCGCCTATAGAGATCTTAGGAGCTGCAATAACCTGATACTTAAGATATTCCTGCGTACCGACATATGGGAGCGAATTTCTGACTCAGGCTTTCGCGAAGCAACTCATCTTTCTCGAGACCTCCGAATAAAATGGGATAAAAATAGTCTTAAGAATCTAATCATTCGTCGGGTGCTGGGGAACGATTCCGTTATCAAATTTTACGACATAGACAAGGATAAGATCCTTGGTTCTTCAGACCTACAGCAAGATTTGTTTTTAAAGATGTTCCCGGACCAAGTCGAGGTCGGGGAAAAACAGTCCAGCACATTTGACTGGCTTATTAAGCGTACGGCAGATGGCACTGGCCAGAACGCTCCTAGAGAGATCATATTTTTCTTGAACAACCTTGTTGAAAAACAAGCGCAAATCCTGGAGCGCGGAGAAAGCGAGCCAGATGGAACTTGGCTGTTTGACCGTGCCACCTTCAAGCAAGCGTTACCCGAATTATCGGAATACCGAATAGTGAAAGTCTTGTATTCTGAATACCCTGATCTTAAAAAATACATTGAAGCCCTTAAAACAGAAAAAACTGAACATACAGTGTTGTCGCTTTCAAAGCTCTGGAATGTTGATGTAACACAAGCAAGAACTATTGCCTCCCGTCTTAAAGATATAGGCTTCTTCGAAGAGAGAGGCTCCCGCAGTGCACCTTCTTATTGGGTCCCCTTTATTTATCGACCCTATCTGAATCTGGTCCAAGGAAAGGCTGACGATAACTAATGCGTCGTCAGCGGGGCTCCGAAATGACTCGGCCCATATCAAGCCCTGCGTACTGGTCTATAGGATTTTTTTCTTGACACGCGCCTAAAATCCCGTCACGCTTCCCTCACCTTCTCCCATCAGGAGGCGTGGCCGGAACCGGTCGTCCGCGTGGGGGGAGGGCGGCGCCTGCGCCGTGGGCCTTTCCGGCGGCCCGCGTCCCGGGACGTCGGTCGCAGCGCAGGTTGTCGGACGCCGGGGTTCGCCCCGGTCTTGTCCGAACCTCGCGAAAAGCCGCCCGCCCTGCATTATGACGGGGCCGCGCCTAGACAGAGGCGCCTTAAGGCGGACGGACGCTTCGGAGCTTTTCGGAGTTCCCCGCGTTCGCCGCCGGAGAGCAGGCATGCGACCGTCGCGAAAACGCCGTGCGGGGGCGCCGGGCGACCGGTTTTCCGAAGACTACGGATGAACGGTGGCCCGGCGCCCCTGTCTCCTGAGATGTCCGCGTTCACGCGTTCCGAGAAAAAACGCCTTGCGACGCCGCGGAGATGGTCCGCCGGCGCGCTGAGGCGCGACTGTTTGAACGGTGAAACACGCCGTCATGCCCCATCACGCGCTTACCCCTGTCCGCGCGGCCCGCAGGAGGGCTCAAGTCGATGGCTTACGAGGTTGGCCCCATACCCCACTTCCGGCCGGCGCCGTTCGGCCTCGCCCGGGGCCCTAAGCGCGTCGTGCCGGCGCCAGCGCCCGCGGACGAGGCCGTCGCGATCGCGGAGGCGAACGGCATGGGGCCGGAATTCGCGGCGGCGATCGCGGCGGAGTCCCCGCCCGCACCGGCGCCGCAGGTCCCGGCCGGGCCGCAGCCGCGGCGGCGGCTTCCGGGCGGGCGCGAGGCGCGGGGGTTGCGCCAAAACCTGTCGGACGCGCTGGGCCTGTGGCGGGGCTGCGGGCTGAAGCCGTGCCGGCGGGCCAGGACCTGCGTCGGCGTGCGCGGCGGGGCCTGCCTCGCGGACCGGACCCCGGAGCTGGAGGAGAGGTTGGCGGCGTTCCGGCAGGCGCTGGCGCGCGCGCCGCGCTCCGATGACGACGACGCGTGAACGCGCGGGTCGCCGGCGGCGGCCGGAACGACAGCCCTCGGATCGCGGGCTCTCGGATTGCGGCCTCGGATTGCTCTTGGCGGCGGTTTCTGCTAGTCGCCTGGGCGCGCGGCGTCCCACACCCCTGGAGGGGTTCGCCGCGGAAGGCCGTCCGTATCGGGCGGCCGTTTCATTTGGAGAATCCGAGATGTCCGCGACCAAGCCGCTGAAGGCCGAGTTGCGCGAGAAGGCCGGTAAGGGGGCCGCCCGCGCGCTTCGCCGTGAAGGCAAGATTCCCGCCGTGATCTACGGCGACAAGAAGGCGCCCGTGAGCATTTCGCTCAACGGGCACGAACTGTTCAAGCTGCTGCACGCCGGCGGCTTCAAGACCACGGTGTTCGAGATCGACACCGGCAAGGGCAGAGAGCGCGCGATCCCGCGCGACTACCAGCGCGACGTGGTGTCCGACACCCTGCTGCATGTGGACTTCTTCCGCGTCACCGCCTCCTCGGTGGTCGACGTCGAGGTTCCGGTGCACTTCCTCAACGAGGACGAGGCCCCCGGCCTGAAGCGCGGCGGCGTGCTCAACGTCGTGCTGCACACCGTGCACGTGAAGGCGGGCGTCGACGACATCCCGTCCGCGATCGAGATCGACCTCAAGGGCCTTGAGATCGGCGACATCGTGCACGCCAGCGCGGTGAAGCTGCCGAAGGGCGTCGAGTTCTCGGCCGAAAACCTCGACGAGCTGACGATCGCGACCATCGCCGCGCCGACCGTCGTCGCCGAGGAGCAGGCTGAGGAGCAGGCCGAGATCGAGGCCGAGAAGGCCGCCGAGGACGCCGGCGAGACGCCGGACGCCGAGGGCGAGGCCGCCGCGGACGAGACGAAGTCCGAGGACTGATCTCGGACGAGCGGGAGCGACCGGACCATGCTGCTCCTGGTCGGCCTCGGCAATCCGGGGCCGAAATACGAGAAGAACCGGCACAATATCGGCTTCATGGCCGTCGACCGGATCGCGTCCCGCCACGGCTTCGGCCCGTGGCGGGCGCGTTTCCAGGGCGACGCCGCGGAAGGCGCGATCGGCGGCGTCAAGGCGCTGCTGCTGAAGCCGCGCACCTATATGAACGAGAGCGGCCGCTCGGTCGCCGAAGCCGCGCGGTTCTTCAAGATCCCCGTCTCCGACATCGTGGCGCTGCACGACGAGCTCGACCTCGCGCCGGGCAAGCTGCGGGTGAAGACCGGCGGCGGGAACGCCGGCCACAACGGCCTTCGGTCCATCACCGCCCATATGGGCAACGACTACCGACGCGCGCGCCTCGGCATCGGCCATCCCGGCGACAAGGCGCTGGTGCATTCTTACGTGCTGAACGACTTCGCCAAGTCCGAGACGCCCTGGGTCGACGCGCTGACCGAAGCCGTCGCCGACGCGGCCGAGCTGCTGGCGAAGGGTGAGGACGCGAGCTTCCAGAACAAGGTGCACCTGCGCATGGAGGCCGCTGGCTTCGGCGAGGTCGCGAAGGTCGGCGGGGCTCGCGGCTAGCTCCTCCGGCGTGCTAGACAGCCGGCCACATCACGAACCGACGAGCGATCCGATCCCATGGGCTTCAAATGCGGCATCGTCGGCCTGCCGAACGTCGGCAAGTCGACCCTCTTCAACGCGCTGACGCAGACCGCCGCCGCCCAGGCCGCAAATTACCCGTTCTGCACCATCGAGCCCAACGTGGGCGAGGTCGCGGTGCCCGATCCGCGGCTCGACGCGCTGGCCGCGATCGCGGGCTCGAAGGAGATCATTCCGACGCGGCTGACCTTCGTGGACATCGCAGGGCTGGTGCGCGGCGCCTCCAAGGGCGAGGGCCTCGGCAACCAGTTCCTCGCCCATATCCGCGAGGTCGACGCCATCGCCTATGTGCTGCGCTGCTTCGAGGACGACGACATCACCCATGTGGAGGGCCGGATCGATCCGCTCTCGGACGCGGACACGGTCGAGACCGAGCTGATGATCGCCGACCTCGAAAGCCTCGAGAAGCGGGTGGTCGGGCTCGAGAAGCGCGCGCGCGGAAACGACAAGGAGGCGAAGGAGCAGCTCGAGCTCGTCAACCGCGTGCTGCCGCTGCTGCGCGACGGCAAGCCGGCGCGCCTCGCCAAGATCTCCGAGGACGAGCGGCCGGCCTTCGACGCGCTGAACCTGCTGACCTCGAAGCCCGTGCTCTACGTGGCGAACGTGGACGAGGGCTCGGCGGTCGACGGCAACGCCTACTCGGCTAAGGTCGAGGAGCGGGCGAAGGCGGAAGGCGCGGTCTCCGTCGTCATCTCCGCGCGGATCGAGAGCGAGATCGCCGTGCTCGCCGAAGAGGAGCGCGCCGAGTATCTCGACGCGCTCGGCCTGCATGAGGCCGGGCTCGACCGTCTGATCAACGCCGGCTACCAGTTGCTCGGACTCGTCACCTATTTCACGGTCGGCCCGAAGGAGACCCGCGCCTGGACGATCGAGCGCGGCACCAAGGCGCCCCAGGCCGCGGGCGTGATCCATTCGGATTTCGAGAAGGGCTTCATACGCTCCGAGACCATCGCCTATGACGACTACGTCGCGCTGAAGGGAGAGGCGGGCGCGAAGGACGCCGGCAAGATGCGGCTCGAAGGCAAGGACTACGTCGTGGCCGACGGCGACGTGCTGCACTTCCGCTTCGCGAACTGACGGGAGGTCGCGCGATGGGCATGACCGAGCTGTTCGACGACGCCGCGCCGAAGGACGTCCCCGCGGTCACCATCCGCAGGCCTGACGACTGGCACATCCACCTGCGCGACGGCGCCATGCTGAGGGCGGTCGCGCCCTTCACCGCGGCGCAATTCGCGCGCGGGATCATCATGCCGAACCTCGTGCCGCCGGTGACGACGGTCGCCGCGGCCGCGGCCTATCGCGAGCGCATCCTCGCCGCCATGCCGACCGGCGCCGGCTTCACGCCGCTGATGACCTGCTACCTCACCGACGCGACCGACCCCGACGAGATCGAGAAAGGCTTCGCCGAAAAGGTCTGGGTCGCGGCCAAGCTCTATCCCGCCGGCGCCACCACGAACTCCCATGGCGGCGTCCGCGACCTCGTCGCGCTGGCGCCGGTGCTGGAGCGGATGGAGCGCATCGGCATGCCGGTGCTGATCCACGGCGAAAGCACCGACCCGAGCGTCGACATCTTCGACCGCGAGGCCGTGTTCATGGAGCAGAGCCTGCTGCCGCTGCTGAAGCGGCATGAGGGGCTCAAGGTCACGATCGAGCACGTCACCACCGCCGAGACGGTCGAAATCGTCCGCGCCCACGCGCCGCGCGTCGCCGGCACCGTCACCCCGCATCACCTCGTGCTGAACCGCACCTCGCTGTTCCAGGGGGGCTTGCGGCCGCACTACTATTGTCTTCCGGTCGCCAAGCGCGAACGGCATCGGCTGGCGCTGCGCGCGGCGGTGACCTCCGGCGACGCCTGCTTCTTCATCGGCACCGACACCGCGCCGCACCTCCGAAACGCCAAGGAGGCCGCCTGCGGCTGCGCCGGCGTCTTCGTGGGCGCGACCGCGCTGCAGACCTACGCCCAGGTGTTCGACGAGGAGAACGCGCTCGACCGGTTCGAGGCCTTCGCCTCGCTCAACGGCGCCGCGTTCCATGGGCTCGCGCCGAACGCCGGGACGATCACGCTGGTGCGCCGGCCCGGTCGGGCGCTCGCGGCGGTGCCGGTGGAGGACGACGAGGTCGTCGTGTTCCGCGGCGAAGAGCCCCTGCCCTGGTCGATCGCCGGCTGAGGCTTTACGCGGGCCGCGCGGCCCGCGCTCGAGTCACCCCAGCGCCGTGAGATGGCGGATCGGCCGGCCGGGCGCGAGTCCCTCGGCGGCGCGCACGACGCCCTGGGCGTCGATGCCGAAATGCCGGTAGAGGTCGGCGATCGTGCCGGTCTGGCCGAAATGCTCGACGCCGAGCGCGCGGACGCGATGGCCGCAGACCGAGCCAAGCCAGCCGAGCGTCGCCGGATGGCCGTCGATCACGGTCACGATCGCGCAGTGCCGGGGCAGCCGCCCCAGCAGCCGCTCGACCAGCGACGAGGCGTGGGCGACGCCGCGTTCCCGGGCCCGGTGCGCCGCGGTCCAGCCCGCCATCAGCCGGTCGGCGGAGGTGACGGCGAGCAGGCCGACGTCGCGGCGGTCGCCGGCGATCAGCCCCACGGCCTCGATCGCCTCCTTCGCGACCGCGCCCTGATAGGCGATCACCACCTCGCAGTTCGGCCCCGGCTCGCGCCACCAGTAGGCGCCGTCGACGATCTCGCCCGCGAGCTCCGGCGTCATCGCGCGCTGCGGCTGCTCAAGCATGCGGGTGGAGAGCCGGAGGTACACCGAGCCGCCGGTCTCCTCGCGCTCCCAGTCCGCGACGCCGGACTTGCCGTCGCGCTGCACGTAGTCGAAGGCGAAGGCGAGGATCGCGGCGAGTTCGTCGGCGTAGGCCGGCTCGAAGCTCGCCAGCCCGTCCTGCGCGAGGCCGATCAGCGGCGTCGCGATCGATTGGTGGGCGCCGCCCTCCGGCGCCAGCGTCACGCCGGAAGGCGTCGCCGCCAGGATGAAGCGGGCGTCCTGGTAGCAGGCGTAGATCAGCGCATCGAGGCCGCGGGCGATGAAGGGGTCGTAGAGCGTGCCCACCGGGATCAGCCGCTCGCCGAACAGCGAATGCGACAGCCCCATCGCGCCGAGCGCGAGGAACAGGTTCATCTCGGCGATGCCGAGCTCGAGATGCTGCCCCTTCGGCCCGAACTCCCATTTCTGCGCCGAGGCGATCCGCTCCTCGCGGAACAGATCCTTTATGCTCTCGCGCGCGAAAAGGCCCCGCCGGTTCACCCACGGCCCGAGATTGGTGGATACGGTGACGTCGGGCGAGGTGGTGACGATGCGGTCGGCGAGCGCCGTCTGGCCCTTCGCCAGACCGTCGAGCAGACGGCCGAAGGCGGCCTGGGTCGAGGTCTCGGCCGGAATGTCGGCTTCGAGCCGTTCGGGCGCCGGCAGCTTCGCGCCAGCGTAGCGACGGCGGCCCCTCGCCACGAAGGGAACCGCCTTCAGGAAGGCCTCCAGCTCCTCCGGCGGAGTCGAAAGCCCTTCGAAGCGGTCCCACTCGTGGCCCTCGCGGACGTTCGACGCGCGACGGAAAGCCTCCATCTGCGCCGGCGTCATCAGCCCGGCATGGTTGTCCTTGTGGCCCGCGAGCGGCAGGCCGTGGCCCTTGATCGTGTATGCGAGGAAGCAGACCGGGCGGTCGTGGTCGATCCGCTCGAAGGCGTCCAGGAGCGTCGGCAGGTCGTGGCCGGCGAGGTTCGTCATCAGCGCGGCGAGTTCGTCGTCCGAGCGGCGCTCGATCAGCTTCGTGACCGCGCCCTGATCGCCGATCTCGTCGAGCAGGCGCTTGCGCCAGGCGGCACCGCCCTGAAACGACAGCGCCGAGAACAGCTGGTTCGGGCAGCGGTCGATCCAGTCCCGCAGCCTTTCGCCGCCCGGCTCCCGGAAAGCGTCCTCGAGCAGCCGGCCGTACTTCAGCACGACGACGTCCCAGCCGAGACCCGCGAACAGCGCCGAGATGCGCTCGTAGAGCCCCTCGCGCACGACGGCGTCGAGGCTCTGCCGGTTGTAGTCGATGATCCACCAGCAGTTCCGCAGGCCGTGCTTCCAGCCCTCCAGCAGGCACTCAAACACGTTGCCTTCGTCCAGCTCCGCGTCGCCGACGAGCGCGATCATCCGGCCTTCCGGCCGCTCCGTCCCGAGGCCTTTGGCGCGCAGGTAGTCCTGGGTGAGCGAGGCGAAGACGGTGGCCGCCGCGCCGAGGCCAACGGAGCCGGTGGAGAGGTCGACGTCGTCCACGTCCTTGGTCCGCGAGGGATAGGACTGCGCGCCGCCGAAGGCGCGGAACGCCTCCAGCTTCTCGCGGGTCTGGTTCCCGAACAGGTATTGGATCGCGTGGAACACCGGGCTCGCATGCGGTTTCACCGCCACCCGATCCTCGGGCCGCAACGCCGCGAAGTAGAGCGCCGTCATGATGGTCGCGAGCGACGCCGAGGATGCCTGGTGGCCGCCGACCTTCAGCCCGTCCGAGGGACGCAGATGGTTCGCGTTGTGGATCGTCCATGTGGCGAGCCAGAGCGCCTTGCGCTCGAGTTCGGCGAGGATCGACGTCCGGCGGTCGTTGGACATGGGGGGCGGGCTCCGGCGCGTGTGGCCAGCGCATACTAGCGCTTTCGGCGCCCGCGTCATCTCGCCTCACGCCGCGCGTCCTCCCAGGCCCCCGCCCCGCGCCGAAAAGGTTCTTGCAATGCCGCCGCGTCGTGCCACTATAGAACGTATGGAGAACATGCACTCCCTCCCCGACTCGGATGCGGGTTTTGACGACATCGCGCCAGCGATCCGGATCTCGCTTTCCGGCGTTGCGGCGACGATCGCCCGGGGCGTCTGCCGGCATCTCCGGGACGCCGGTTACGGCTGTCTGCTGGAGACGCCGCTGCGGTCGGGTCGGAGAGCGGACGTGATGGCGGTCGGCCGTGCGGGCGAGATCGTGATCGTGGAGATCAAGTCGGGCCCGCAGGACTTTCGCACCGACCGCAAATGGCCGGAGTACCGCGCCTTTTGCGACCGGCTTTATTTTGCGGTCGACCGCGGTTTTCCGCAGGAGATGATCCCGGCGGACGTCGGGCTGATCGCGGCGGACGGCTACGGCGCCGCGGTGTTGCGCGAGGCGCCGGTCCACAGTCTGAGCGGGGCGCGGCGCAAGGCCGTGACGATCCGGTTCGCCCGGCTTGCTGCGGCGCGACTGCAGGCGGCGGCGGATCCGCCGAGCATCGCGACGCTGTGATCTGTTCGAATTCTTTGGCTCAACTTCGCCGCAATCGCGTCTCATTTCGGCGCGGTCTGGCCGGCAAGCTTGCTTCAAGGTCCTGATTCGCAGGCTTTTTCAAAGCCTCCGATGATTTTCGAAAGCGACCGAAGGGCTCGGTCGACCGCCGACCAGCCACTGTTCATGAGTCTTTGCGATGTCGAACGATGATGTGAATGCAGTCGTGCTTCGCCTCGCCCGCACGCTCCAGCGCTGCGGCGAAGATCCGCGTGTGGTTTTTGCGGCGCTGATCGGCGCCGCGGCGACGATCGCCGCCGATCTGGGCGAGGAGGTCAGCACGCCGGCCGACCTGCGCCGGGCGATCGACGCCGTCGTGGAATCCGGTCACCTCGAAGGCTTTCGGGACGACGACGCTCCCGGCGCCGCGGCCCTGAACGCCGTCGTGGTGCCGTTCCGGCCGGCGAAGGTGGCCTGATCGGCCGAACGAACGGCCCTTTCCGCCAACACGTTTTTATGACGGGCCAGGGACAAGCGCCGGCCCGTCAGATCGGACCTTCCGAAGGCGCGGACCGCGCCTCGACCCGAGCGACGAGATCGCGGTCGAACAGCGGCACTTCCGGCCGCTTCAGCGCGACGACGAGCACGGCGCCGGTCAGAAAGCCGCCCACATGCGCCCACCAGGCGACCTGTTCGCTTCCGGACAGCAGGGCGTTGCCGGCCTGGAACACCGCCCAGGCGCCGATGATCCAGAACGCGCGCAGCCGCAGCGGCAGCCGGTAGAACACCAGCACCCAGACCTTCACCTGCGGATGCAGCATGACATAGGCCGCGACCACGCCGGCCACGACGCCTGAGGCCCCCACCAGCGGAGCGTCGACATTGGCCGCGGTCACGGCGTGCGCGATCCCACCCCCGACGCCGCACAGCAGCATGAACAGCGCGTAGCGGACATGGCCGAGATCGTCCTCGACGTTGTCGCCGAACACCCAGAGGAACAACAGGTTTCCGATCAGATGCAGCCAGCCGCCATGCAGGAACAACGACGACCCGAGGGTCGTCCAGGCCGGCGCGATCTCGAAGCCGGCCGGCAGCACCGCGTCGCCGAACAGCACGCTCGGAATAAGCCCGAAGGACAGCACCGCCTGCTGGTTGGCGTCGATCACCAGGCCGGACTGGAACACGACGTAAATCAGCGTCGAGACGATGATGAAGCCGTCATTGACATAGGCGTGCCGAATGCTTCGGACCGGGGCGTCGTCCATGATGGGGACGAACATGAGCGTCTCGACCGTGGCTGGAGCGCGGACGCCGCCGCGCCGTCCGCAGCGTGGAAGTATGGACGAGGGGTCGCTCCCCGCAAGCGCGGGCGGTCCCACGGTCGGCCGATTGCGCCGTCAGCGTGTCTTTCCGGGCGCCCAGAGCACGTCGCCCTGTGCGAGATTCGCCACACGCGCCGCGACGAACAGATAGTCCGACAGCCGGTTGACGTAGGCGAGCGCCGGCCTGGACACAACCTCGCGTTCCGCCAGCGCCGTCATCAGGCGCTCCGCACGCCGGGCGACGGTGCGCGCGAGATGAAGGTGGGCGGAGAGCGGCGCGCCGGCCGGCAGCACGAAGGATTTCAGCGGCGCGAGCGCGGCGTTGGCTGCGTCTATGTCGGTCTCCAGCCGCTCGACCTGGCTCTGGACGATCCGCAGCGGCTCGTAGCCGAGGTCTTCGCCCGTGTCCGGCGTGGCGAGGTCGGCCCCGAGATCGAACAGCTCGTTCTGGATGCGCGACAGAACCGCGTCGAGCTCCGGCGCGGCGTGAAGGCGGGCGAGGCCGATCACGGCGTTGGTTTCGTCGACGGCTCCGTAGGCTTCGACGCGCAGGTCGTGCTTGGGGCGGCGCCCGCCGGACGCGAGCCCCGTGGTGCCGTCGTCGCCGGTGCGGGTGTAGATCTTGTTCAGCTTCACCACGGCTTCACGACCCCATAACCCAGACGGTGATCATGATGACGACGATCGCCACGAACTGCAGGCCCACGCGCCAGCGCATCAGCTGCTGGGAGCGGTTGGCGCTGCCGCCGCGCGCCATGTTGACGAGGCCGAGGATCAACGCGACCGCCACCGCGCCGATGGCGAGCGGCACCGCGTAAACGGACAGAAAGTCGGACATCGGGTTTCCCGTCACGAGTTGAGGGCGAGAATCGCGGCGTTCAACGCAGCCGCGAAGCCGACCCAGGCGAGATAGGGCCACAGCAGCGCCGCCGCGAGCCGGTCGACGCGGCGGAAGCGCGCGATCGTCCAGGCGATCGCCAGCAGCAGCGCGCCGATGACCGCGAGGCCGAGCGCCGGGCTTTGCGCCGCGAAGAAAGCGAAGGACCACGCCACGTTGAGAACGTATTGCGCGCCGTAGGCGACCAGCGCGCGGCGCCGATCCGGTCCGGCGGCGGCGGTCGCGACGCGCCAGAGCGCGACCGCCATCAGCGCGTAGAGGATCGTCCAGGCGATCGGAAAGGCCGCGTTCGGCGGGTTGAACGGCGGCTTCGCCAGCCCGGCGTACCACGGCAGGTTCGGTGTCGTGGCGGCGGAGCCCAGCAGGGAGGCGGCAAGGCTCAGCGCGAGCGCCGCCGCGAGGATCAGGAGCGAAGGGAGCGAGGTCCTGCCCGGCCCCGTCCCAGCGGGGCGAGCGCTGTCGATCATGTCGAGGACATAGCGCGCATCCGGCCGCCGCGCGAGGCCGACGGAGGTCGCGGGGGAGCATCGCCGTTGAAACGCGGCGCGAAATTCTCTAAGAGGCCACGTCCTGACATCCACGCCGCATAGGGAGGCGAGCAGATGCGTTTTGATCATCGCCTGCCCCTGAGGCTCAAGGGCCTCTGAGGCCCAGACCGTCGGCGACCCCGCCGGCAGCCTTTCGTCCCATCGTCGGTCGACCGCAGCCGAAGCCACGCTCCGGCGCGTCAGGATGTTCCGCAATGTTCGCCCTGCTTTCGCGCGCCATCGCCCGGCGCGCGCCCCGTCCTGCCGCGCCGTCGCCGACGGATCGCGCGTTGGCGCGCTTCCCCGGCGCGCGTGGCGCCTCCGTACGCAGGCTCGCCCGGCGTTCGCCGCGGCTGGCGGATCTCGCCTTGAGCTACCCCGGCCTGCTCGCGCTGCTCGCCGCGCCCGGCCGCCGGTTCGACGCCGAATCGGCGATCGCGCTCGTCGAGCGGGGCGCGTCGCTGCGGTTCGTCGCCGCCTCAGTCGGAGCGCCGATGTGGGCGCGCCGCCTGCCGCCGGAAGCTTTCGCTGCGGCCGACGTCAGCGGTCTGCCCGACAGCCCCGCGTTTCGCCGGCGGATCGCCAACGCCCTGCCGGCGTCGCCCTGGCGGGCAGACCGCTGGCTCCGGCTCATCGCAGAGGCGGCACGCTGCGGCGACGACACGTTCACGGTCTGGGTGGCCCGCAAGTCGCAGGCGTTGACGGCGAAACACGACGCCGCGCCCGTTCGCCTGCTCGCTCTTCATGCCTTCTTCTCCAGCCGCGCCGACACGGAGGCGGGCGGGCTTGTCGAGTCCCGCTGGACGCCGCGCGCGCAGGCGAAGGCCGCGCTCGAACAGGCCATCGCATGGCGCAGCTCGATCGATCTCCACCTCCATCTCGCGGACGGCGTCTTGGCGCCTCGGCTTGACGGCGGCCGCATCCTCGACCTGGAGCTGACGCCGCTCGTGACCGCGCAGGATATCTCCGAGGAAGCGGCGGCGATGCGAAACTGCCTGCGCGGCTACGGCCCCGACGTACGGCGCGGAAGCGAGGAGCTTTGGAGCCTCCGTCGCGGCGGTGTCCGGGTGGCGACGCTGAGCGTGGGTCGTCCCTATCGCCGCCCGACCGTCAGCCTGGTCGAGATCAAGGGCCCGGGCAACACCGAGGTCGCGCCCGAGATATGGATCGCCGCGGAGCGATGGCTCGCCTCGCAGGCGGACCACGCGCTCGTCCCGCCTCCGGTCAACTGGAACTGCCCCGTCATCGCGCCGGCGCGATGGCGCGCGCTGTGGCGGCCTTACTGGCTCGCGCTTGGCCGCATCCCGCACTGGCTGCCGTTGCAGCCGCCGATCCACGGCCTGGATGATCTGCGCCGGTGAAACCCGCCGTCCGTGATATGGCGGCGGGCTCGAAACTCATGCCCTCACGCCTATGGCGTCGACCTCCGCCTCGGGCGCCTCGAGGTCCTGCGCGGGCGGCGGCGCGCCATAGATCACGGCTTCGAAACCGCGAAGCCGCTTGTAGATCGACAGCAGCTCGACGATCTGCGGCCACGAGTTCACGAGATACTGGAACGACGAGCTGACCTCGCCGAAGGCGCCGGAAATCTGCTCGAACAGGCCGAGCGTCAGCCGGCCCGCGACAAGGCTTGGCGCCAGCGCAAGGTAGAGGATGACGTTGTCCACCTGCAGGTAAAGGCTGCGCGCGATGTTGAAGTACATGTAGTGGAAGTAGAGGTTGAAGTAGTTTTTCCGCACGTTGCCGAACAGGCTAGAGACCGTCGGCGGCTGCGCCCGGTCGGCGTGGTCCTCGCCATAGACCAGCTCCTTGCGCAGCGCCGCCTCCACGCGCTGGTTGCGGAACTCGAGGCCGGGCAGCTTGACGCCGACGAGCGCGAGCAGCCCGGTGCCGAAGGCCGCCCAGCAGATCGCGAAGGCGACCAGCGGATGCGGGATCGCCCCGACGATCGGCAGCTCCGACACATGGGACGACAGCGCGAGTAGCACCGGCAGGAACGCGATCAGCGTCATCACCGCCTCGATGAGGCTGACCCCGAGCGTCTCCATCTGGCTGGAGAACCGCATGGTGTCCTCCTGCACGCGCTGGGCCGCGCCTTCGACCCCGCGCAGCGTCGACCAGTGCGCCATGTAGAAGTCGTTCATCGCCGTCCGCCACCGGAAGACGTAGTGGCTGGCGAAGAACCGGAACAGCACGTAGACGACGACAGCCACCATCGCGATGCCGAGGAACTCCAGCACGCCGCCATAGATCTCGCCGATGTCGACCGGGCGGGATTTTGCGAGCGCGGCCTGGATCACGTCGAAGAACGGCCCGCGCCAGACGTTGATCGCCACGCTGACCTGAACCTGGAAGTAGGTGACGAAGATCACCAGCGCGGTGCCGAGGATCGACCAGTGCTGCCAGGGATGCGGCCTCAGCGTCATCCAGGCGCCGGCGAAGATCGCGACGGTCGCAGCGTAGTAGAGATAGAACCATAGGAACGGTCCGGAGACGAACGTCTCGGGCCCGGTCACAGGCAGGGCGTCCGGCGCCGGGTAGGCGAGACCGAGCGCCCTGCCCCAGTCCGAACCGCCGAGATACCAGACTGCGATCGCGAAGGCGCCCCAGAGCCAGGCCGAGAGAAAGAACAGTCGGACGGGGTTGGGGAAGAAGGAACGAAACATCGGCCATGCGCTCCGTGCGCGGGCGGCGCCGGACCGGGGGGCCGGGTCGTGACGCCCGCCTCGACGCCCGGATGCGATCCAGGCGTCCCATCGTCCCTGCGGGGCCTTGCGGTCGGCTGGGGCGGTCCGGCGACGAGGCGTCGCCGTGGCGACTTCGAGCCGTAGACCCGGCCGCCGGACCTCGCAAGTTACGTCCGGTTAACGCTTGGGCGGCAGGCGGTCAGGCGGCGCGCCGGCCGACCTCGCGGATGTCGTAGGGCGCGGTCTGGTAGATCGCGTTGACCCAGTTGCCGAACAGCAGGTGCGCGTGGCTGCGCCACGTGTTCGGCGGCGTGCGCGCGGGATCGTCGTCGGGAAAGTAGTTCGCGGGCAAAGGCGTGGGGCCGAGCGCCGCGTCGCGGAAATACTCCCTCGCCAGCGTCGCGGCGTCGTATTCGGCGTGGTTGAACGCGTGCAGCATCCCGCGGTCCGCGTCCTCGACGAGGCAGAGCCCGGTCTCGTCGCTCTCGGCCAGCACCGTCAGCCCTTTGGCCAGATCGGCGCGCCGCACCTCGGTCCAGCGCGAAACCGGGATGGCGAAGTCGTCCGACACGCCGTTGAGGTACGGCGAGTTCGGCGCGACGACGCGCTGCCGGTAGACGCCCGAGGCCTTGACCGGCAGCTCGTGCTTCGGCGTGCCGTGGAAATGGTGCAGCGCGGCCTGCGCGCCCCAGCAGATCGTGAGCGTCCGATGCGCGTGGCCCTGCGTCCAGTCGAAGATCCGGCGCAACTCGTCCCAGTAGCGGACCTCCGCGAACGGCATGCGCTCCACGGGCGCCCCGGTGACGATGAAGCCGTCGAAGCGCTCGTCCTCGACCTCGTCGAAGGCGCGGTAGAACGCCGACATGTGGTCCGCGGCGGCGTTGCGCGGCGCGTGGCTCGACAGACGGACGAGCGTCAGCTCCACCTGCAGGGGCGTCGCGCCGATAAGCCGGGCGATCTGGGTCTCGGCGCTGATCTTGTCGGGCATCAGGTTGAGCAGCCCGATGCGCAGCGGCCGAATGTCCTGACGGATCGCGTCGGTCTCGCGCATCACCACGACGCCTTCGGCCTCAAGCGTGCGGAAGGCGGGAAGATCGTCGGGAATCTTGATCGGCATCGCCAAACGTCCTTCTGAAGGAGAGGGACGCTGGTCCTGCGGCGTGATCCCGTTTCGTTGCCGGTCTCGGCCGCATCCTTCCCCTCGCAGGGAAGCGCCACCTTGCCCGGAACGGCAGGTTGGCGTTGGGCGTCGCCCCAACTCCTGATGCTGGACGCTATCTAGCCGGCTCGCCCCCCTTGCGCAACGGGCGCGCCGTCATGGAGAGAAGGCGCGGACGCCGTCCACGCCTTCAGAGCATGTGAAAACAGAGCATGTGAAAAGGCTCTGGATCGCTCCTGAACCGAAGGCTCAGGCGGCCTGCTCCAGCAGGCGGCGGGCGATGACCTGCGCCTGAATTTCCGCGGCGCCCTCGAAGATGTTGAGGATGCGGGCGTCGCAGAGCACGCGGGAGATCTGGTACTCGAGCGCGAAGCCGTTGCCGCCGTGGATCTGCAGCGCGTTGTCGGCCGCGGCCCAGGCGACGCGGGCGCCGAGCAGCTTGGCCATGCCGGCCTCGAGATCGCAGCGGTGATCCTTGTCCTTCTCGCGCGCGGCGAAATAGGTGATCTGCCGCGCGATCTGCACCTCGGCCGCCATCATGGCGAGCTTGTCGGCGACGCGCGGAAAGTCCGCGATCGGCCGCTTGAACTGCACGCGCTCCTCGGCGTAGCGCAGGCCGATGTCCAGCGCCGACTGCGCCACGCCGACCGCGCGGGCCGCGGTCTGGATGCGCGCGCTCTCGAAGGTCTTCATGAGCTGCTTGAAGCCTTCGCCCTCGACCGCGCCGAGCAGGTTCGCCGCCGGCACCTCGAAGCCGTCGAAGGCGATCTCGTATTCCTTCATGCCGCGATAGCCGAGCACCTCGATCTCGCCGCCGGACATGCCCTGTGCCGGGAACGGGTCGCCGTCGGTGCCGCGCGGCTTCTCCGCCAGCAGCATCGAGAGGCCGCGATGGCCCGGCTCGTTCGGATCGGTGCGCACGAGCAGGGTCATGAGGTCGGCCCGGACCGGATGGGTGATCCAGGTCTTCGCGCCGTTGACCTTGTAGACGTCGCCGTCGCGGCTCGCGCGCGTCTTGAGGCTCGCGAGGTCGGAGCCGGTGTTCGGCTCGGTGAACACCGCGGTCGGCAAAATGGAGCCGTCGGCGAGCTTCGGCAGGAAATGCGCCTTCTGCTCCTCGGTGCCGCCGCCCATGATCAGCTCGGCCGCGATCTCCGACCGGGTGCCGAGCGAGCCGACGCCGATATAGGCGCGGGAAAGCTCCTCGGAGACGACGCACATCGCCTCCTTGCCGAGGCCGAGCCCGCCATACTCCTCCGGAATGGTGAGGCCGAACACGCCGAGCTCGGACATCTTCTGGATGGTCTCGAGCGGGATATAGCTGTTCGCGAGATGCCAGGCGTGAGCGTAAGGCGCGACCTCGGCCTCCGCGAAACGATGCATCTCGTCGCGGAACTGCACCAGCGTCTCGTCGAGGGCCGGGTCGCCGAAGCCGTAGCGGCCGTCCGCCTTGCGCACGAGATCGGCGAGTTCGGCGCGCGCCTCGGCCGAACCGCCGTCGGCGATCAGGTCGGAGGCGGCGTCGCCCAGCAGCTCGGCCGGGCGGCCGGGCGCGAGGTAGAGGTCGGCCGCCCGGACGATCTCGCCCTGGTTCATCGGAATGCCGCCGATGATCTGCGCGACGTACTCGGCCGCGCCGACGCGCAGGATCGCCTCTTCGATCGCGCCGTACTTGCCCTCCTGGGCGAGCCGCTCGCTCCAGCTGTGAAGCTCGCGCAACGCCATGCGGTAGGTGGCGAGCCAGGCGAGGCCGTGGGTCGCGCGCTGCTCGCGGTCGAAGGTCGCGGAGTCGATCTTGCCGTTCTTCAGGACGCGCGCGCGGACCGCCTCCGACGCTTCCCTTACAAGCGCGTCGATGCCCGGGAGCACGGCGGCGAGGCGGCCCGCCGGCGTCTCGGACTCGGCGGCGACGGACTTGGCGACGGCGGTCATGCAGTGGCTCCGAAAAGGGGCGGCCAGCAGGCAGCCGCGTCAGGCTGGCCGGCGTTCGTTGTGGCCGCCATCCTCGCCTTCGGAGCCGATTGCCGCAATGCACCCTTCGGCGGACGCAGGCGTGGCGCGCGGCGCGCCGGCGGCGAGAACCACCCCGACGGCCGCCAGCGCCATGCCGCCAAGCTGAACAGGCGACAGCGTTTCTCCAAACATGAGAAACGCCTGCGCCGTCGCGGTCGGCGGCACCAGGTAGATCAGCGCGGCCATCCGCGAAACTTCGCCGCGCTTGATCATGAACAGCATCAGCATGATGGCGGCGATCGACAGCACCACCACCGACCACGCCAGCGCCGCGACCGTCTCGATCGTCCAGTCGATCCGCAGGTCCTCGAACAGCAGCGCCGCGGGCGCGGTGACCAGCAGCGCGCCGAGATACTGGACCGGGGCCAGCGTCCTCAGGTCGGCGCCGGCGAGGGCGCGCTTCTGGTGCAGCGTCGCGGCGGTGACGGCGACCATGGCGGCCACGTTGATCGCGAGCGGCCAGCCGAGCCCCGCGGCGTCTCCGGGGGCCGCGAGCTTCGGCGCGACCACCGCGGCGACGCCGGCGAAGCCGATCGCGACGCCCGCCCAGCGCTTTGCGTCCAGGCGCTCGCCAAGCAGCGGACCGGCGGCGATGGCCGTGAACAGCGGCTGCAGCGCCGCGATCAGCGCGGACACGCCGGCCGGCACGCCATGCGCCACCGCCCACCACACGCCGCCGAGATAGACGCCATGGAGCAGAACGCCGTTCAGCATCGCCGCGCCCCATGCCGCGCGGCCGCGTGGCCAGGCCGCGCCGAGCGCGAAGGCGAGCGGCGCCAGCAGCGCGATCGCGCCGACATAACGCAGCACGAGGAAGGTCAGCGGGTCGGCGTGCGGGGCCGCGAGCTTCGCGACGATCCAGCCTGTCGACCAGATCAGCACGAACAGCGGCGGCGACAGGCGAACGAGCATGCGCGTCTCCGAAGATCAGAGGCGACGTGGTCGGCCGTCACGCAGTTCGGGGCAAGCGATAATCCGTGATGACTCCATCACGGGCCGCGATCGAATGTTGCGCTGCGGCGAATGGGGGACTCCCACCGCCCCATGATTGCGCTACGTTTCCGCCACATGCGGGCACGACCAAGGGATGTCTTCAAAAGCTTCGCGCCGCTCGTCTGGGACGCGCTGCGACGGTTCGAGCGCGACGACGGCTGGGCGATCGCGAGCCACGTGGCGCTGTCGGGCCTGCTCGCGATCTTTCCGTTCCTGATTTTCGTGACGGCGCTTGCGGCCTTCCTCGGGGCGGGCGAAGCGTCAGGGAACGTCGTCCGCCTGATCTTCGACACCTGGCCGTCGGGCGTCGCCATGCCGCTCGCCACCGAGGTGCAGAAGGTGCTGACGACCCCGCGCGGCGGCGTGCTGACGATCGGCGTTCTGCTGACGCTGTGGGTGTCGTCCTCGGCGGTCGAGTCGCTGCGGATCGCGCTCGGCCGCGCCTACCAGTCGCCGACCTCCAAGCCGTTCTGGCTGTCGCGGCTGCAGAGCATCTGGTTCGTCATGCTCGGCGCGTTCGGGCTGATCACGGTGGCGGTGCTGATCGTGCTGTGGCCGATCCTGTGGAAGCTCGCCTTCGACTACACCCTCGCCTACTTCCCGGAATACACGGCTCCCTTCGTCTCGCTGGAGTTCGCGAGCAACGTCGCGCGCTACGCCATCACCATCCTGGTGGTGGCGGCCGGGCTGACCGCGACGCATCTGTGGCTGCCTGGCGGGCGGCGGAGGGTGCGGGACGTTCTGCCGGGCGTCGCCGTCACGGTCGCGCTCTGGATCGCCGGCGCGACGGCGTTCTCGATCTACCTCGCGCGTTTCGCCAATTACGCGTCGACCTACGCCGGCCTCGCCGGAATCATGACGGCGATCGTGTTCCTGAACGTCTGCGCCGCGCTGTTCATCCTGGGGGCTGAGTTCAACGCCGCGCTCGCCGCGCGGCGGAAGGCGCGGATCGACGGCGCCCGCGCGACGACCGACGCCGCGCCCGTGGCGCCGATCGGCCCCGCCGCGCGGCCTGCGGGCCTCTGAGCCGGAGACGCCGGCCGGCGGGGTTTCCGCCTCCCCGATGCAAAGCGGCGAACCCGCCCTAGGTCCTTGGCCAAGCGCCGCTCGTCAGGCGGCGACCCTGGACACAGAGGAGGAGTTCGCCATGAAACGCGTGGGCAGCGCCGTCTGGAACGGATCGGTCAAAGAGGGAGCCGGCAAGGTCTCCACCGAAAGCGGCGCGCTTTCGGGGCTGAACTACTCCTTCAAGAAGCGCTTCGGCGACGAGAAGGGCACCAATCCCGAGGAGCTGATCGGCGCTGCGCACGCCTCGTGCTTCTCCATGGCCCTGTCGCTGATGCTGGGCGAGGCCGGCTTCCCGCCGGACGAGATCAGGGCGACCTCCGCCGTCTCGATCGAGCAGCAGGGTGGCGGCTTCCAGATCACCACCATCGATCTCGCGGTGACGGCCGAGGTTCCCGGCATCGACGAGGCGACGTTCAAGGAGATCGCGACCAAGGCCAAGGACGGCTGCCCGGTGTCCAAGGTGCTGAAGGCCACGATCAACTTCGAGGCCACGCTCGCCTGAGCCCGCGGCGGCCTCACCCGCCGCGGGCGACCCTCAGTCTGCGGCGGGCGTCGATGCGGGCCGACAGCGCCTTGATCCGCGCCTCATGCGCGGCCCAGAACCGCGCGTTGTCGGCCGGCGTGTGGCGGCCCGGCCGCCAGCCGAGATAGGGGCCCTTGCGCCCGCCGGCGGCTTTCGACGGCCGCACGTCGCCCAGCAGCGACCGAATCGCGACCTCCGGAGCCGCGCCGTCCGCGAGCGGAGAGCCGAGCGTGGCGAGATAGGATTTCGCCCGCCGGCAGTATTGCACCGACAGGTCCGACATCCGTTCGGCGCGATGGCCGGCGCGGTACTTCATCAGGGCGCGGCAGAGGTCGCCGTTCGCAAGACGCCACGCCTCCGCGAGGTAGCGCACGGCGTAGCGCGCGTTGGTGGCCGGGTCGAACAAGGCGAGCGCGCCGCCGTCATGGCCGAGCATGGCCGCCGTCTCGGGGCGGATCTGCATCAGCCCGATCTCGCCAACGGCGCCGACCGCGCTCGGCTCGTAGCCGCTCTCCACATGGGCGACCGCCTCCGCCACCTCCGGCGGCAGCCCGCGCGCCGCGGCCTCCCGGCGGACCAGCGCCACATAGGCGGCGCGGCCCTCCGGCGCCGGGGCCACGACGGCGGACGTAGGAACCGCCGCGCTTTCCGTAGCGAACGAAGGACAGGCTGCAAGCGCCGGGAGCAGGCCGGCGACCACGCCGAACGCGGCGTTGCGCAGTCGCTGCACCGCCATTCCTCCCCGAAGGCCGGACGAACCGTCCGGCGAGCCCGCCCGTCATGTTCCCGCAGGCGCAAGCCTAGCAGATTGCCCGCCATGTCCTAACGCGGCGTGTCATCGGGCGATGACCGGCTCGTGAAGCCCAGCCCCGTTGCTCGGGCCGCGCCTGCGCACGATCTCTCCGACATGACCATGACGCCGCCGCTCACCCGCCGCGCAGCCGTGGCCGGCGCCGCCGCGGTCGCGCTTGCCCCCGTCGCGGCGCGCGCCGACACGGCTATAGGCGGCGGCGGGCCATCGCCGCGCATCGCCGCGATCGCCGAGCGCGCAAGCGGCCTCCCCCAGCTCCACGCCCTAATCGTGGCGCGCCACGGCCGCCCGCTGTTCGAGCGCGCCTTCCGCGGCCCGGCCCTCGACCGCCCGGCCAACGTGAAGTCGGTGTCGAAGACCGTGCTCGCTCTGATCGCCGGCGCCGCGATCGACCGCGGCGCGCTTCAGGGCGTCGACCAGCCGGTGGCCCCGCTGCTGCGCCGCTCGATCCCCGACGACGCCGATCCACGCGTGGAGCGCATCACCATCGGCCACCTGCTGTCGCTGCGCGCCGGGCTGGAGCGCACCTCAGGGCCGAACTACGGCGCCTGGATCTCCAGTCGGAACTGGGTGCGCGACGCCCTCAGCCGCCCCTTCGTCGACGAGCCGGGCGGCAGGATGCTCTACTCGACCGGCAGCTCGCACCTGTTGTCCGCCGCGCTCACCGCCGCAATGGGGCGCTCGACGCTGGAGCTCGCCCGCGACTGGCTGGGCGAGCCGCTCGGCGTCACGATCCCACCCTGGCCGCGCGACCCACAGGGTATCTACTTCGGCGGCAACGACATGGAGCTGTCGCCGCAGGCGCTTCTGCGGATCGGCGAGATGGCGCGCAACCGCGGAACGTTCGACGGCCGCCGCGTGCTTTCCGAAGGCTGGATCGACGCCATGTGGCGTCCGCAGGGATTCTCGCCGTTCACCGGCGATTCCTACGGCTACGGCTGGTTCCTGCGCGACGTCCACGGCGCGCAGCTGCGCTATGGCTGGGGCTATGGCGGGCAGATGCTGTTCATCGCGCCGGACCTCGGGCTGACCGCCGTGGTCACCTCGGACGCGACCCGCCCGTCCGGACGCGCCTCAGGCTATGTCGACGAGTTGCATGCGCTGTTCGCCGACATCGTCGGCGCCGCCCGCGCGGACGACGCCTCCAAGGCCTGACGTCCGGTCAGAAGCTGACCTTGGGCGGCGCGGCGTTCTCAGGCGCGCTCTCGAACGCCGCCATCGGCTTCGCCTCGGGATAGAGCCAGCCGGCGATCCAGCGGCCGGGAATGGTGCGCAGCTCGGTGTTGTAGGCCTGCACCGCGGCGATGTAGTCGCGCCGCGCCACCGCGATGCGGTTCTCGGTGCCTTCGAGCTGGGACTGCAGCGCGAGGAAGTTCTGGTTCGACTTCAGGTCCGGGTAGTTCTCCGAGACCGCGAGCAGCCGGCCGAGCGCGCCCGAAAGCTGCCCTTGCGCCTCCTGGAAGCGCTTGACCGCCTCCGGGTCCGACAGTTGGCCGGCGTCGATCGTGACCTGCGTCGCCTTGGCGCGCGCCTCGATCACGCTGGTCAGCACCTCCTGCTCCTGCCGAGCGAAGCCCTTCACGGTCTCGACCAGGTTCGGGATCAGGTCGGCGCGGCGCTGATACTGGTTCTGGACTTCGCCCCAGCGCGCCTTGGCCTGCTCCTCGAGCGTCGGCACGTTGTTGACGCCGCAGCCCGCGAGGCTGAGCGCGAGGACAGCGGCCGCGAAAAGCGCGCCAGCGCGCCGGACGGCGTCGATCAATCGATGGTTCATAGGCTCATCCCCCGAACGCGCGGCCCGGAAGCCGCTCCGTCCCTAGGTCGAAACCCTGGACGCGAAGTCAAGACGCGGACGGCCCGGACGCAGCCGTCGGAGCGTTTTCGCGGTCTCAAGGGCGTTGGTGCGGGCGGTCGGGCTCGAACCGACACTCCTTTCGGAACCGGATTTTGAGTCCGGCGCGTCTACCAGTTCCACCACGCCCGCACAGGCGCGCCCCACGCGCGGCGGCACGATGTCGGGGCCGCGCGCGGCTGTCAATTCCGCGCCTACGAGAACGCGCTTGCCTCAGGCGCCGGAGGCGCGCATATCCGGTCGCCCGTCGTAACGGTTCGTCAGCGTTGGGCGCGGCACTCTCGCCGTCGAATTCCCCGATGCGGCGCTGACGCCGTGGCGTAGACCTCCATGCTGAGACGCCTTTACGACTGGACGCTGTCGCTCGCCGCCGGGCCGCGCGCGGAGCTGGCGCTGTTCCTCGTCGCCTTCGCCGAAAGCTCGTTCTTCCCGCTGCCGCCGGACGTGCTGTCCGTGCCGATGACGGTGGCGCGGCCGGAGCGGGCCTATCGCTACGCGCTGCTGTGCGGCGTCGCCTCGACGCTCGGCGGGATCGCCGGCTACGCCATCGGCGCGCTGCTCTACGAGAGCCTGGGGCTGTGGATCATCCAGCTCTACGGCTACGGCGACAAGATGGACGCGTTCCGCGACGCCTACGCCCATTACGGCGCCTGGATCATCCTGCTGAAGGGCCTGACCCCCATCCCCTACAAGCTTGTCACCATCACCTCGGGCTTCGCGGGCTACGACTTCCTGACCTTCGTCGGCCTGTCGCTGATCTCGCGCACGCTGCGGTTCCTCGCGGTGGCGTGGCTTCTGAAGCGCTACGGCGAGCCGGTGCGCGAGTTCGTGGAGAAGCGGCTCGAACTCGCCGCGGTGATCCTCCTGGTCGTGGTCGTCGGCGGTTTCGTGGTCGTGAAATACGTCGTCTGACGCCCGCGACGAACGCGCCGGGATCGGCCATAACTCGCGCCATGACCATGCTCCGCAGCCTGTCCCCGGCAATGGCCGGCCTTCTGATCGCCGCCGTCGCCACGCTCGCCGTCGGCGGCGCGCTCGTGTTCGAGCACGGCTTCGGCTACGTGCCCTGCATGCTGTGCCTGTGGCAGCGCTGGCCCTATTACCTCGGCGCGCCGCTCGCGCTCATCGCCGTCCTGCTCGCCGCGCGCGGCGCGGCCGGCCCTGCGCGCCTGCTGCTCGTCGCGGTCGCCGTCCTGTTCGCCGGCGGCGCGGCGCTCGGCGTCTACCACGCCGGGGTGGAGTGGAGCTTCTGGCCGGGCCCCACAAGCTGCGCCGGCGCGAACGCAGCCCCGACCTCGGCGGGCGGCTTGCTCGCGCAGATGCAGACCACCCGCATCGTGCCCTGCGACCGCGCGGCTTGGCGGCTCTTCGGCCTGTCGCTCGCGGGCTACAACGCGCTGGTCGCCGCCGGCCTCGCGGGCCTCGCCATCGCGGGCGCCCGCAGCCGCCGGCCCGCCTGAGCGTCCGTCGGGACGCCGGTCCGACCCGATAAGAAAGCATGTCGCACTAACAGATAGCACGCTATCTATTAGCCATGAACGCTTCGTCTTCCCCCGCCACCGCGGTTGAGCTCGGTTATGACCTCGCCGTCGCAGCGCGGCGCTGGCGGCGTATGCTCGACGAGACGCTCTCGCGCTACGACCTCAGCGACGCCAGCTGGCGGCCGCTGCTGCACCTCGATCGCATCGGCGACGGAGCGCGCCAGAGCGATCTCGCGCAATCCCTCGGCATCGAGGGGCCGTCCCTCGTCCGCCTGCTCGACCGGCTTGCGGCGGCCGGGCTGCTGGAGCGTCGCGAGGATCCCTCGGACCGGCGCGCCAAGACGCTGCACCTCACCGACGCCGGCCTCGCGGCCGTGGCGCGGCTGCGGACGGTGGTGGCGGCCGCCTGCGCCGACATGCTGGAGGGCGTCACCGAGGATGAGATCGCCGTGTGCCGCCGGGTGCTCGCGCGCGTCGCGGAACGGGCGGGCCGATGAGCGCCGTCACCCGTGATCGCCTGATCTTCGCCCTGCGCGCCACGCTCGCCGCGCTGCTCGCCGGCTATCTGGCGCTGCTCGCCGACCTGCCGCAGGCCTCGAGCTCGATGATGACGGTGCTGATCGTCTCTCAGCCGCTGACCGGCATGGTTCTGTCCAAGGCGTTCTTCCGGGTGGTCGGCACGATTGTCGGAGCGGTCGCCGCGGTCGCGCTCACCGCCGCGCTCCATGGCGCGCCGGAGCTGTTCGTGCTCGGCGTCTCGGGCTGGATCGCCGCCTGCGTCTACGGCTCGATCTTCCTGCGCGACGCGCCCGTCTCCTACGGCGCGCTGCTGTCCGGCTACACCGCCGCCATCATCGCCTTTCCCGCGGTCAACGCGCCCGACGGCGTGTTCCTTTCGGCGCTCGACCGCGTGGCCGAGATCATGATCGGCATCGCGTGCGCCGGCGTGTTCAGCCAGCTCTTCTTTCCGCGCAGCGCCGGGCGAGCTCTAGAGGGCGCGGCGGAGCAGGCGCTCGCGGCCGCCTCCGCCTGGGCCGCCGACACGCTGCGCGGCCGCCCCGACGCCGCCCGCGTCGGCCGCGACCGCCGCACGCTGATCGCGACCGTGACCTCCCTCGACAGCCTCCGCGTCCACGCCACCTTCGACAGCGCCGCCGCGCGCCTATCGAACCAGCGCATCCGCTTTCTGCACGGACGGCTGGTCTCGCTGATCGCCATGCTGGTCTCGGTGCACGACCGGCTCGAAATTCTCCGCGCCGAGACGCCCGGCCGGGCGGCGGCGCTGGCGCCGGTGTTCGAGCAGGCCGCCGACGCCATGGCCCTCGACGCGCCCGAGAAGGACCGCGACGCCGCGCGACGCGCGGCGCTCGCGGCGGCGCCCGCCGCCGACGCGCTGCGGGCGAACCCGGCGGCCGTGCCCGAGCGCACTCTGCTGCTCCGGATCGCCGACCTGATCTCGCTGCGGAGCGACCTTGACCGGCTGAGCCGCATCGACGCCCCGGACGAAGACGGCGACGAGCCGCGCGCGACGCTGACACGCTATCGTGACCACCAACTCGCCGGCGTGGCGGCTGCCTCCGCCTTCGCGGCGCTCGTCGCGGTCTGCGCGTTCTGGATCGCCTCCGGCTGGGACGCCGGCGCGGGCGCGGCGATCTTCGTCGCCGTGCTCGTCAGCCTGTTCGGCCAGCAGGACGACCCGGCCGCCGCGGCCGGGACCTTCGCGCTCATGACCGCCGTCGGCGCGGCCGCCGCCGCGGCATATCTGTTCGCGATCCTGCCGCGGCTCGAGGGCTTCGAGACCCTCGCCGCCGCGCTCGCGCCGCTGCTGTTCACCACGGCCTGGCAGATGACCAACCCGATCCGCGCGCTGCCCGCGCTCGCCTTCGGCCTCGGCGTGCTCAACCTGATGTCGCTGTCGAACACGATGACCTACGACTTCACGACCTTCGCCAACACCACCTTCGCCAGCCTGACGGGGCTCGGCCTTGCCGCCGTCCTGCTCGGCGTGCTGCGCCCGATCGGCTCGGCCTGGCCGATCCGGCGGTTGGTGGCCGGCGTGCGGCGTGATCTCGCCTCGGCGGCGGCGCGCGGGCAGATCACCCGGCTCGGCTTCGAAAGCCGCATGTTCGACTTGGTGAACGGCCTGATGCTGCGACTCGACCCGAACGATCTGCGCCAGCTCGAGATCGAGCGCGGCGCGCTCGCGGGCGTCCGCGTCGGCCTCAACGCACTGGCGCTCCGCCGCGAACTCGACGCCCTGCCTCAGGCGGCGCGGAGCGCGACCGCCCGCGCCCTCGCCGAGCTTGCCCGCCATTTCCGGCGGCTTGCGCGCGGCGAGCCTTCCGCGCCGCCGCTCGACCGGCTGGACGAGGCGCTCGCCGCCGCCCTCGACGCGCCCGGCGACGGCCCGGACGCCGCCGACGTCGCGGTCTTCATTTCGTCGATCCGCGTCAGCCTCGCCCAGCACCCGGCGATGTTCGGCGCGGCGCTCCCGGAGGCCCGGCCATGATCAAGGAAATCGATCTCTTCGGCGTCTTCCTTCCGCCGCTGCTGCTCTATCTCGCCGTCGCGGCCGTCGCTTGGCGCCTGCTGCGCGCCGCTCTCGAGCGGCTCGGGGTCCATCGCTTCGTCTGGCATCCAGCCTTGTTCAACGCCTCGGTCTTCGTCGCGCTGCTCGCGGCGACGGTCGCGGCGCTCATGTGAGGTCCGCGCCCATGTCCCGCCTCGCGCGCGCCGCCCGCGTCGCCGTCACACTTTTCGCCGCAGCCGGCGCGCTCGCCGGCGGCGTCTATGCCTGGCGCGCCTACACCGAGACGCCCTGGACCCGCGACGGGCGGGTGCGCTCGCAGATCGTCCAGGTGACGCCGGACGTCTCCGGGGCCGTGACGGACCTGCGCGTGCACGACAACCAGAAGGTCGCCAAGGGCGACGTGCTGTTCGTGATCGACCAGGCGCGCTACCGGCTGGCGCTGGCCCAGGCCGAGGCGACGGTCGACGGCCGCTTCAGCGAAGTGGAGCAGCGCCGCAAGGAGGCGGAGCGCCGCGACAGGCTGACGTCCGCCGCGGTGGCGGAGGAGACGCGCGAGCAGGCCCGCACCGCGGTGCTGAGCGCGGAGGCCGCGTGGCGGCAGGCGCAGGTCGAGCGCGACGTCGCGAAGCTCAATCTCGAGCGCACTGTGATCGTCTCGCCGGTCAACGGCTACGTCACCAACCTGCTGCTCGACCTTGGCGACTACGCCACCGCCGGAAGGGCCGCCATCGCGGTGGTCGACAGCGACAGCTTCTATGTCGCCGCCTATCTCGAGGAGACCAAGCTCCACGCCGTCCGCGAGGGCGACGCGGCGACCGTCCGGCTGATGGCCGGCGGCCCGGACCTCACCGGACATGTCGAGGGAATCGCCCGCGCCATCGTCGACCGTGACAACGTCACGAGCTCAGACCTGATCGCGAACATCAATCCGAGCTTCACCTGGGTGCGGCTCGCGCAGCGCATCCCGGTCCGCGTGCGGCTCGTCGCGCCGCCCGACAACGTCGCGCTCGCCGCGGGCATGACCGCGACGGTCGTGATCCATCCGCGCGAGCGCGGCGACCCGGCGGCCACGCCGCAGCGCTGACGAAGGGCCTCACGCGGCCCTCGCCTCCGCGGCCGGCGCGCTGCGATAGGCGAGCGCCTCCGCGAGATGGATGCGGCCCACGGTCTCGGCGCCGTCGAGATCGGCGATGGTGCGGGCGACCCGCAGCACCCGGTGGTAGCCGCGCGCCGACAGCTTCAGCGCGTCCGCCGCGTCCCGCAACAGCCGCCGCCCGGCGGCGTCGGCCTGCGCCATCTCCTCCAGCGCGCCGACGCCCACATGGGCGTTGAGCGGCGATCCGGCGATCCCGAGCGTCTCCGCCCGCGTCGTCTGCAGGCGTCGCGCGGCGGCGACCCGCGCCGCGACGGTCGCGCTGTCCTCGCTCGCCGCCGGCGCCATCAGATCGGCGGCGGTGACCGCCGGCACGTCGAGCCGGATGTCGATGCGGTCGAGCAGCGGCCCGGAGATCCGCGACTGGTACTCCTGCGCGCAGCGGGGTCCGCGCCGGCAGGCGTGGCCGCCCTCGCCGCCGCCGCAGCGGCAGGGGTTCATCGCCGCGACGAGCTGGAAGCGGGCGGGATAGGCGATGCGGTGGTTCGCACGCGCGATCACCGCCTCGCCGCTTTCGAGCGGCTGGCGCAGCGCGTCGAGCGCCTGGGGACTGAACTCCGGCAACTCGTCGAGGAACAGCACGCCGTTGTGCGCGAGCGCGATCTCCCCCGGCCGAGGACGCGCCCCGCCGCCCACCAGCGCCGCCATCGAGGCGGAGTGGTGCGGGCTGCGGAAGGGGCGCCGGTCGCTCAGACGCCCGCCGGCGAGTTCGCCCGCGACCGAGCGGATCATGGCGACCTCGAGCAGTTCGCGCGGCGCGAGCGGCGGCAGAAGGCCGGGCAGCCGGCTCGCCAGCATCGACTTGCCCGAGCCCGGAGAGCCTGAAAACAGCAGATTGTGCCCCCCGGCCGCCGCGATCTCGAGCGCCCGCTTCGCCGTCTCCTGGCCGCGCACGTCTCGAAGGTCCGGAGCCGCGGCGCCCGCCTCCGGCAGGCCGGGCCGCGGCCGCGCCAGCACCTGCACGCCCTTCAGATGGTTCGCGATCTGGATCAGCGAGCGCGGCGCGACGATGGGAAGGTCGGCGCTCGCCCAGGCGGCCTCCGCCCCGCAAGCCTCGGGGCAGATCAGCGCGTGGCCGCGGGCGTGAGCCGCGACCGCGGCCGGCAGGCAGCCGGCGACCGCCGCGATCGTGCCGTCGAGCGCGAGCTCGCCGAGCACGGTGACGTCGGCGAGCGCGTCCTGCGGCACCGCGCCCAGCGCCGCCATCAGGCCGAGCGCGATCGGCAGGTCGAAATGACTGCCCTCTTTGGGCAGGTCGGCCGGAGCGAGATTGACGGTGATGCGCCGCGGCGGCAGCGCGAGCCCCGACGCCACGAGGGCTGCGCGCACCCGCTCGCGCGCCTCGGTCACCGCCTTGTCGGGCAGCCCCACCACGTTGAAGGCCGGCATGCCGGGCGCGACCTGCACCTGGACGTCCACCGCCCGGGCCTCGACCCCCTCGAACGCGACCGTAGACACCCACGTGACCATGCCGCCCTCGTCCCCGCGCCATCCGCCGCATGCGATGGTAGCGAAAGCCCGCCGGGCGTCAAGAACATTAAGAGAACATGCTTACGGAGCCCGCAGCACGTCCGTGCATTCGGCCGGCATGTCCTTCAGCGTCATCGGCGGCCGCGGCTTCGGCGGGATCTTGGGCGGCAGGGGGAACAGGCGGCCGGGCGTGAACCACCAGTCCAGCGCCTTGCCGCAGCCGTCGCCGGGCGCGACGTCCGCCTGCGGCTTGCAGGAGCTCTCGCCCGCGGGGCATCCCAGCCGCACATGGAAATGGTAGTCGTGGCCCCACTGCGGGCGCACCTTCTGCACCCAGCCGCGGTCGCCGCGCGCGTCGCGGCAGATCGCCTTCTTGATCGCGGGATTGACCAGGATGCGCTCCACCTGCGGGTCGAGCGCCGCCGCGCGGATGACCTTGAGGTGGTCCGGCGTCCAGCCGGCGCCCACGTCGGCGCGGTCGGCCGCCACCACGTTGGTCGACATCATGGTCTCGCGCTGGGTCATGGTCATCTCGACCCGCGGCATCGGCCTGAGCCAGACGTCGACGTCGAGGCCGATCTGGTGGGAGGCGTGCCCCTTCAGCATCGGGCCGCCGCGCGGCTGGGACATGTCGCCGACGAGGATGCCGGGCCAGGCGGTCGTATCCGCCACCCGCTTCGACAGCCGCTGAATATACGTGACGAGCTGGGCGCGGCCGTAGAAGCGGTTGCGCGAGGGCCGCATCACCTGCCAGGTCGGGCCGGAGAGCGGCAGCGCGTCGGCGCCGGCGAGGCAGCCCTTGGAGTAGAAGCCGAGCGAGCGGCCGCGGCCCTCGCTCGGGCGCGTCACCCGGCCGAACAGCTCCTTCGCGGGCGTCGTCGCGGTGATCGGCGGCATCGGCGGCAGCCGGAAGCCCTGGGGCGTGATGTCCTGCGCCCGCGCGGCCCCTCCGGCCGCGACCAGTACGAGCGCCGCGGCCAGCGCCGCCCGCGGCGTCACAGCGCGGGCCCCGACAGGCGGGACTCGATCGCGTCCCAGGTCATGGTGGCGGCGTCCGGCCCGCCGAGCCGCTTCACCGCGCGGATGCCGGTGGGCGAGGTCACGTTGATCTCGGTCAGATTGCCGTCGATGACGTCGATGCCGACGAAGATCAGCCCACGCCGCTTCAGCTCCGGCCCCAGCGTCTCGCAGATCTCGCGCTCCCGCGGCGACAACTCCGTCGCCGTCGCGGCTCCGCCGCGCACCATGTTGGAGCGCAGGTCGCCCTTCGCCGGCACCCGGTTCACGGCGCCTGCGAACGCGCCGTCCACCAGCAGGATGCGCTTGTCGCCCTCCGAGACCTTCGGCAGGAACTTCTGCACCATCCAGGGCTCGCGGAAGCTCGTGGAGAAGAAATCCACCAGCGAGCCGTAGTTCAGGTCGTCGGCGGTCAGACGGAACACGGCGGCGCCGCCGTTGCCGTAGAGCGGCTTGACCACGATGTCGCCGTGCTCGGCGCGGAAGGCGTCGATCTCGGCCTTGTCGCGCGTCACCAGCGTCGGCGGCATCAGCTGCGGAAAATCGAGGACGAAGATCTTTTCCGGCGCGTTCCGCACATGGGCCGGGTCGTTCACCACCAGCGTCTTCGGGTGGATGCGCTCCAGCATGTGGGTGGTGGTGACATAGGCCATGTCGAAGGGCGGGTCCTGCCGCAGCAGGACGACGTCAGCCTCCGCGCCCAGCGAAATCCGCCGCTCCTCGCCGAGCGTGACATGGTCGCCGGCCACGTCGCGCACCTCCGCCGGGCGGACGCGCGCCGTCACCTCGCCGGCGGTCTGTGACAGCCGCTCGGGCGTGTAGACCACGAGCGAATGCCCCCGTCTCTGCGCCTCCAGCATCAGCGCGAAGGTCGAATCGCCGGCGATGTTGATTCGCTCGATCGGGTCCATCTGCACGGCGACGCGAAGCGACATGGGGCCAAGATCCGCTTGAGGGAGAACTACCAGCCGAAGGCGTTCGGCAGCCGTCTGGGCAGGCGCCCCGGCGCGACGAGGACGAGGTCGAACGTCACGACATATCCGGCATAAGCGGGCCGGCGCGCAAGAAAGGCTTCGGCCCCGCGGCGGATGCGCGCCTGCTGGCGGGGCGTCAGGGCCTCGAGGCCCCGATCGAAGTCGCCGCGGGCCTTCACCTCGACGAAGGCGATGGTGCGGCCGCGCCGGGCGATCAGGTCGACCTCCCCCGGCCCCTCGGCGTAGCGGCGGGCGAGGATGCGCCAGCCCTGCAGCCGCAGCAGCCACGCGGCCTTGGTCTCGGCCGACAGGCCCCGGCGGAAGGCGGCGAGGCGCTTCGGCGCGGCGGCCAAGCCCGTCACCCCGCCGTCTGCGCGAGTTCGAGCGCGCGGGCGTAGACCTCCCGGCGCTTGAGGCCGGTGGCGGCGGCGACCTCCGCCACCGCGTCCTTGAGTGAGACGCGCGCGAGCGCCGCGGCGAGCAGGGCGTCGAGCTCGCCGCCTTCGAGCGGCGCCTCCTCCTCCGGCGGGCCGATCACCAGCACGATCTCGCCCTTCGGGTCGGGCCCGCTCGCGAGCGCGCCCGCGAGCTCGGGCAGGCTCGCGCGGCGGACCTGCTCGAACCGCTTGGTCAGTTCGCGGGCGAGCGCCGCCGGCCGGGGACCGAGCCCTTCGGCGAGGTCGGCAAGCGCTTCCGCGACGCGCGGCCCGGTCTCGAACAGCACCAGCGTGCCCGGCACGCGCGCGATCTCGGCGATGCGGGCGCGCCGGGCGGCCTGCTTCGGCGGCAGGAAGCCTTCGAAGAAGAAACGGTCGGTCGGCAGCCCCGCCAGCACTAGCGCGGTCAGCACCGCGGACGGCCCCGGCAGGTGGGTGACGTGGAGCCCCTCCGCCGCGCAGTCGCGCACCAGCTTGAAGCCGGGGTCGGAGATCAGCGGGGTGCCGGCGTCGCTGACAAGCGCGAGCCGTTCGCCGGCGGCGAGCCGCGCCAGAACCTTCGGGCGCATCTCGGAGGCGTTGTGCTCGTGATAGGCGATCAGCCGCGCGCCGATGCCATAATGGCTCATGAGCTTGGCTGTGACGCGCGTGTCCTCGCACAGCACCGCGTCGGCGGCGGCCAGCGTCTCGAGCGCGCGCAGGGTGATGTCGGCGAGCGTGCCGATGGGCGTCGCGACGATGTGAAGGCCGGGCGCGAGCGGCGGCGCGACCAGCCGCGCGCCGGCCACGAGGTAGCCTCGGGCGCGATCCGGTTCGGCGGCGTCAGATGCGTCCGGCGCGGAGCCCGGCCGCGCGACCCTTGGCATAGCGGGACTCGTCGGTTACCAACGGACGAAGTCTATCGGCGGAGCGCGTCGGCGGAAAGTCGCCGCTTGGTTGCAATCCACCGGAGGCGACTCGGGGCAATCGGCGAGTCGGGCGGCGTGTTGGGGACGCCCGGCCGAACGACGGTGGCGAACATGACATTCGACCTTAGGCCTGTCGGCCGCGCCCTCCTGCTGTGGGGCGCGACGCTCGCGCTCGCCGGCTGCGCCGGCGGCATGGGGGACGGAGACGGCGGCGTCGATCCGCTGCAGGGCGTGCCGACGCCGCAGGTGACGTCGGAGCCGCTCGCGCAGCCGGAGGTGGTGGGACAGGGCGCGGTCAAGGTGGCGCTGGTGCTGCCGACCTCGGCGTCCGGCAACGCCGGCGCCGCCGCGCAGTCCATGAAGAACGCCGCCGAACTCGCGCTTTCGGAGTTCAACCAGCCCGACATCCAACTCGTGGTGAAGGACGACCGCGGCTCGGCGCAGGGCGCGCAGGCCGCGGTGAACGAGGCGACCGACGAGGGCGCGAAGCTCGTGATCGGCCCGCTGTTCGCCCATTCGGTGCAGGGCGCGGGTCAGGCGGCGCGCGGACGCGGCGTGCCGCTGATCGGGTTCTCGACCGACGCCAACGTCGCCTCGCGCGGCGTCTATCTCTTAAGCTTCCTGCCGGAATCCGACGTGCAGCGCGTCGTCAGCTACGCCGTCGCGCAGGGCAAGCGCTCCTTCGCCGCGCTGCTGCCGGAGAACGGCTACGGCGCCGTCGCCGAGGCCGCTTTCCAGCAGGCGGTGTCGCGCGCCGGCGGCCGCGTGGTCGCGATCGAGCGCTACCCAGCCGACCGCGCCAAGATGGCGGAGCCGGTGGCCCGCGTGTCGAGCGCGCTGAACCAGGCCGACGCGCTGTTCATCCCAGACGGCGCCGACAACATCCCGACGCTCGTCGGCCTGCTGGCCTCGAACGGCGTCAACACCAAGCGGGTGCAACTGCTCGGCACCGGCCTGTGGGACGATCCCGCGCTCGCCCGCGACGCGAGCCTCACCGGCGCATGGTTCGCCGCGCCGGACAGCGCGGGTTTCCGCTCCTTTGCGCAGCGCTATCGGGCCAAGTACGGCTCTGACCCAGTCCGCACCGCGTCGCTCGCCTACGACGCCACCTCGCTCGTCGCGGCGATCGTGAAGATGCAGGGCGCGGCCGGGCTCACCGATCAGACCTTCACCAACCCGTCCGGCTTCTCGGGCGTCGACGGCGTGTTCCGCTTCCGCAACGACGGCGTCAACGAGCGCGGGCTCGCGGTCTACCGGATCCAGCCGGGCGGCGCGACGGTGATCAGCCCCGCGTCCCGGAGCTTCGACGGCCAGACCGCCCAGGCGAATTGACCGGGACACGGCGGGCTCCTGACGCCGTCGCTCTTCAACCCGCGAGGTCGGCGACCACGGCGTCCAGCACGGGGAAGCCCGCGCGGGTGACACGCAGGCGGTCGCGGCCGACGCGCTCCACCATGCCGTCCATCATCAGGTCGTCGATGCGGCGGGCGTCGAGCCTGCGGCCGGACAGCCTGTGGAATCGGGCGAGGTCGATGCCCTCGGCGAGCCGGAGCCCCATCACCAGGAACTCGTCGGCCTGCGCCTCGGCGCTCAGCGCGTCGTCGACCACAACGCCATGGCCGTCGGCCTCGACGGCGGCGGCCCAGAGCTCGGGGTTGCGCTCGGTCGCGAGCTCCCGGCGCGTCCCGTCCACCACCAGCCGGCCATGGGCGCCGGGGCCGACGCCGGCGTATTCGCCATAGCGCCAGTAGACGAGGTTGTGCCGGCTTTCGGCGCCGGCGCGGGCGTGGTTCGAGATTTCGTAGGCTGGCATGCCGGCGCGCTCCGTCACCTCCTGCGTCACGTCCCAGAGCGCGCGCGAGACGTCCTCGTCCGGCGTCTGCAGCTTGCCGGCGGCGTAGAGCGCATGGAAGGCCGTGCCCTCCTCGATCGTGAGCTGGTAGAGCGACAGATGCTCCGGCGCATGCGCCAGCGCCTCGGCCAGCTCCGCGCGCCAGGCCTCCGGCGTCTGCTTCGGCCGCGCGTAGATGAGATCGAACGAGGCGCGCGGGAAGATCGAGACGGCGAGCCGCACCGCCTCCAGCGCCTCCTCCACCGTGTGCAGCCGGCCAAGGGCCGCGAGATCGGCCGCGTTCAGCGCCTGCACGCCGAGCGAGACGCGGTTGACGCCCGCGGCGCGGTAGCCGCGGAAGCGCTCGGCCTCGACGCTGGTCGGGTTGGCCTCGAGCGTGACCTCGACGCCGGGATCGACCGGCCAGGCCTCGTTGATGGCGTCCAACACCCCGCCCACCGTCTCCGGCTTCATCAGCGAGGGCGTTCCGCCGCCGAAGAAGATCGAGCCCACCGTCCGCCCCGGCGCGAGCGCCGCCATGTGCGCGATCTCGCGCCGGAAGGCCGCGAGGTAGCGGTCCTGGTCGATCTCGGCCCGCCGGACATGGCTGTTGAAGTCGCAATACGGGCATTTGGCCGCGCAGAACGGCCAATGCACGTAGACGCCGAAGCCCGGCTCGGTCATCGCGGCGGGCCTTCGGGATAGAGCGCCGCCATCAGCTCGCCGAAGGCGCGGGCGCGGTGGGAAAGCCCGGTCGCGCGGCCCGCGCCGTCCCAGACCACGCCGTGCTTCTCGTCCGAGGCCATCTCGCCGAAGGTGCGGTCGAACCCGTCCGGTTGGAACATAGGATCGTAGCCGAAGCCGAGGGTCCCGCGCGGCGGCCACACGATCACGCCGTGCACGGCGCCCTCGACGTCGAGCCCGTCGCCGTCGGGCGTGGCCAGGCAGAGCGCCGCCACGAAGGCCGCCCGTCGCTGCTCTGGCGCGGTCGCGCCGCGGTCCTGCAGGTCCTCCTCAACGCGGGCCATGGCGCCGGTGAAGTCCTTGTCCGGCCCGGCCCAGCGCGCGGAGAAGATGCCCGGCGCGCCCCATAGCGCCTGCACCGCGAGCCCGCTGTCGTCGGCGAGCGCGGGCAGCCCCGAGAGCGCCGCGGCGGTCTCGGCCTTGATCCGCGCGTTCTCCGCGTAGGTCGTGCCGGTCTCCTCGGGCTCCGGCAGGCCGAGCTCGCCCGCGGACACCACGTCGAGCCCGAACGGCGCGAGCAGTTCGCGGAACTCCGCGAGCTTGCCCGCATTGTGGGTCGCGATCACGAGCCGCGCGCCGAGCGCGGGAGCCTGGCCGGTCATGCGTTCCTCCGGCGCGGTCGCGCCCTGTGTTCAGGCCGTGGCGAGCTTCTGCAGTTCAACGAGCTGGGCGCAGCCGGACTTCGCGAGCCCGAGCAGTTCGATCAGTTCGGCTTCCGAGAACGGCGCGCCCTCGGCCGTGCCCTGGATCTCGACGATGCCGCCGGACCCCGTCATCACGAAATTGGCGTCTGTCTCGGCCTCCGAATCCTCGGCGTAGTCGAGGTCGAGCACCGGCTGGCCGCGGAATATCCCGCACGACACCGCCGCGACGTGGTCCTTCAGCGCCGGACCTTTCAGCATGTCGCGCGCCTTCATCCAGGCGAGGCAGTCGTGCAGCGCGACCCAGGCGCCGGTGATGGAGGCGGTGCGGGTGCCGCCGTCGGCCTGCAGCACGTCGCAGTCGACCGTGATCTGGCGCTCGCCGAGCATCTTCAGATCGACGACGGCGCGGAGCGAGCGGCCAATGAGGCGCTGGATCTCCTGCGTGCGGCCCGAAGGTTTGCCGCTCGTCACCTCGCGGCGGGTGCGCTCATGGGTGGCGCGCGGCAGCATGGCGTATTCGGCCGTGACCCAGCCGCGGCCCTGCCCGCGCAGCCAGCCCGGGGCCTTGTCCTCGAGCGAGGCGCAGCACAGCACGTGGGTCTCGCCGAACTTCACGAGGCACGAGCCCTCCGCGTAGCGCGCGACCGCCCGCTCGATCGAGACGGGACGCATCGCGTCGGGTGCGCGCTTGGACGGGCGGATGGACATGGAGGGCCTTAACAAAAGTGTAAGATGCGCGCCTTTCTGCCCGCGCCGCGCCCGGGCCGCAAGCGCCTCGGCGCTTGATCGCGCGGCCGCTTACCGGAAAAGTGACGTCCTGCGAGGTGATGTCCCGATGTCGATCGAACGACCAATCCTGCCGGAGGCGCCTTCGGGCCTCGCCCAGCTCGACGAGCGCTCCCGCGACATCTTCCGCCGCATCGTCGACAGCTACCTGACGACGGGCGAGCCGCTCGGCTCGCGCAACGTCTCCCGGCTGCTGTCGGTGTCGCTGTCGCCGGCCTCCGTCCGCAACGTCATGGCCGACCTCGAGGCGCTGGGGCTGATCTACGCGCCGCACACCAGCGCAGGGCGGCTGCCGACCCAGTTCGGGCTGCGCTTCTTCGTCGACGCCATGCTGGAGATCGGCGACCTGCGGGCCGAGGACCGCGCCGCGATCGAGCGGCAGGTGCGGGCGACGAGCGCCTCCCGCACGGTCGAGGACGTGCTGACCGACGCCTCCGCGCTGCTGTCCGGCCTGTCGCGCGGCGCCGGCGTGGTGGTCGCGACCAAGCAGGACCCCGCGATCAAGCACATGGAGTTCGTGCCGCTGGAGCCGCAGCGCGCGCTCGCCGTGCTCGTCGGCGAGGACGGCTCGGTGGAGAACCGCATCGTCGCCCTGCCGCAGGGCCTGCCGGCCTCCGCGCTGACGGAGGCGGCGAACTTCCTCAACGCCCGCATGCGCGGCCGCACGCTGGGCGAGGCCCGCTCCGCGGTCGAGGAAGCGGTCGCCTCCGCCAAGCAGGAGCTCGACGAGCTTTCGGCGGACGTGGTCGCCGCGGGCCTCGCGAGCTGGGCCGGCGCCTCGGCCGACCATCCGCGGCAGCTCATCGTGCGCGGGCAGGCCAACCTGCTCGAAGACCTGAAGGCGCTCGAGGACCTCGAACGCATCCGCCTGCTGCTCGAGGACCTCGAGGCCAAGCAGGACGTCATCGAGCTGCTCGGCCGGGCGGAGACCGCGGACGGCGTGCGCATCTTCATCGGCTCGGAGAACAAGCTGTTCTCGCTCTCCGGCTCGTCCATGATCGCGGCGCCGTTCCGGGACGGCGACCAGAAGATCGTGGGCGTGCTCGGCGTCATCGGCCCGACGCGGTTGAACTACGCCCGCATCGTGCCGATGGTCGACTACACCGCCAAGGTGGTCGGGCGGCTGCTCAAGCAGGGGTGACGGCGCGCGCCGTCACTGCATCTTCGGCTCGGGCATCTCGCGCACGTTCAGGGTGCGGCCCATGCCGAGGTCGATGTCGCCGGGCTTGTACTTCGCGTCGCACGCGCCGGTGCGCCGCGCCTCGATCGTGGTCTGCTGGCTCTGCGGACCGCCCGGCGCGACGTTCTTGAGCCCGCCCGGCGCGTTCGAGCCGCTCATGGTGACGCTGGTCTTCATGGTGTAGGCGCTGTCGAAGTCGCCGGTCACGACGCTGCGCGACTCGGTCCGCATGTCGCCGAGCTGGCAGACGCTCTCCAGCACGATCGCGTCGCCGTCCTTCGACTGCTCCTGCCGCGAGCACATCGAGGAGGCCATGCCGCCGAAGCGCTGGTTGAGCAGCTTGTCGGTCTCCTCGTCGAGACACATCAGGATGATCTGCGGCGGCATCGCCGCCGTGTCGACCGCGATCTTCATCTCCCACTGGCCGGGCTTGCGGGGCGGGAGGTCGAAGCCGGCGGCGGCCGACGGAAACGCCGCGACGGCGGCGAGCAGGGCGAGAGCGATGCGCATTGGGGGCCTTTGCCAAAAGTTCCCGTTTCGTCGCGCGCACCATACGCCCGGGAGACCCGGCGGCAACGCCCAATAAGGCGCATGGGGCTCAGAGCAGCGTCGGTCCCTCCGCGCTCGACGGCAGGCGTGAGCGTCGTGTCCCGCCGGCGTCCGTCTCCAGCCGCCGCAGGCTCCAGGCGATCTTCGGCGCGCCCCGCAGCGGCGCCCGGATCACGATCTGCTCGGTCCGGCGCGGACCGTGCGCGCCCGAGAGGTGCACGCTCTCTTCGAGCTCGGCGGTCGCGCCCGCCGCGGCGAACAGCCAGCCGGCGCCGCTCGCGAGCGCCAGCACGACGCCCTGTCCGTCCTGGGTGACGCTCGCCCGCACCGCCGGGTGCAGGTGGAACCGCAGCGCGACTTTCGCCTCCGGCGGTTTCGCGCCCTCGGCCGTCCGGAACGCGTCCTCGCCGTCGAGCCGGTCGCCGCCGGCCGACAGCCGCAGCGAGCGGTCGTGCCAGACGCCGAAACGCGCGCGGTAGCCGTCATGGCTCGCGACCAGCCGCACGCCGCCGTCGTCGCGCTCGCGCCGCGAGGTCGGGGCCCGCGGGCCGGCCAGGATCAGCGGCCCGATCAGCCGCTTCAGCAGCGGCGAACGCGTGAACCGGCAGGACGAGGTGTCGTCGATCACCGCGGTCGAATGGGCGGCCGTCGCGCGCGAGGCCTCCCAGCGCTCGCGGCCGTGGCGGGGGACGCCGCAGTTGACGATGATCTGCTCGGTCCCCGACGAGAATTCGAACGCGAGCGCGCCGGCGTGCGCGGTCGCCGACAGCGGCGGCGGCGGCGGCGCGCCGACGTCGGCGACGAGCAGGGCCTCGCCCGCGGCCACGCGCTGGTAGCCGGAATGCGGAGCGTCCTCCAGCGGCGCGCCGCGCGCGTCGTCATAGGCGAGCACGGTCGCGATCAGGTCGCCCTGCGCCGGACCCGCGCCGTTGAACTGGACGAAATCGCCGTCGCCGTGCCGGAAGAACCGCAGCATCGGCATGGCGCGGTCGATCGCGTTCAGCAGCGCCTGCGGCGGCGCGACGCCGCGCACCGCGAAGGCCTGACGGAGCGGCAGAAGGTCGAGCAGGATCTCGACCAGCGCCGCCGGATTGCGGCCGATATGCCCGCCATCCGCGAGAATCTGGCGGTCAAGCTCGTCGGCGAGCTGGCGCGCGGCGGTCTTGAGCAGGCGGTTTTCGCCGGCAAGGCAAAGGCCGGCGTAGGTCAGGGCGCAATCGGCCGCGAGGCGGGGCAGACCGTCGTCGGCGACCGCGCGCAGCCGCCCGAGCTGCCGCGTCTGCCGCGCGAGGCTGCGCAGGAAGCGGCGGTAGAACGCGCGGTCGGCTCCGTCGAGGATGAGCGGGGAGTGGCAGAGCCACGCGATCAGCCGGCGCGCCGCCACATGGGGCGCGCGCGCCACGGCGGCGTGGCGCCCGCCGCGCAGCCCGATCCATTCGTCCACCAGCGCGCGGGCGTTGGCGCGGGCGAGCGTGGTGTCGGCGGCGCGCAGATGCCTCAGCCAGCCGAAGCCGTGCAGAGCCTCGGCCCAGCCGTCCGACGGAGCGTCGGACTGGAACGGCGATCCGCCACGCACGTCCACCGTCTTGCCCGCGAATACGTAGAGCCCGGCGTAGATCTCGCCTGCCCGCGTCGGGTCGGAGGTGCGCAGATCCTGCGGCGCGATGACGAGCTTGTCCGGCGTGCGGCCGGCGGCGCGGAACGGGGCGGCGGCCAGCGCGGCGAGACGGCGCCACGCCACGCGCGCGCCCTGCGCGGCGACGAAGCGCGCGAGGCGCGCTTTCTCCCCGAGCGCCCCCCCGCTCATGCCTCACGCGCCTCCTTTACGCACCACGCCCGACGCCGCGCCAATGACATCACGAAAATGTCGCACACCGGGCGAGCGCTGTCGCCACTCGCAGCCGCGCTATCCCACGCGCAGACGGGCGGCGAAGAACCCGTCCATGCCCGACAGGCGCGGATCGTCGGCCGGAAGATGACTCGGCAGGGTGCGGACGCAGCCGTCGTCGTCGATGGCGGCCTCCAGCCCCGGCAGTTCCGCCGGAAGCACAGGCTCGATCCGCACGCCGCCGTTCGCGCGGGCGATAAGGGCCTGGATCTGCCGCTCGCCCTCTTCCGGCTCCAGCGAACAGGTGCAGTAGACCAGCAGTCCGCCGGGCCTGACCAGCCGCGCCGCGGCGTCGAGCAGGCCGGCCTGCACGCGGGCGAGCGCGGCGATGTCGCTCTCGCGCTTCATCCAGGCGACGTCCGGATGGCGGCGGATGGTGCCGGTCGCGGTGCAGGGCGCGTCGAGCAGCACCACGTCGGCCGGCTCCAGCGCGATGGTCGCGGCGTCGCCGACGCGCGGCGTCGCCGTCAGGCCGAGCCGGGACAGGTTCTCGTTCAGCCGCTGCAGCCGCTCGGCCGAGCGGTCGACGGCGATCACCTCGGCGCCGGCGGCCGCGAGCTGCGCGGTCTTGCCGCCTGGCGCGGCGCAGAGGTCGATCGCGCTGCGCCCGGCGAGGTCGCCGAACAGCCGGACCGGCAGCGCGGCCGCGGCGTCCTGCACCCACCAGGCGCCCTCGCTGTAGCCCTCGAGCGCGGTGACACGGCCGCCGCCGGGAATGCGCACGCCGCCGGTCGGCAGCACGGAGCCGCCGAGCGTCTCCGCCCAGCGGGCGGCGTCCGCCTTGACGCTGAGGTCGAGGCCGGGCTCGACCGCCACCGCGGCGGCGATCGCGGCCGTCGTCTCCGGGCCGTAGGCCCTGATCCAGCGCGCCTGCAGCCAGGGCGGCAGATCGGCGCCGGGCTCGGACTCGGGCGCGCCCTCCGTGACGACCGCCCGCAGCACGGCGTTGACGAGGCCGGCGAAATGACGGGCGTCCGGGTCGGCGCGCGCGGCCGCCACCGCGAGGTCGACCGCCGTGTGCGCCGGGATCTGCATGAACAGCGCCTGCGCCGCGCCGGTGGCGAGGATGGCCTCCAGCGGCCCGCCCTTCTTCGGCAACCCCTTGTCGAGGCGCGCCGCGATCAGCGTCCGCAGCGTGCCAAAGCGCCGGAGCGTCGCGCCGGCGATGGCGCGGGCGAGCGCGCGGTCGCGCTCGTCCAGCGCGCGGAAGCCGGACGGGTCGTGATCGACCTCGAGGGCGGCGTCGAGCGGACGGGTGCGCGACAGCACCCCGTCGACGAGCCGGACCGCGACGCGCCGCGCCGCGAGGCCCGGAACCTCAGGGGCGCGCTGGCCGGGACCGGGGCCGCGACGCTGCGGCTGGGGCCGGCGGACGTCCGGACGACGGTTCAACCCCAGGGCCCGCCGCGGCGGCCGGCGTCGCCGCCGCCCCACGGCCCCGCCGGCTGGCCGGCCCCGAACGAGCCGCGTCCGCCCATGGAGCGCGCGAGCTCCATCAGCGCCGCGACGCGGTTCTCGGTCGCCGGATGGGTCGAGAACAGGTTGTCCATGCGCTGCCCCGAGAGCGGATTGATGATGAACATATGCGCCGTCGCCGGGTTGCGCTCGGCCGCGTAGTTCTCGATCTGGTGCGCGCCGCGCTCGATGTTGATCAGCGCGTTGGCCAGCCATTCCGGCCGCCCGCAGATCTCGGCGCCCAGCTTGTCGGCCTGGTACTCGCGCGTGCGGCTGATCGCCATCTGCACGATCATCGCGGCGATGGGGGCGAGAATCATCATTGCGATCGACCCTATCACGCCCATCGGCTGGTTGTTCTCCCGGTTGCCGGAGAACAGGAAGCCGAAGTTCGCGATCATCGAGATCGCGCCGGCGATGGTGGCCGTGATCGTCATGATCAGCGTGTCGTGGTTCTTCACATGCGCGAGCTCGTGCGCCATGACGCCCGCGACCTCCTCGCGGGAGAGCCGGTTGAGCAGGCCGGTGGTCGCCGCCACCGCCGCGTTCTCGGGATTGCGGCCGGTCGCGAAGGCGTTCGGCTGGTCCTCGTGGATGATGTAGACGCGCGGCATCGGCAACTGCGCGCGGGCCGCGAGGTCGCGCACCATGGCGTAGAACTCGGGCGCCGAATGCGCGTCGACCTCCTGCGCGTTGGTCATGCGCAGGACCATCTTGTCGGAATTCCAGTAGCTGAACACGTTCATGGCGAGCGCCACCACGAACGCGATCATCAGGCCGCCGCGGCCGCCGATCACGAATCCGACCGCCATGAACAGCGCGGTGAGGCCGGCCAGCAGCAGCGCCGTGCGGAAGTAGTTCATGTGAGGTGGTCTCCGTTCGCGTGAGAGCTCGCGCCGGGGCGGGCGCGGCCTATATGTGGGGTGAGGACCGCCGGAACGCCAAGACGCTGTAGGTCACGATCGGATCACCACGCGAGGACGGCCATGGAGAACGCACCGGAACGCCCACTGTCCGACGCCGCCCGGCGCGCGCTCGCCGAGGCCGCGGAGCGGCGCGCCGAATACGAGCGCCAGGCCGCGGAGCTGGCGAAGACGCGCGAGATCGCAGGCCGCGACGGCCCGGAGCCCGTGCGCTACGGCGACTGGGAGCGCAAGGGGATCGCCACCGATTTTTGAGTCGGGCTCGCCCGCTCCGGCCTCGCCGCCGGGCCGAAGCCCGCGAAGGCCAGTGCTCGGCCGGATGGTCGGGCGCGGGCTGCTGGGGCTCGCCATCGTGCTCGGCGTCGCGGGGGCGATCGCGCTGTCCGATCTCGACCGCTATTTCCCGCTCGACCTGCGCGAGCCGCCGGGCGCCTTCACCCAGTGGCGCATCCGCGCGCTCGCGGCCTCGCCCGAGACCTGCGCCCGCGTGCTCGCGCGCTCCGGCCTGCCGGCGCGGGCCGCGCCCGACCGGCCGATCGCGAACGGCTGCGGCTATGTGGACGGCGTCGCGCCGTCGGCCGCCGCGCTCGCGCTCGACGCGCCGCCGGTGATGCGCTGCCCGCTCGCCGCGGCCTATCTCGCGTGGGAGCGGCACACGCTGCGGCCGGCGGCGCGACGCCTGTTCGGCGCGGAGCTCGCGGGCGTCGCCCATGTGGGCGCCTACTCCTGCCGCAACGTCTACGGCCGCGCCTCGGGCCGGCGCTCGCAACACGCGACCGCCAACGCCATCGACATCGCCGGCTTCCGGCTCGCGGACGGCCGCACGGTCTCGGTGCTGCGCGACTGGAGCGATCCGGGGCCCGCGGGCCGGTTCCTGCGGGAGGCGCGCGACGGCGCCTGCGGCGTCTTCGCGGGCGTCCTGTCGCCGGACTACAACGCCGCCCATGCCGACCACCTGCACCTCGATCTCGGCGGCTTCGACGTTTGCCGATGACGCGCGCGACGGCGCGGCGGAACGACGATCGAAAAAATTCGCCCACCCGAGCGGGCTCGGATATGGCCCGCGCCTCCGGAAGCGCTAGCTCATTGAGCCCTTCGCAACGACAGGAGCGCATTCCCTTGGGCATCTTCGACACCATCAAGGACGCCATCTTCGGCAAGGCCAAGGCCGACGAGGCGTCCGCGGCGCCTTCCGCGCCCGCGCCGACCGAAGCCGCGCCCGCCCCGCAGGCCGGCCAGCCCGCCGCCGCGGGCTCCGTCGACGTCGCCGCCGTGCTCGACGACGCTGTCGCGAAGAGCGGCCAGAAACTGAACTGGCGCACCTCGATCGTCGACCTGCTGAAGGCCCTCGGCCTCGACAGCAGCCTGAACCACCGGCAGGAGCTCGCCAAGGAGCTCGGCTACACGGGCGACGCCTCCGACAGCGCCACCCTGAACATCTGGCTGCACAAGCAGGTCATCGCGAAGCTGAAGGCCAACGGCGGCAAGGTGCCGGCCGATCTCGCCTGACGCAGGCCGACGCGATATCCGGGCGGCGAGGCGGACGCCCCGCCGCCCGATTGCTTTCGATCACTGCCGAGGCGCGGGATTCTGCTGAGCTGGCGGCTCGGCGGCCGGATTCTGCGCATCCGGCGAGGGAACCGGCGTGGCCGGCGACTCCCGCAGCGGCGCGAGGTCGGGCTCCCGCGGAACGGCGGGCGCCGCCGGCGGCTCGGCCGGCGCGGGGGACGGCTCGGCTGGAGCCGCAGGCGAAGGTTCCGCAGGAGACGGAGCCGGCGACGGCTGGGCAGGCCTGTCCTCCGACAGTATCTCATCGGTCTTGGTCTTGATCCTGTCCGACGTATCCTGACTGACGAGCCCGAAATACGCAGCGATCGCCAGCACGACGGCGATCAGCGCGCCCACAATCACCTTTTTCTGTTTGTCCAACATCCGGCGTCTTCTCCTTTGATCGTGGCGTTCGGGGCGGGCAGATATGACCGCCTCCTGCCCGATCAATGCAGGCAGCGCCAGGTTCGGCGTCTTGTGATCGCCAACCCCGCGATCGTGAGGCGCGGGCCGGGTGCGCGGGATCGCCGATCCGGCCGCCCCACGCCACGGCGCGTCGCACAGCCTGACGGCGACATCGCCATATGGCTTTTTTTGGCTATTGACCAAGGCCCTCGTCCGCGGCTTGATCATGCCGACTGGGCGTCGGCGCCTCCGCCAGGCCCTGTCGGGGGGACCACACCGGTATGTTAAGGACCACCCTCCGCGCTCTCGTGCGTTTGGCCTTTGTGCTCGCCGCCGCCGCGGCGGCCGGAAGCGTGGCGCAGGCCGAGCCCCGAAGCCTCAACGAGCCGCCGCCCGGCGGCCGCGCCGCGTCCACGCCGTCGGCGGGAGACCGCGGCATGGCGCTGATGTCGGCCACGATCGGCTCCAACGGCGCGTTGCAGCGCGGCGAAGGCGCGGTCAGCGCCGCCCGCCTCGACGTCGGGCAGTACGAGATCGAGTTCGGGCGCGACGTGACCGCCTGCAACCACACTGCGACCAACACCTACCAGCCGGCGACCCTTCTTGCCCAGCCGCGCCTGGGCAAGCCGAACTGGGTCTACGTCGCCTCCTACCATCCCGACGGATTCCGGATCGATTCAGGCTTCAACCTTCTGGTCTTCTGCGGCCGCTGAGCCGCCCGCCACGCCACGACTTCAACGCCAACCGGGGCCAGCCGCCCCTCGACGTCGGGACGCCCCCATGCACAGAAGAGCCATCCGCGCGCTTGGGCGCTTCGCGATCCTTCTCGCCGCGTCAGCCGCGCCAGCCGCGGCGTCCGCCCAGCCGAAAAGCCTCAACGAGCCGCCGCCCGGCGCCCGCGCGGCCCCTGCGCCGTCGACCGAGGATCGCGGCATGGCGCTGATGTCGGCCGCGATCGGCTTGGACGGCGCGTTGCAGCGCGGCGAAGGCTCGGTCAGCGCGGCGCGCCTCGGCGAGGGGCAATACGAGATCGAGTTCGGGCGCGACGTGACGGGGTGCGTCTATGTCGCCTCGGCCAGCATCTTTCAGCCGACCGCCCTCATCACACAGGCGCGTGTCGGCAAACCGAACTGGGTCTATGTCGGCGTCTTCAGTCCCAACGGAACTCCGTTCGACGCGGGCTTCAGTCTGCTGGTCTTCTGCGGGCGCTGAGCGGCGGCCTGCGGCGTCTCGTGATCGCCCCCGCCTTGACCCGGAGGCCCGATCGGGCGCACAGCAGCGCGCATGCTTGCGAGGGGACCGCAGGAGCCGTGAACCGATGACAGCCGCCGACCGACGACTCGCGCTTGCGCGCGACATCGCCGCGGCGGTCGCGCCGCTGCTCGGGCCGCATCTCGCGCTCAAGCTCTGGGACGGTTCGACCGCGCCGGCCAACGTTGCCCCCGATCAGTTGCTGGTGCGCTTCTCCGACGAGGGGACGCTCGCCGCGCTCGCGAAATCGCCCAAGCTCGACACGCTGGTGCGGCTGCACGCGCTCGGCCGCATCGATCTCGAGAACGGCGACCTGTTCGATCTCGCCGAGCGGCGGCCGTCGGTGCGCGGGCGCGACCTGCTCCGCGCCGTTGGCCCGCTGCGGCTCGCCCGCGGCGCCGCGGCCTTCCTCAAGGTGCCGGCCGGCGACCTGAAGCTGCCCGGCGAAGGCGGCCCGAACGCCGCCTCGGGACGCTCCGGCGACCCGGATGAGAACCAGAGGAACATCGCCCACCACTACGACGTCTCGAACGCCTTCTACCGCCTGTTCCTCGACCGGCGGCTTATCTACTCGTGCGCGTACTTCCAGGACTGGAACGACGACCTCGACACGGCGCAGGAGGCGAAGCTCGACCTCGTATGCCGCAAGCTGCGGCTGAAGCCGGGCGAGACCTTCCTCGACGTCGGCTGCGGCTGGGGCGCGCTAGTCTGCCACGCCGCCGAGCGCTACGGCGTCACGGCGCACGGCGTGACGCTCTCGCGCGAGCAGCTCGCCGGCGCGCACGCGATGATCGAGGAGCGTGGACTGCAGGGCCGCGTGACGGTCGCGCTCGCGGACTGGACCACCGTCGCCGGCGCCTTCGACAAGATCGCCTCGGTCGGCATGTTCGAGCATGTGGGGCTGAAGAACGCCGACGCCTACTACCGCGGCGTCCGCCGGCTGCTGAAGCCGGGCGGGCTCTACCTGCACCACGCCATCACCCGGCGGGCCAAGCCCGGCGACGACCGCAAGCTGCGGCCCGAAGCCAAGGCGATCATGCGCCACGTCTTCCCCGGCGCGGAGCTCGACCACATCGGCTCGACGCTCAGCGGACTGGAGCGGGCCGGCTTCGAGGTGCAGGACACCGAGGCGCTCCGCCGGCACTACGCCCGCACCACGGCGCTCTGGTGCCGCAGGCTGCAGGCGAACCGCGCGGCCGCCGAAGCCGAGGTCGGCGAAGTGCGCACGCGGATGTGGATCGCCTATCTCGCCGGCGTCTCGCTCGCCTTCGCCCGAGGCTCGATCGGCGTGTGCCAGACGCTGGCGTCCTCCCGCACCAAGAGCGGGTCGGTCGCCCTTCCTGGGACCCGGGGCGACATCTACGCGCCCTGACCTTAGTCGACCAAAATAGTACCAGCCGGTCGTTCCGTCCGCGGGCGCCGCATGCTACTGTCGGTTTGCTGCTCGAGCGGCGAATTGGTCGCGTATTCGCTTAGAATTTCGATCTCATAATACTTTCGTCACACCTCGACGACCTCGACGTCGCCGAGCGCAGTACGATCGCGTGCATGTCGGGCGCGGGTTCGGGGGAACGCCGCGTGATTTAACGTCATCGTCAACACGAGCGTCTTCCGACGCCTTGCGAGACCACGTCATGAAAACCTTGCCGTTGCTGGGGGGCGCGGCCATGGCCGCCGCCCTGTTCGCCGCTCCGCTCCAGGCCGCCGAGCCGAACCTCAACACGCCGCCGCCCGGCGCGCGGGCGCAGCCCAATGTAGGCCCAGGCGATCTCGGGATGGCGCTGATGTCGGCGGCCATCAACGCCGACGGCACGATCGCCCGCGGCGAGGGGGTGACCGCCACCGGCACGCAGAAATTGAGCACCGGCACTTACGAGGTTGGGTTCGACCGCGACATCACCCAATGCGCCTATGCGGTCACCGTCGGCGAGTCCGGCATCGGGTCGGCCGTGCCTTCGGTGGTGGGCGTCACCCGTCGCTCCGTCAACCCCAATGGCGTGTTCATCCAGATCAAGAACCCGCCGGACGAAGCCAACGAAGACAAGAATTTCTTTGTGCTTGTTTATTGCGGCCGCTGAGTCTTCGCCGCCAATTCGTGTTCAACGTCTTTCCGGGGGGATAACGTCATGAAAGCACTGGTGGTTCTAACGGCGGCAGCCATCGCGCTCCTCGCCGCTCCGCTCCAGGCCGCCGAACCGAACCTCAACACGCCGCCACCCGGCGCTCGGGCGCAGCCCAACGTGGATCCAGGCGATCTCGGGACGGCGCTGATGTCGGCGGCCATCAACGCCGACGGCACGATCGCCCGCGGCGAGGGGGTGATCGCCACCGGCACGCAGAGGTTCAGCGCAGGCACCTATGAGGTCGGGTTCGACCGCGACATCACCCAGTGCGCCTATTCCGTCACCGTCGGCGAATCCTCCATCGGCTCGGCGACGCCCGCAGTCGTCGGCGTCACCCGCCGCTCCGGCAACCCGAAGGGCGTGTTCATCCAGATCAGGAACCCGCCGGACGAGGCCAACGAGGACCGGGACTTTTTCGTGTTGGTGTTCTGCGGCCGGTGACGGCGGCGCCCGGGGGCGCAGGACGGATCCCGGCGAGTTGGGCCTCTCCTCGGGATCCCACCCGCCCTGGCCGCCGCCCAGACGACGCTAAGACGGCCATGCAGCCCACAGTCTCGCGGCGGACGCCTACGGCACCACCACGACCTTCGCGCCGACCTTCACGCGCTCGTAGAGGTCGATGATGTCGACGTTGCGCATGCGGATGCAGCCATAGGACGCGTAGGTGCCGATCGATTTCGGCCGGTTGGTGCCGTGGATCGCGTACTGGTCGCGGTCGAGCAGCAGCGCGCGCGGCCCCATCGGGTTCTTCGGCGAGCCGCCGGGAATGACGTCCGGAAGGTGGGGCTTGTCGCGGCGCACCTCTTCCGGCGGCGACCACGCCGGCTCGACATACTTGCCCTTTATCCAGGCCGCGCCGAGCCACTGCTTGCCCGGACGCCCGACCGCCACCCGGTAGCGCATCGCGCGCCCGTCGCCGCCGATGAGGTAGAGCGCGCGCTCGGAGTTGCGGATGACGATCGTGCCGGCCCGGTAGGCCTCGGTCTCGAACGGCACGATCTCGCGGGAGTCGGCTCCGCCTGCGAACAGCCCTGCGACCAAAACCGCCAGCGCGCATCCTGCGAACCGACCGAACCGCTTCATGACACGCACCCCGAACACCGGCGCCCACGACGCCTGACCGTGCCTAAACTTCGCGCCCGCCACAGGGAGCGCGCCTTCGCAAGTAGAACAACAGACGTTATTAGCGCTTGGTTTCCATGCCGGCGATGTGAGGTGCGCATTAGATTGTCATATGCTTAATAAGGATTAATTTCCGTATTTTTGACATGATCCTGCTAGGATATGGGATCATGTTCCGATTTTCGTCCATGATCGCCCGCAGGCTCGCCGACGTCCTCTTGGGCGCGGCCTTCGGGGCCGTTCTAGCCGCGGCGGCGCTGCCGCAGGCGCGGGAGACGCCCGCGGCCTTGGAGCGGACGGAGCCGTCCGGCGCAGGCCTCGCCGCGACCGCGCTTTCCGCCATCGACGGCGACACCATCGAGGCGCGGGTGCGCGCCTTTCCCGGACAGGACATCGTGGCGCGGATCCGGATCGACGGCGTCGACGCGCCCGAGCGGCGCGGCCGCTGCGCGCGGGAGACCGCGGCGGCGGAAGCGGCGGCGGCGGCGCTCGCGGCGCTGGTGCGGGATCGTCCGCTCACGCTCACGCAGGTGCGCGGCGACAAGTATTTCGGCCGCGTGGTGGCGCGCGTCTCCGCCGCCGGCGTCGGCGACCTCGCCGGCGCGCTGGTCCGGGCGGGCCATGGCCGCCCCTATGATGGCGGCCGGCGAGAAAGCTGGTGCTGAGCCGGCTTTCCGGATGCGTACGGCTTGCGTCCTCTCATATATCAATGACGGTCGGATGCGCCCAAACGAGCCGGCGCATCCGCTTCCGCCGTCGTTCGAAAGCCTGCCGATGAGCTCCGCCCTGCCCTACCGGCCCAATGTCGGGATCGCGCTGTTCGACGCGCGCGGGCTTACGCTGATCGCGAAACGCATCGGCGACGACGGGCCGGAGACGCTCGCGCCGGGCTGCGCGTGGCAGATGCCGCAGGGCGGGATCGATCCGGACGAGAACGTGGAGCAGGCCGCCCGGCGCGAGCTGTTCGAGGAGACCGGCGTGCGCCGCGCCTCGGTGCTCGGGGTCCATCCCGAATGGCTGACCTACGACTTCCCGCCCTATGACGGCCCGCCGCACAGGCTCGCGGCGTTCCGGGGCCAGCGGCAGCGCTGGTTCGCGATGCGCTTCGAGGGCGACGACGGCGAGATCGATCTCGCGCCCGCAGCGGCCGGCGCGGAACCCGAGTTCTCCGAGTGGCGCTGGGAGCGGCTCGAGCGGCTGCCGGCGCTGGTCGTTCCGTACAAACGCGCGCTCTACGACAACGTGGCGCGCGCCTTCGCCCGCTTCGCGGCGCCGGCCTGAGGCGTCAGCCCGGCGCGCCGCCGACCCGCGCGACGAGGGCGATCAGCTCGGACTGGCGGCGCACGCCGGTCTTGTCGAAGGCCGCGGCGAGCTGGTTGCGCACGGTGGAGAGCGCCACGCCGCGCGCGGCGGCTCAGCTTTCCAGCGTCTCGCCGCGCGCGAGCGCCGCCACGAGCCGGGCCTCCGTCGCCGAAAGCCGGAACGCGTCCCTGAGCGCGCTCTCGCGCACGGCGGGGGGCGCCTCGTCCGGGTCGGTGAGCAGGATGATCGCGCGAACCTCGCGCCCCATGCCGCAGCCCTCCAGCCGGAACGGCGCGGCGTCCGCGATCAGAGGGCGCTTCCTGGCGCGATGGAGCGACGCCGGATCGGGCGCGCGGCGCGGCGTCAGGTGCTCCGCGCTCGCAGCGATCGCGGCGAGACGCGCGAAGGCCGGCTGGCTACGCGGGTCGCTCGCCCCGAGCACGCCGTCCGTCACCTTGAGGCCGGCGCCGAAATACGATTCGGCCCGCCGCGTCGCCGCGATGAGCTCGAGCCCGCGACCAATCAGCGCCGCGGCCTTGCCGCAGGCCTGGAGCGCCTCGACGGCCCCGCGCGCCGCGGCCTCGTCAGGCGCAGGCGTCGAACTGGCCGGAGAGATTTGCAGGCGACCCGCCGCGTCCCGCCGGACGACGGCCCCGCCCACGCCCGCCCGAATGGAACAGGACGCTCCGCACGCGCCCCGACCGATGCCGTTCACCGCCAACCCGCGCCCCCGCAAGACGCCGCACTATCCGCGAAAGCGTCGGCGAAAGCATCCATAAAAAGCCTCATTCGCTCACTTGAGCGGAATAGGCGGCGCGGGGGCCGCTTGAGCCCCCGCGCCGCCGCGCCCATCTTCAGCGCGCGGGGCTGATCCCGCGGAGAGCCGATGATGTCGCCGGAGGCGCTGAAACAGTCGCCGTTCTTCGCCCCGTTCGCCGACGCGACCCGCGGCCGCCTCGTCGCGGGCTCGGAGGAACGCGCGCATGCGGCGGGCGAGACCATTCTGGCCCGTGACCGGACGACCGAGCATTTCCTGTTCCTGCTGGAAGGCCGCTGGACCATGCGGCGCTTCGTGCGCGGCGTGACCGAGCCGATGGTCTGGCGCGACGACGCCCCCGGCGCCTGGGTCTCCGGCGTCGCGGCCCTCGAGATGATCGCGCCGACGGACGTGTTCGCCGACCGTCCGTCGCGGGTCCTGGTCGCGCCCCGCGAGCTCGTTCACGAGCTGCTCGCCGAGGATCCCGTCTTCGCCGCCCGCATCCTGCGCGACATCCACCGCTGGACCGAGCGGCTCGAGGTTCACGCCGCGCTCATGCGCGCGAAAGGGCCGTGAGACGATGGGCGCGCGCCTGGTCCGCGCCGTCGACTGGACCGCGCGGCTGAGCCGCGCCGGCCTCGCGCTTTCGGTCGCGGCGGTCGCGCTCGGGGCCGCGCGCGACTGGGGCTACACGGTCCCGCTCGACGTCGCGATCGCCCGTACGCTCGACGCCGCGACGCCCGACGACGCGCTGGAACGGCGGACGGCGGCCGCCCTCGACGCGGAGGACGTCGCGCTCGCCCGCGGCTACGCCGATCTCGCGGGCGAGCTCGGCCGGCCCTTGAGCGACGGGACCCGCGCTCGGCTGGCCGCGGCCGAAGCGCCCGAGGCCGTGGCCTGGCGCAACGCGCGGGACGCAGCGCTCGGCTTCGTCACCGGCGAGGCGACCGGGACTGCGGCGCTCGCCGGCGCCCTCGCCTCCGACCTCACCGTCATCGGCGACGTGCGCGACCTCGCCCGCGAAGGCGCCCGCATGGCGCGCGGCGAGGAGCACAGCGAACTGATCATGGCGCTGTCGGCGGCGGGGCTAGCGGCGACGGCCGCGACCTTCGCCACCGGAGGCGGCGCCGCGCCGGCGAAGTTCGGCGTCTCGGCGCTGAAGGCGGCGCGGCGCGCCGGCACGCTGACGGCGGAGTTCACGGCCGATCTGGCGCGGCGGCTGTTCCGGACCGCAGACGCCCGCCGCCTCGGGGGCGCCGAAGCGGCGGGCGGCGCGGG
>NZ_JBHUER010000008.1:242679-414606 GCF_042681025.1 Methylopila henanensis
GGCGGGGCGGCGGCTCGCGCGACCCGGGCGGGCGGCGGCGCGCTCGATCTGCGCGCCCTCGCCGCCACCGGCGCGGACTTCAAGGCCGCGAGCGCGGCGGCGGGGGCCGCGGAGACCGTGCGGCTGATGCGCTTCGTGCGTTCGGGCGACGATCTCGCCGACCTGGCGCCGTTCGCGCGCCGGTTTGGAGCGCGCTCGCGCGCGGTCGCCGAGCTGGTGGGACGCGCCAGCCTAAGGGCCTTCCGCGCCACGACGCGCCTGACCGAGCTGCTGCTCGAATGGCTGGGTGCCGTGATCGCGTGGTTCGCGGCGCTCGCCGCGGGCGCGGTCGCCGATCTCGGACGCCGCGGCGCGCGGCTCGTCGCCGCGCGCGTCTGACGTCCCGCCGCCTTAGCGGAGGGCGGCGCTCTTCGACTCTTCCGCCTTCTTCAGCAGCGCCTCGAACTTCTTTTTCGCGACGCCGGTGAACTTCACGCTCTTGGCGGCCTCGAGGTTCGGGTAATTGGAGCCCACCGCGATCAGCGCGACCATGCCCATGCCGAGATGCGGCAGGCACTTCACGCCGTAGACGCCTTCCTTGTCGACGGTGACCGAGATGTCCTTCGAGAACTCGCCCTTGAACGCCTCGGCGCCCTCGGGGATGAAGCCGGGAATGCTCTCAGCGTTGTGGCTTGGGTCGGTGGCGACGAACTTGATGACGTCGCCCGGGTTCGCCTTGATGAAGGACGGCTCGAACACCATGCGCCCTTCGGCGCCCTGGTTCAGCATCTTCACCTCGATCTCGGCGGCTTCGGCGCCCGCGACCATGATGATCAGCGAAGCGGCGGCGACCATAAGGCCTTTCAGCATGCGTCCTCTCCTACAGCACGGCGACCAGTCGACAGCCGGTCGATCCTTGGAGGCGAGACGTATTCCCGTCCGCCGGACGCGAGTAATAACGTTCTCGTGACAGATTTCAACGCCAAATAGCTAACACATAATTCGCTTATAAGAAGTTCTTACTTCCAGAATTTTAATAACACCAAGGCAGGCGAAGCATCTTTTGCAGGACGGGGACTTAAGCGCGCGCCGACGCGGCTGAGGAGCGAGCGCTTGCTCCGCGGCCGCAGGCCTTCGCGTCAGTACGCCGCGGCGGCGCTCACAGCCGCTGGGCGGCGAAGGTGTTGCACTGGCGCGGGTCGCCGGTCGTGAGCCCGGTGCGGAACCATTGCACCCGCTGGGCGGAGGAGCCGTGGGTGAAGCTGTCGGGCACGACCTCGCCGCCGGAGCGCCGCTGCAGCGTGTCGTCGCCGATCGCGGTCGCCGCCTTCAGCGCGCCCTCGACGTCGCCGGGCTCGATCACGTTGAAGCGCTTGTTCGCCCAGTAGCCCCAGACGCCGGCGAAACAGTCCGCCTGCAGCTCGATCCGGACCGAGATGGCGTTGGCCTCCTCCTCCGAACGCGCCTGCCGGCGGCGGTCGTTGGCCATTTTCATGATGCCGAGCTCGTTCTGCACGTGATGCCCGATCTCGTGGGCGATGACGTAGGCGCGGGCGAACTCGCCGGGCGAGCGGAACTTGCGCGACAGCTCGTCGAAGAACTCGGTGTCGAGATACACGCGCTGGTCGCCGGGGCAGTAGAACGGCCCCATGGCGGCGCTGCCCATGCCGCAGGCGGTGCTGGTGCGGCCGGAAAAGAGCGTCAGGCGCGGGCGCTCATAGCGCTTGCCGGAATCCTGGAACAGCTTGTCCCAGACATCCTCGGTCTGGGCCAGCACCGCGCGCACGAACTCGCCCTGGCGCTTCTCCTCCTCGGAAAGCTGGCTCGGATCGCCCTGCGGCCTCTCCTGCTGGGAATAGCCCGACCCGCCGCCGCCCTGGATGGTCTCGAGGCCCGCGAGGATCAGCCGCGGATCGACGCCGAGCGCCCAGGACACCAAGCCCACCACGATCAGGCCGCCGATGCCGACGCCTCCGCCGCCGCCGGGAAACCGGAATCCTCCGCCTCCTCCGCCGCCGCGCTCGTCGTCGACATTGTCGCTTCGGCGGAAATCATCCCAACGCATGGCCGGCCCTCGGAACGCCCTCTCGGTTCCGGAAACTAGCGCGCTTCGCGTCGGCGCACACGGGAGGAATCCGACGGAGGTGTTCGTTCGTTGACAGCGGCGAGAGCGGGATGTGAACCTTCCGAGCAGACGACGGGGGGAACAACCACAAGATGAGCCATCCTGCGCCATCCGTCCCGGCTTCGGCGAGCTTTCCCGTCGTCCCGCCCGACCAGCACGCCCATTTCAAAGCCAACGGCTTCAGCCTGCGCCGCAGCCTTCTGGACGCTGACGAGACGCAGGCGCTCTCCGCGCGGCTGCGGGAGACCTATCTCGGCGAGCAGCTCAAGTTCCTGCGCAACGACATCGCCAACAACGTGCCCGAAGTGACCCACTACATCTGGGACCCGCGGGTGGTGGAGTTCGTCGCGGCCTCGATCGGCGGTCAGCCGAAGTTCCTGCAGGCCTCGGACTTCCAGATCAATCACAACGTGTTCGGCTGGCACCGGGATTCCCCGAGCCGCAAGTTCGGCGGGGTGGACTGGCAGGAGTTCGACGGGCCCTACGCCTGCGTCAAATGCATTCTCTACCTCGACGCCACGGATTTCGGCCTCGGCGTGGTGCCCGGCAGCCACCTGCACCCGATCCCGGTCGAGGACGTGCATCGCTACAAAGGCGAGACGGTGACGCTGGCGGAAGGCGACGCGCCCGACTTTGGCTATGGGCTCGACGACTGGCGCACCGTCAACGTGGTGGTCCAGCCGGGCGACGCCCTGCTGTTCGACCAGCGGCTCTATCATCGCGGCTGGCCCACCGCCCGCCGCAGCGCCGAGGAGCGGCGCCTGCTCAGTCGCACGGGCCAGTACAAGTATTCGGGCGGCAAGATCACGCTCGCCCTGTGCTACGGCCTCGATAACTTCCACTCGCACCGCTACTACAGCGCCTTCCGCTTCCACCGCGTGGACCTGAAGTTCCAGGACCTGCCACCGGAAACGATCGAGAAGCTCGACGAGCACGACCTGCTGCTGTCCAGCATGGGCCGCAATCTCTTCGAGGACGACGAGACGGCGAGCCAGGATCTCTACTCCTCGCTCAAGATGGCGCTGGCGGTGGAGAAACTGCCCGAGGCCGAGGACGTGGTGTTCGAGACCCCGCCGGCCACGCGGGCGGATGGACGGATCAAGGGCGAGGCCCTGACCCGCCCGTTCATCCGGTTCCACCGGCAGGCGTGCCCCGCCTGCGGCTCCTCCGAGCCTGCGCTCACCAGCAACTATCCCTCCGGCAATCAGGAATTCTTCGCCAACCTGACCGTGCACGGCTGCGCCGACTGCGGCTTCGCCTTCGTGCCGAACCGGGTGCTGGGCCTGTCCCGCTTCCGCCGGAGAGCCGCGCCGGAGGGCGCGCTCGAAGACCCGGCCGCCATCGCGCGGTTTCGTCCCGACCATTCCTTCGCCGCCGCCTGGCCGGACGTGACCGCGAATCTCGACGGCCGCACCGTGCTCGACATCGCCTGCGGCTACGGCGCGGCGCTCGCGGAGTTCGCCGGCGCGCGCCGGGTCGGCGTCGAGTTCGATCCGGAGATCGCGGCGGTCGCCCGCGCGGGCGGCGTCGAGACGGTCTCGCGCCTGTCGCAGGTGGAGCCCGGCTCCGTCGACATCGTGATCGCCGACCGCTGGCTCGAATCGCTGCCGCCGAAGGAGCTTCTGGAGGAGCTGAAAGAGGCCCGCCCCAAGCTCAAGCCCGACGGCGCGCTGCTGCTGAAGGTCAGCAACGCCTCGCTGCTCCGGCTGAACGCCAAGCGCGCCCGCCACAGCCCCAATCTCAGCTTCTTCTCCGCGCGGTCGCTGAGGGCGACGCTGAAGAAGGCTGGCTACGGAGCGACGGTGGTGCGCTCCGCCGGCGAGGACTTCCAGCTCCATCGCGCGCCGATCCACACGCCGGCCGAGCCCGACGACGACGTGCGCGGCGAATGGCTGATGGCGCTCGCGCGGCCGGCGCCGGACCCGAAGCCGCAGCCCACGCCAAGAACCGCGCCTCGCAAGGGGTTTCTGGCCCGGCTGAAGCGCAAGATCTACCGGGGTTAAGCGTCGCGCGCGGCTGCTCTTAGGGAGCCGAAGCCGGCTCCGGGCTGGGAGCGCCCGCGGTTTCGAACCGTTCAAAGGGAGGCCTGTCCAAGCCGGCGCGGCGTCCCTATGGTCGGCGCGGAAGGCCGCGGCGCCGCGCGGCCGACTGAACCGGAGACGCCGGATGGACTTCGACGCCACCTTTCTCGCGCGGCTTCAGTTCGCCTTCACGGTCTCGTTCCACATCGTGTTCCCGGCGTTCTCGATCGGCACCTCGGCCTACATCGCGACGCTGCTGCTGCTGTGGTCGAAGACGGGGGCGGAGCGCTACCACCGGCTGGCGCGGTTCTGGACCAAGGTCTTCGCCGTGTCCTTCGCCATGGGCGTCGTCTCCGGCATCGTGCTGAGCTACCAGTTCGGCACCAACTGGAGCCGGTTCTCGGAGGTCGTCGGCAACGTTATCGGGCCGTTGATCGGCTACGAGGTGCTGACCGCCTTCTTCCTCGAGGCGACCTTCCTCGGCATCATGCTGTTCGGCTGGACGCGGGTTCCGTCCTGGCTGCACGTCACCTCGGCCTGCGTGGTCGCGGTCGGAACCGCGATCTCGGGCTTCTGGATCCTGTCCGCCAACAGCTGGATGCACACGCCGGCGGGCTTCGAGATGAAGGACGGCGTCGCCCACCCGGTCGACTGGCTGCAGATCGTCTTCAATCCGTCCTTCCCCTATCGCTTCACGCACATGATGATCGCGGCCTATCTCACCACCGCGGTGGTGGTTCTCGCGGTCGGCGCCCGCTACCTGCTCGCGAACAGGTTCGGCGAGGACGCCCGCACCATGGTGCGCATGGCGGTCGGCATGATCGTTGTGGTGGCGCCGCTGCAGGCCCTGGTCGGCGACGCCCACGGCCTCAACACGCTCGAGCACCAGCCGGCCAAGATCGCGGCGATGGAGGGCCACTGGGACGGCTCGGAGCCGGTGGCGCTGTCGCTGTTCGGCTGGCCGAACGCCGCGACCGAGCGCACCGACTTCGAGCTCGCAATCCCCAACCTGTCGAGCCTGATCCTGACCCACCACTGGGACGGCAAGATCAAGGGGCTGAAGGATTTCCCGCCGGAGGACCGGCCGCCTCTGCTCGCGCCCTATTTCGGCTTCCGCATCATGGTCGCGATCGGGATGCTGTTCATCGCGACCGGCGTGGTCGGAACCTGGCTGCTGTGGAAGGAGCGCCTCTGGGAGGCGCGCTGGTTCCTGTGGCCGGCCTCGCTGATGTGGCCGCTCGGCTTCGTCGCCATTCTGTCGGGCTGGATCACCACGGAGGTCGGCCGCCAGCCCTGGGTGGTGCACGGCGTGCTGCGCACCGCCGACGCGGTCTCGCCGATCTCGCTGACGAGCGTCGCGATCTCGCTCGCGCTGTTCGTGGTGGTCTACTGCGTCGTGTTCTCGATGGGCGTGTTCTACGTCAACCGGCTGATCAACCGCGGCCCGGACGCCACCGTCACCGCCCCGCCGCGCCACGGCCAGCCGAGCCGCCCGCTGTCGGCGGCCGAAGAGGCCACGCGCGGCGCGATCGAACCGGCCCAAGGCTGAAGGAGCGCCGCCCATGGAATGGTACCTGCCGCTCGCCTGGGGCCTGATCATCGGCGCCGCCGTCGCGATGTATGTGGTGCTCGACGGCTTCGACCTCGGCATCGGGATCCTGTTCCCGTTCACCAGGAACGAGCACGAGCGCGATCAGATGATGAACACGGTCGCGCCGTTCTGGGACGGCAACGAGACCTGGCTGGTGCTCGGCGGCGGCGGCCTGTGGGTGGCCTTCCCCAAGGCCTACGCGGTGATCATGCCGGCGCTCTACCTGCCGGTCATCGTGATGCTGCTGGCGCTGATCTTCCGCGGCGTGTCGTTCGAGTTCCGCTGGGTGGCGAAGCCGAACAAGGGCGTGTGGAACATCGCCTTCGCCGGCGGCTCGATTGTCGCGGCCTTCTGCCAGGGGCTGATCCTCGGCGGGCTGCTGCAGGGCGTCGAGACGGAGGTGGTCCCCGGCCGCGGCGCGCAGTTCGCCGGCGGCGCGCTCGACTGGCTGACGCCGTTCTCGCTGCTCTGCGGCGTGGGGGTCACGCTCGGCTACGCGCTGCTCGGCGCCACCTGGCTCAACATGAAGACCGATGGCGAGGTCGCCCGCCGCTCCCGCGCGCAGGCCGTTCCGCTGCTGGCGGCCACGCTCGTCGCCATGGCGCTGGTCAGCCTCTGGACCCCGTTCGCGATCGACCGGATCTGGGAGCGGTGGTTCTCCTGGCCCAACATCGGCCTGCTGTGGCCGATCCCGCTCGTCACCGCGGCGGTCGCGTGGGGCGTGTGGAAGGGGCTTGAGAACGGGCGCGAAATCGGCCCGTTCCTAGGCTCGATCGCGCTGTTCTTCCTCGGTTTCCTCGGCCTCGCGATCTCGGTCTGGCCCTATCTGGTGCCGCCGACGCTGACCTTCTGGGACGCCGCCGCCGCCCCCGCCTCGCAGATCTTCATGGCGGCCGGCACCATCGTGCTGTTCCCGATCATCATCGGCTACACGGTGTTCGTGTACTGGCTGTTCCGCGGCAAGGTGCGCGAGGGCGAGGGCTACCACTGAGTCTCGCGGGGCGCGGCGGGGCCTCCCGCCTCATTCCCCGTCGAGCGCGCGGCGGATCGCCTTCAGGTCGCGCCAGGCGAACTTTTTCTGCGCGGGGCTGCGCAGCAGATAGGCCGGGTGCAGGGTCGCGATCGCCTTGATGCGGCGCGGGCCGGCGTCGTAATCGAGCCAGCGGCCGCGCAACCTCAGAATGCCTTCCTTCGCGCGGAACAGGGTCTGCGCCGCGGCGCCGCCGAGCGCCACCAGGACGTCGGGCTCCGCGAGCTCGATCTGCCGGCGGATGAAGGGCAGGCAGGTCTCCGTCTCCTGCGGCGTCGGCGTGCGGTTGCCGGGCGGGCGCCACGGGATCACGTTGGCGATGTAGGCGCTCGAACGGTCGAGCCCGATCGCGGCCAGCATGCGGTCGAGCAGCTGCCCGGAACGACCGACGAAGGGCAGCCCGGACAGGTCCTCCTCGCGCCCCGGCGCCTCGCCCACCAGCATCACCCGCGCGCCCGGCGTGCCGTCCGCGAACACGGTGCGGCTCGCGGTCGCCTTGAGCGCGCAGCCGTCGAAGCGCTCCAGAATGGCGCGGAGCTCGTCCAGCGTCTCGGCGCCGGCGGCCGCGGCGCGAGCGGCGGAGGCGGTCTCCTCCGCGGAGCCGAGCGCAGCATCCGCAGGGCCCGGCCGCAGCAGCGGCGCGGGCTCGGCGGCGGGCGCGCGCGGACTTTGCGTCGCGCGGGGCGGCGGAGCGGCGGCCTTGCGCGCGGCGGTCTCGGCGAAGCGGTCCTGCGGCGTCTCCTCGATCCCGACGTCGACGCCCATCGCCGCGTACCAGTCGAGCAGCGCGCGGGCGTCGTCGGGGGAAAGAGGCGAGTGTTGGTCCATCGCCGCGCACCCTAGAGGCTGTCGGGGAGCATGGACAGCCTCCCGCGCTGTCGCGCGCTCAGGCGGCGACAGCCGTTCCCGCCAGTTCGGCCGCGAGCGCGTCGACCGCCCGCTCGGCCTCCTCGCGCGAGCGTGCGAAACGACCGTCGCCGAACTCCTGATATTCGACCGCCACCGTCCGGATCGCGCCCGGCGCGACGCCGAGATAGGGCGCGACGGTCGCAAGATGCGGGTCGAGATGGTTGCGCGCGGCGCGCTCGCCCCCGGCCCCGAAGCCGAACTCGCCGCGCGCGCTCAGGACCACGAGACGCTTGCCCGCAAGGATCGGCTCGATCGGCTGGTCGCCGCGGGCGAGGTCGAAGGAGAAGGTGCGGCCGACCCGCACGACCTGATCGACCCAGGCCTTCAGCGCAGCCGGCATGCCGTAATTGTACATCGGCGCGCCGAGCACGATCACGTCCGCCGCGGCGAGTTCGTCGATGGCGGCGTCGGAGTAGCGCAGCGCCTCGCGGGCCGCGGCGTCCCGCGCCTGCGGCTTGGCGAAGGCGGCGGCGATCCACGCTTCCGACATCAGCGGCGGCGGGTCTTTGGCGAGGTCGCGGCGGATCACCCGGTCGCCCGGCCGCGCCGCCAGCCAGCCCTCGACGAAGCGGCGCGACAGCGCCCGGCTGAGCGAGCGCGTAGCGCGGCCGCTGGCGTCGATGTGGAGCAAGGTCGACATCGCTCCTCTCCCCGTCACGCCGAAGCGAGCTTCAGGCCGGCGACGCCCCCGACGATGGCGAGCGCGGAGACCACCTTGACCGCCGTCAGCGCCTCGCCCAGCAGCGCGACGCCGAGCACCACCGTGCCGAGCGTGCCGACCGCGGTCCAGATCGGATAGGCGACGCTGACCGGCAGCGTCTTCAGCGCGAGCGTGAGGAAGCCGATGCCGCCGGCGACCGCGACGACGGTGACGAGCGTCGGACCAAGCTTCGAGAAGCCGTCCGCATATTTCATGCTGAGCGCGAAGATGACCTCGAACACCGCCGCGATCCCGAGAAACACCCAGGCCATGGACTGAACTCCCGTGACTGGACTGAGACAGGCTCAGTCGTTTTTTCATGCCGGAGAGCTAGGCGCTGGTTTCCGAGGCGACAAACGACGATTTCTCAGGATATGAATGAATTTGAATCATCTATTATGAGGGAGACGCCGCGATGCGCCGCCTGCCGCCGCTGGGCTCGCTCCGCGCCTTCGAGGCCGCCGCGCGCCGGCTGAGCTTCAAGGACGCCGCGGCCGAGCTCGGCGTGACGCCGACCGCGGTCAGCCACCAGATTCGCCAGCTCGAGGACGGGCTCGGCGTCGCGCTTTTCGAGCGGGGCCCGCGCCAGGTCGCGCTGACGCCGAAGGGCGAGGCGCTGCTGCCGCCGCTGCGCCGCGCCTTCGACGCCATGGCCGACGCGGTCGAGGACGCGCGCCGGCGGCCTTCGCGGCGGGTCGCGACTCTCTCCGCCACCGTCGCCTTCACGGCCAAACTGCTGGTGCCGAAGGCCGCGCGGTTCCGGGACCTGAACCCGGACTGGGACCTGCGCCTCCACGCCGCCGACAGCGTGGTCGATCTCGCCGGCGGCGAGGCCGACGCCGCGATCCGCTACGGCGTCGCGCCGCGCCCCGGCCTCACGAGCCTTCCGCTGATGACGGACCTGTTCGCGCCGCTGGCGAGTCCGCGGCTCGGCCTCGCCACGCCGGCCGACCTCGCGCGCGTCGCGCTGATCCATTTCGACTGGCGCGTCAGCGGCGCGAGCACCGTGCCGTCCTGGCGCCTGTGGGGCGAGACGGCCGGCGTCTCCGGCGTCGACTGGGAGTCCGGCGTCGCCTTCAACGACGAGGCGAGCGCGATCCAGGCCGCCGTCGCAGGCCAAGGCGCGGCGCTGCTCAGCCGCGCCCTCGTCGCGGACGAACTCGCCTCCGGCGTGCTGGCCCAGCCCTTCGGGCCCGAACTCGGCGGCTTCAGCTACGATTTCGTCTGCCCGCAAGGCGCCGAGGACCGCCCCGCCGTCGCAGCGCTCCGCCGCTGGATCGAGGCGGAAGTGGCGCCGGGTCGACAGCCGCCGTCCGATTTGCTGTAAAACGGACCGCGCTTCGCGGGGAGGCGACGGGGGGACGATGCAGCCGGACGCGCTGAAGACGGGCGGGGAGCCCGCCCGCCGGCCGATCGCAAGCAGGTCCTCCGGCTGGGCGATCGCGCTGTCGCGGCGGCTCGCGGCCTCCTCGGTCACGCCGAACCAGATCTCGGTCGCCTCGGTGGTTTTCGCAGGCTTCGGCGCCGCGCTGATCGCGCTCGGGGCGACGCCGCTCGCCTGGCTCGCGGCGGCGGTCTGCGTCCAGCTCCGGCTCGTCTGCAACCTGCTGGACGGCATGGTCGCGGTCGAGGGCGGCAAGAAATCGGCGGTCGGGGCGATCTACAACGAGTTCCCGGACCGCGTCGCCGACACATTGCTGCTCGTGCCCGTCGGCTACGCCGCCGGCTTGCCCTGGCTCGGCTGGGCGGCCGCGCTTCTCGCCGCGCTAACCGCCTATGTGCGCGTGTTCGGCGGTTCGCTCGGGCTCGCCCAGAGCTTCGACGGCGTGATGGCCAAACAGCGGCGCATGGCGGCGCTGACGCTCGGCCTCGTGGCGCAGAGCGTGGAGTGGACCGTCTCCGACACGCGCTGGTCGCTGCTGATCGCGATCGCGGTCGTCGCGGCGGGGAGCCTCGTCACCTGCTGGACGCGCTCCGCCGCGATCGCCGACGGACTGCGCCGCGCATGACCGACCTCGTCCGCCAGATTCTCGTCATCCTCGTGCGCATCCTCGTCGGCGCGCGCGGCGAGTGGATCGGCTCCGCGCCTGAAACCCGCAGCCGGATCTACTTCGCCAACCACACCAGCCATTTCGACACCCTCGCCATCATCTCGGCGCTGCCGCTCGGGGTGCGCCGGCGCACCCATCCCGTCGCCGCGCGCGACTACTGGGGCTCGTCCGCGTTCAGGCGCTTCATCGCCGAGGGCGCCTTGCGCGCTGTGCTGATCGACCGCGACGGCTCCGGCGGCGGCGACCCGCTCGCGCCGGTCCACGCCGTGCTCGACCGGCGCGACAGCGTGCTGATCTTCCCTGAGGGCACCCGCGGCGCCGGCGAGGAGATCGCGCCCTTCCGCAGCGGGCTGCACCGGCTGGCCGAGGCCTATCCGGACGCCGAGCTCATCCCCGTGCACCTCGAAAACCTCGCCCGCGTCATGCCGAAGGGCTCGTTCCTGATCGTGCCGATCACCTGCACCGCCCGCTTCGGCGCGCCGCTCACCCAGATCCCCGGCGAACCGAAGGCGGCGTTTCTCGAGCGCGCGCGGGCCGCGGTCGCAGGCCTCGCGCGCCCGCGCAACGGAGGCGCGGCGTGAGCGGCGCGTTCGGCTGGGTCATCGTCGGCGTCATCGCGATCCTCACGGTCGCGACCGTGGTCGGCCGCACGCTGGAGCGGCGCGCGACCACTCCGGAAGGTCGCGCCACGATCGCGAACCTCAACGCCCGCACCCGCTCCTGGTGGGTGATGGCGGTGGTGTTCGGAGCCGCGCTCGCGCTCGGCCCCGTGGCCACCACCCTGCTGTTCGCCGGCCTGTCCTTCATGGCGCTGCGCGAGTTCTGGACGCTCGCCCCCTCGCGCGCCGGCGACCACCGCGCGCTGTTCCTGTCGTTCTTCGTCGCGCTGCCGATCCATTACCTGCTGCTGGGCACAAGCTGGTACGGCCTCTTCGCGGTGTTCATCCCGGTCTACTGCTTCCTCGCCCTGCCCGCGGTCTCCACGCTCGCCGGCGACGTGACCGACTTCCTCGCGCGCCAGGCCCGGGTGCAGTGGGGGCTGATGCTGACCGTCTACATGCTGAGCCACGCGCCGGCGCTGATGATGCTCGACACCGGCGCCGACCCCGCCCTGCTGGTGCTCTACCTCGTGGTGGTGGCGCAGCTTTCCGACGTCGCGCAATACGTCTTCGGCAAGCTCGTCGGCCGCACCCGGTTCTCGCCGAACGTCAGCCCGTCCAAGACGGTCGAGGGGCTCATCGGCGGCTGGGCGACGGCGGTGCTGATCGGCGTGGCGCTGCACGGGCTGACGCCCTTCACCGCGCTGCAGGCGGCGGGCATGAGCCTCGTCATCGTGGTGGCCGGCTTCTTCGGCGGCTTCGTGCTCTCTGCGGTGAAGCGCGACCTCGGCGCCAAGGACTGGGGCTACGTCATCGCCGGCCACGGCGGCGTGCTCGACCGGGTCGACAGCATCATCTTCGCCGCCCCCGTGTTCTTCCACCTCACCCGCTACTGGTTCACGCCGTGACAGAACGAGACCTTTCGTCTCAGCCTGTTTTTTAATCACGCCCTTTTAATCAGCCGATAATCATCGCTCCGCCAACGTGCGCCCGCGGGACTTCTTGATCGGGGCGGATGACATGACGGAGCAGGCGGGCGACCGTTCGCTGGCGCAGATCGTCGGCGGCGCGGCGGACACGCTCAAGGACGCGGCCTGGGCGAACATCGCGGCCATTCGCGGCATCACCGGGCGCATGCGCCTCCTGGCCCTGAACGCGCTGATCGAGGCGGCCCACGCCGGAGACAAGGGCGCCGGCTTCTCGGTGGTGGCGCAGGAGGTCAAGGAGGTCGCCGCCGAGATCGAGCGTCTGGCGGCGGGGCTCGGCGAGGACGTCGGCGCGCGGGCCGAGAATCTGCGGCAGGCGGTCGCCGCGCTGTCGGCGGAGGCGCAGGCCGAGCGCTACACCGACCTCGCGCTCAACGCCGTCGAGATCATCGACCGCAACCTTTATGAGCGCACCTGCGACGTGCGCTGGTGGGCGACGGATTCGGCGATGGTGGACTGCGCGCTGGCGCCCACACCCGAGAACGCCGCCCACGCCTCCCGCCGGCTGGGCGTGATCCTGTCGTCCTACACGGTCTATATCGACCTGTGGCTCTGCGATCTTTCGGGCAAGGTGATCGCCAACGGCCGCCCCGACCGCTTCCCCGGCGTGATCGGGCGGGACGTGTCGTCGGAGCGCTGGTTCGCCGCGGGCCGCAACCTCGCCTCCGGCGACGAGTTCGTGGCCGCCGACATCGAGCGCTCGGCCGGCCTCGAAGGCGCGCAGGTCGCGACCTACGTGGCGCAGGTGCGCGAGAACGGCGACGCCCACGGCCGCCCGCTTGGCCTGCTCGCGATCCATTTCGACTGGGAGCCCCAGGCCCGCGCCGTGGTGCGGGGCGTACGGCTGGCGCCGGCCGAGGCCGCGAACAGCCGCGTGCTGCTGCTGGACGCCCGCGGCCGCGTCATCGCCTCCTCCGACGGCCGGGGCGCGCTGCAGGAGATGTTTCCGCTCGAAACCGCCGCCGGCCCCTCCGGCGCCTACCGGACGCAGAACGGCCGGCTGATCGCCTATCACCTGACGCCCGGCTACGAGACCTATCGCGGGCTCGGCTGGTACGGCGTGATCGAGCACCATCAGGAGCGCGGCGCCGCAGCGCATCGATCGGCCGCGTAAGCGCCCGGTCGACGCGAACTATCCGCAGGTCGGATAAACGAATTGCTCGTCTTCGACGATCCTCCCGATAGCCTCGGGCGCGCTAAAATGCGAACCGTTCCAACGTGCTTCGCAGCGCAACAGGATTTGTCGAGGGAGTTTCGCGGATCATGACCGACACCACGGCTTCGGCGGAGCTGCCCGAGCGGGAAGGCATGGACTACGACGTCGTCGTGGTCGGCGGCGGCCCGGCCGGCCTCAGCGTCGCGATCCGCCTGAAGCAGATCGACCCCGAGCTCACCGTCGTGGTGCTGGAGAAGGGCTCCGAGGTCGGCGCCCACATACTCTCCGGCGCGGTGGTCGATCCGATCGGCCTCGACGCGCTGCTGCCGGACTGGCGCGCCGACGAGAGCGCCTTCACCCGGACGCCCGTCGCCGACGACCGCTTCCTCTACCTCACGGAAAAAGGCTCGTTCCGGCTGCCGAACTTCGGCATGCCAAAAATCCTGTCGAACCACGGCGCCTTCGTCGTCTCGCTCGGCGACGTCACGCGCTGGCTGGGCCAGCAGGCCGAAGCGCTCGGGGTCGAGATCTATCCCGGCTTCGCCGCCAATGAGATCCTGTTCGACGCGGCCGGCGCCGTCACGGGCGTCGCGACCGGCGACATGGGCGTGGGGAAGGACGGCGAGCCCGGCCCGAACTACACCCGCGGCATGGAGCTGCGCGGCAAATACGTGATCTTCGCGGAAGGCGCCCGCGGCCAGCTCTCCAAGCAGCTCATCGCCCGCTTCAAGCTCGACGAGAACGCCGAGCCCCAGAAATACGGCATCGGCCTGAAGGAGCTGTGGCAGGTGGCGCCGGAAAAGCACCAGCCCGGCCTGGTGCAGCACTCCTTCGGCTGGCCGCTCGACGACAGGACCGGCGGCGGCTCGTTCCTCTACCATTTCGGCGACAACCTCGTCGCCGTCGGCTTCGTGGTGCACCTCAACTACGAAAATCCCTACCTCTCGCCCTTCGACGAGTTCCAGCGCTTCAAGACCCATCCCGCGATCCGCGACGCCTTCGCGGGCGGAAAGCGCCTCTCCTACGGCGCGCGCGCCATCACAGAGGGCGGCTTCCAGTCGGTGCCGAAGCTTAGCTTCCCCGGCGGCGCGCTGGTGGGCTGCGCGGCCGGCTTCGTCAACGTGCCCCGCATCAAGGGCAGCCACAACGCGGTGCTGTCGGGAAAGCTCTGCGCCGAGCACGTGGCGGAAGCCCTGAAAGCCGGCCGCGCGCAGGACGAGCTCGCGGGTTACGACGCCGCCTGGCGCGACAGCGCCATCGGCCGCGACCTGAAGCCGGTCCGCAACGTCAAGCCGCTGTGGTCGAAGTTCGGCACCCGCGTCGGCGTCGTGCTGGGCGGCCTCGCCATGTGGGCGGAGCAGTTCGGAATCCGCCTGTTCGGCACCCTGCCCCACGGCAAGCCGGACTACGCCGCCACCAGGCCGGCCAAGGAGTTCGAGAAGATCGCCTACCCCAAGCCGGACGGCGTGCTGACCTTCGACAAGCTCTCGTCGGTGTTCCTGTCGAGCACCAACCACGAGGAGGACCAGCCGCCGCACCTCAAGGTGAAGGACCTGTCCCTCCAGAAGTCCTCGGAACACGACGTTTATGCCGGCCTCAGCCAGCGCTACTGCCCGGCCGGCGTCTACGAATGGGTGGAGGACGGCGCCTCAGGCCCCCGCTACCAGATCAACGCGCAGAACTGCGTGCACTGCAAGACCTGCGACATCAAGGACCCGAATCAGAATATTGTGTGGGTCGCGCCCGAGGGGGGCGGCGGGCCGAATTATTCGGGGATGTGATTAGTTTCTGCGCATTGCACGATAAACGTCGCGCCTTCAGCTCTCCGCACAGCGTCTGTTCGTGCAGCTGTGTAGAGGTAAATACAGCAGACGAACGCTTCCATTTAGGAGACCGGATGTGGAAATCGACGATGCTGTTCGGTGCGCACTGGATGGAAACGCAGTTTTGTTCGTGGGCGCGGGGGTCTCGTTCTTATCAAAGAACAAGTCGGGCTCGGTCATTCCCGATGGACGCTCGCTCGTCGATCTTTTGCTTGAACAATCTGAAGGAACGGGCTCGCCGCACCCTCTAGAAAGAGTTGCTGGCCATGTTGTTCGCAAAAAGGGCGTTGATTTTGTTGTTGATTTACTAAAAAAACACCTGAACTGCGGCGTTGTAGATGAGCGGCTATCACGTCTTTATTTGTTGCCTTGGCGCCGAATTTATACAACGAACTACGATAACGTCATTGAGGAAGCATTGAAAGGTCATAGACCCGTATCCAGTATCACGCTGGATAACGAGATTGGTAATGCGGGCCCTGGATCGGTTGTGCATCTTAATGGTTATGTAGGAGATGTGTCTCCAGCGACACTTCAGCAGAGGCTTGTCCTCACGGATTATGCCTATGGCACATCGCGCCTTCGTGACTCGGAGTGGTTCAAATTTTTCCTCCGAGACCTTAGAGCGGCACGCGCGATCATATTTGTGGGTTACAGCCTTGCTGATTTGGACATTCAACGCGCACTTATTGTAGACGACAGCCTCACGCGGAAGACATTTTTCTTCATATCCCCTGATGCCGATGAACTTGAGACGTCGGCGCTATCGGACTACGGCACCCTTTGTCCTGGGGGTTTTGATGAACTTTCACAGACCGTTGATCTTGTAAGCTCAGATTATCAAAGTGTTCGGTTTTCTACGGCTTTTCTATGTCTCTCAGAGATTACTGTTGATGCTGCGCAGCCAATAGGTTCAACCAACGTCGAGAAACTGACTTCTCAGTTGGTTTACGGGCGCCTGCCTGAGCACGAAATTTTGCTCAAGACACCTGTTTTCGGATCTCAACGCTTTACCGTCGTACGAAAGCAAGATGCGAACGCAATGGAAGCCGTACGAGTTGGACCGTGGCGGGACGTCCTTTACACTGGTGAGCTCGCGTCAGGGAAGACTGTGAGTGTCCTTAATCTAACATCTCATTTCATAGATAATGGCTATCGGGTTTTCTACGCAACAAAAGGCAGAACGCTCAACGATGAGTTGCGGAAAATCTCAAGAATAGCGGACAAAATCGTAGTTATATTTGAAAATTACTACTCCCTAAGAGAAGAAGTAAGAGAATATGTTGCCTCTAGGCCAATGAATCATAGAGTTATTCTGACTGAACGAAGCGTAACTCATGATTTAATTTCCGACTTTGTTGATCAGACACCTCATCTTGGCCCGACTTTTGAGGTGACGCTCGATCGTATAGAGGCGAGCGATGTTCCAGCCTTTGAGGCTTTAGTAAACTTCGGTGGTTTTTGGGGCGATCGATCCGGGGCTGGCGAGAGCGCTCGCCGAGCTTTCATAAGCACCAAACTCGAGAGTTCGCTCTATAAGCTTCTAATCGAGATCATTAAATCTGAAAAAGTACAGAACGAAATTCGACTTTTGCTAAACCCTCTTCGAAAAGACAAAAGAGTTTTGAAGCTTTTTGTGTCGTCATTCATAGTAAATGTTCTTGGTTTTAGATTTTCGCTGAACGACTGGCAAACTGTTTTCGACGGCCAATGGGTTAGACAAACCATGCGAGCCTATCACGAACAGGTACAGCATTTTCTCAGCATGCAAGGTGACACAATATTCCCCCGAGCAGGTCTCCTCAGCGCGCACATCCTAAGTACGGTATCAGATGACAGTTTGGTCAAAGAAAGTCTAGTCGACCTTTACGAGCGTGCATCGCGTGCGGGAGACGCAGATCCTGAATTTGTGTCTCTGAGGATCGCACTCACACGGTATGGCTCCATAGAGCCGGTGTTCTCCGGTACTAAGAAAGCTGATTCGATATTGCAATATTATGAAGACATCCGAGTATTTGGTAATACGCGGAATAATTCGGATTATTGGCTGCAGGTTGGGATTGCGGCAACGATACACGACCGATTGGGTATTGCGGAGACGGCTTTCTCGAACGCTTATGCGCGGGAGAAGGCGAAGACGAGGCCGAATCTCGTTAAAATCGACAATTACTTTTCTCGTTTTCAGATGAGAAAGGCTATCGAGACTAATGATCATAAGGAGGCCTTCACGACTTTCGTCCAGGCGAACGAGCGGCTTAAGAAGCAAATATTCTTAGAAGAGAACCGACATTATCCATTCAAGACCGGACGTTACTACACTGACATAGCAGCAAAACACTACAGATGTTGGAATGAAAATCAGCAGAGGCAATTTGTACAGGAGGCGGAAGAAATTAGAGAGCGCGCCCTATATTGGAGACAAACACATAAAGAATTTAGTACTGACGTAGAGATACTAATTCGCGAAACGTCGACTTTGCTGGAGAAGGTCGACGAAAATCTGTTGTGACGTCGGCAGGCTTTATCTCCCGCCGGGCTCTCCAGAATGTGGAAGGCGGAGAACGCTGCCACTGCCGACGTGTCGACGCTATAGCTCTTCAGCTCAGCTCCCTGTGAAGGACATGAATACAAGATGTGTAATCAGATCGCGGACATCGCAACGATCATCGGTGGCGGCGGTGCTCACTAAACAACGATCTCGCCCTCGTCCTCGCCGTCCCACCAGTGGATGCGCTCTGCGCGCACCTTGATCAGCACGATCCCGGGCGTGTCGATCCCGTTCGGGAACCAGCGGTCGATGTCCTTGGTCCAGTGCGCCGCGAAGGCGGCGCGGTCGCGGATCAGCTCGGCTTCGCCTTCAAAGCAGGAGAAGAACGGGCGCAGGCCGATGGATGCCCGGGTCAAGCCCGGGCATGACGACGGAGGCGGCTCGCGCAGCGGTCCAAGGAACATATTCCTTGACATTCCCGCCATCCGCGCGCAGGGTTCCAAGACCCTTCCCCGTCACGGGAGGCGTGTCCGGACCGGCCGGCCATGCGGGGACAGGGGCGGCGCCTGCGGGTTCGGCTCTACCGGAAGCCGCGCCCCCGGGACGTCGGACGGAACGTTCGGCGCGCTACGCCGGTCTGGGGGAGGTTCAAATCCCCTCGGACGGAGGTTCGCGCCGGGCGTGAGCGACCCGCCCTGCACTATGACGGGGCCGCGCCTATGCAGAGGCGCCATAAGGCCGGAGACGGTCTCGAAGCCCTTGGGCTCAGACCGTCTTCGACGCCGGAGAGCCGCTTTCCGTCCGATGCGAAACCGTCGCGCGTGGAACGCCGGGCGACCGGCATTCTGAACTACAGAGCATTCGGTGGCCCGGCGTTCCGCGCCTCCTCCGACCTCGAGCCTGCGTGCCGAACCAGCGTTTTGACCGCCAGCACCCGCCCGCCGCCGGAGGCTTTCGCTCCCGCGACGGCGGAGACGCGCGCGCTCGTCTCACGCTCAGCCATCATGGCCGGGCTTGACCCGGCCATCCATCCCTCGCACGGCCGCGTCCGCGCCGATGGATCCTCGGGTCAAGCCCGAGGATGACGGAGAGTGAAAGGCCTCAGATCAGGCCGCGGTCGGAGGCGAGCTGGCGGAGTTCGACCAGCGGGCGGGCGCCCACATGGGAGATGACCTCGGCCGCGGCGAGGGCGCCGAGCTCGGCGGAGCGCTTGAGGCCGAGGCCGCGCACATGGCCGAACAGGAAGCCGGCCGCGAACAGGTCGCCGGCGCCGGTCTTGTCGACGATCGCGCCGTCGACCGGGGCGGCGGGGACCGCCACGCGCTCGCCGTCCGCGAGCACCACGCAGCCCTCGGCGCCGAGCGTGACGGCGGCGAGCTTGGCGTCGGCCGCGACCGCCTGCAGCGCGGCCTCGATGTCGCCGGTCTCGTAGAGCGACTTGAGCTCGCTGTCGTTGGCGAACAGCAGGTCGACGGTGCCGCCGCGGATCAGCTCGAGGAACTCGGGCCGGTAGCGGTCGACGCAGAACGAGTCCGACAGCGACAGCGCGACCTGCCGGCCGGCGGCGTGGGCGATCTCCGCGGCCTTGCGGAACGCCTCCTTGGCCGCGGGCGGGTCCCAGAGGTAGCCCTCGAGATAGGTGACGCTCGCGGCCTCGACGGTCGCGGCGTCGATGTCGTCGGGGCCGAGCGCCTGCGCCGCGCCGAGGAAGGTCGACATGGTGCGCTCGCCGTCCGGCGTCACCAGGATGAAGCAGCGGGCGGTGGCCGCGCCGCCGGCCGCGGCCGCGGTCGGGAAGTCGACGCCGATCGCCCGGATGTCGTGGCCGAACACCTCGCCGAGCGGGTCGGCCTTGACCTTGCCGATGAAGGCGGCCCGCCCGCCGAGCGAGCCGAGGCCCGCGAGCGTGTTGGCGGCCGAGCCCCCGGAGGCCTCGATCGCCGGCCCCATGCGGCCGTAGAGCGTCTCCGCGCGGGCCTCGTCGATCAGCGCCATGGAGCCCTTCACCAGGCTCTCGGCGACGAGGAAGTCGTCCTCGGTCCGGGCGATCACGTCGACGATCGCGTTGCCGATGCCGAGGACGTCGTACTTCGCTTCAGACATGCGGAAAGCTCTCCGATCGGGGCGCGCGCGCGGGGCGGGAGCGGGCCTTGCGCAGGGGACCTCCGGAGGCCATAACGCGGCCTCGTTCACGAGGCAAATGCGAGATGGCGAGCGTGTCCCAGCGGGTGTTCTCCGGCGTCCAGCCGACCGGCAATCTCCACCTCGGCAACTATCTCGGCGCGATCAAGCGCTTCGTGGAGCTGCAGAACGGCTTCGACTGCATCTACTGCGTCGTCGACCTGCACGCGATCACCGTCTGGCAGGATCCGGTCGAGCTGAAGCGTTCGATCCGCGAGGTCGCGGCGGCCTTCCTCGCGGCCGGCGTCGACGGCTCCAAGCACATCGTCTTCAACCAGAGCCAGGTGCCGCAGCACGCCGAGCTCGCCTGGGTGCTGAACTGCGTCGCCCGCCTCGGCTGGCTGAACCGCATGACCCAGTTCAAGGAGAAGGCCGGCAAGGACCGCGAGAACGCGAGCGTCGGTCTCTACGCCTATCCCAACCTGATGGCCGCCGACATCCTGGTCTACCGCGCGACCCACGTGCCGGTCGGCGAGGACCAGAAGCAGCATCTGGAGCTCGCCCGCGACATCGCGCAGAAGTTCAACAACGACTTCGCGGCCTCGATCGCGGCGAACGGGCTCGCGGAGAAGTTCTTCCCGCAGCCGGAGCCGCTGATCGCGGGCCCGGCGACCCGCGTCATGTCCTTGCGCGACGGCGCGAAGAAGATGTCGAAGTCCGACCCGTCGGACGCCTCGCGCATCAACCTGACCGACGACGCCGACCAGATCGCGGCCAAGATCCGCAAGGCCAAGACCGACCCGTTACCCCTGCCGGAAAGCGTCGAGGAGCTGAAGGCGCGGCCCGAGGCGGACAATCTCGTCGGCATCTATGCCGCGCTCTCGGACGGCGACGCCGCGTCGGTGCTGAACGCCTTCGGCGGCGCGCAGTTCTCGGCCTTCAAGCAGGCGCTCGTCGACCTGACGGTGTCGAAGCTCGGGCCGATCAACGCCGAGATGAAGCGGCTCGTGGCCGATCCCGGCCACATCGACCGCGTGCTGGGCGACGGCGCGGCCCGCGCCGAGGCGATCGCGGCCGAGACCATGACGCACGTCAAGGACATCGTCGGCTTCGTCCGGCGCTGAACGGCGGATTGCGGCGAGGCCCCGCCTCGCGCATCCTCGCGCCATGACCGCAGCGCCCCGCCGCTCCTACGAGGCCGGCCACCGGCCGAAGTTCCTCGTCGTCGTGGACGACACCGAGGAATGCGACCGCGCGGTCTATTTCGCGGCACGCCGCGCCGGCCGCGTCGGCGCCGCGCTCGCGCTGCTCTCTGTGGTGACGCCGGGCGAGTTCCAGCACTGGTTCGGCGTCGGCGACGTGATGCGGCAGGAGGCCGAGGCGACGGCGCGCGCCCACCTCGCCCGCGTCGCGGACCGCGCCCGGGACGTCTCCGGCGTCGAGGCCGAGCAGGTGGTGCGCGAAGGCCAGCGCAGCGACGAGCTGGTCGCCTTCATCAACGAGGACGAGGACATCGCCCTGCTGGTGCTCGCCGCCGGCGTCGGCGCGGAAGGTCCCGGCCCGCTGGTGGCCTCGATCGTGGGAAAATGGGCCGCGACCTTCCCGATCCCCGTCGCAGTGGTGCCCGGCCATCTCAGCGACGCGGAAATCGACGCCCTCGCCTGACCTTCTATCCGACCGGACGCCGCACGCTCGTCACCGGCCCATCGCTCGCGAGGATGCGCGCGAGCGCGGCGTCGAGCGGCTCGAGCGCCGTCGCCATGTGGAAGGCGTTGGCGTGCACCAGCGTGCGTTCGTCGCGCAGCATCGCCACATGGCCCTTCCAGAACAGCAGGTCGCCGCGGCGGGCCTCGGCGAGTTCGATCGGACGGCCGACCGCGCGCTCCTGCATGTCGGCGTCGCGCGGCGCGGCGACGCCGCAGGCGGCGAGCGCGGTCTGGACCAGGCCGGAGCAGTCGAGTCCAAGGCTGGTGCGGCCGCCCCAGAGATAGGGCGCGCCGATGAAGCGCTCGGCGACCGCCGCCGCGTCCGTCTCGACGGCGTCGAGCGGGGCGAGATGGCGGGCGATCGCGAAGGCGCCGGTGTCGAGGGTCGCGAACCGACCTTCGCTCGCGACGACGTTCAGCCGCGCGCCGGTCGAGAGCGCGTCGAGCGGCGGAACCTTGATCGAGGGCTCGGGAAACAGCAGCGTCCGCAGCGCCGCGACGCGGTGCGTCGGGCCTGAGCCGAGCTCGGCGCTGAGCGCGGCCGAGGGCATGTAGCCGACATAGCCGTCGCCCGAGAGCTGCGCCCAGGCCCATCCCTCGAGCTCGTCGTAGACGACGACCTCCTCGCCGAACAGCGCCTCGGTCTCGAGCGAGGCGTCCGGCTGGGGCGCGCGGCGAAGGCCGGCGTGGCCGACCGCGACGCGGCGGCGCTCGCCCTCGACGAGGCGCAACGCCTCCACCTGCCCGCGCAGATGGGCGGCGGCGACGTCAGGACGGGCGGGCGTGAGGCGACGGTCGAACGGCGTTGTCATCGCGCGGAAGTCTAGCCGGAATTCGTCAACGGCGCGTCGCCGCGGTCATCCCTTGAACAGGTAAGGCGCCGCGACGAAGCCGAGCACGACCAGGACAAGCGAGACCCAGAACACCTGGTTCAGCCGCGTGTCCATCAGGCGCTTGGCCTGCGGCCCGAACTTGTAGAGCAGCGCGCAGGGCAGGAAGAAGCGCACGCCGCGGGCGACGACGCTGGCCGCCACGAAGGTGACGAAGTCGAGCTGGGTGAGGCCGCTCGCGATGGTGATCACCTTGTACGGGATCGGCGTGATCCCGCCTCCGATCAGCACCATCAGCCAGCCGTACTCGTTGTACTTGCCGGCGATCTGCTCGAAGTCGCCGGTCATGCCGTAGAGGTTCAGGATCGGCTGGCCGACGGCCTCAAACAGGAAGTAGCCGATGAGGTAGCCGGCGACGCCGCCGATCACCGAGGAGATCGTGCAGATCGCCGCGTAGCGCCACGCCTTCGCCCGTTCGGCGAGGATCATCGGCAGCAGCATCACCTCCGGCAGCGCGGGGATGAACGAGCTCTCCGCGAAGCACAGCGCGGCGAGCGCCCGTTCGGCGTGCCGATGGCGGGCCATCCTCAGCGACCAGTCGTAAACCCGTTTGAGCATCGTACCCCGCGCCTGTTTGCGCGAGGGTTATGGCCGATGCGGACGCCGCCCGTCCGCCCCGAAACGTCGCTCCAACGCCTTCGTGAAGGCGGGAAACGTTCAGCTCCGCGCCTTGACGGCGCCGGACACGTAGACGGAATCGTCGTGCGTCTTCGTGGCCAGGTCAAAGTCGTCGACGTCGACGAAGCCGCCGAGCCACGCCAAGATCTCGTCCGCGCTATGGCCGCGGTGGGCCGCAAGGTCGATCGACAGCGGCGCCTCGAACGCGACGTCGAAGCGCGAGCCAAGCTCGGTCTCTCCCTCGGCCTTGACGGCGAACACGCCCCCGCTCCGATGATCGAGCGCGATCCGCGCCGAGCGGAAGCCTTCCTGTCCGTAGAAGGTTACAAGGCCCGGCGTTTCGAACCAGTCCTCCTTCGTCAGGGCGTTCAGCGTACCGAGGCCTGCAAAGTCCACCCGCAGCCCGTCGAGGTCGCGAAAACTGCTATTCGGGAAGGCCTTCGCGGGAAGATCGAGCCATTCGGTCAGCAGGTGCGGACTGAGCCAGCTCGCCACATCGTCGTCGTCGACAGTCGCGGTGTCCGCATTGTTGGGGTTGAAGAAGAACCTGGGCGATTGCACGCTGATCACAAGGTTTACGGTCTCTCTCGGCGTCTGGCCCGGCCAGCGGCCGAGGCCTCCACGCAGCGAGACGGCCGCCGCCTCGACAGGCAGGTCGAGCGGAAAGCCCTGGTAGGTCCCACGGAAGCTTGGCATCGGCTCCGCCCCTCAGCCTGCGCGACCGTAGCGCGCGGCGAGCAGCGCCGTGAGCGCGCGGGCGCCCTGGATCTCGCCGCCTTCCGGCCGCCCCGGCTTCGCCGAAGGGTTCCACGCGAACACGTCGAGATGGGCCCAGGTCCTGGCGCGGCCGACGAAGCGGCGCAGAAACAGCGCCGCCGTGATGGAGCCGGCGAAGGCGCCGCCCGAGATATGGTTCACGTCGGCGATCTTGGACGACAGCAGGTCGTCATACGGGTTCCAGAGCGGCATGCGCCAGAGCGGGTCCCGTTCGGCGGCCGCATGGGCCAGAAGCTCGGCCGCGAAGGCGTCGTCGTCGCAATAGAGCGGCGGCAGCTCCGGGCCGAGCGCGACGCGGGCGGCGCCGGTCAGCGTCGCGGCGTCGACGATCAGCTCGGGCGCCTCCTCGTCGGCGAGCGCGAGCGCGTCGGCGAGCACGAGGCGACCCTCCGCGTCGGTGTTGCCGATCTCGACGTTCAGGCCTTTGCGGCTCGGGATGACGTCGCCCGGCCGGAACGCGTCGCCCGAGATCGCGTTCTCGACCGCGCCGACGATGAGCCGCAGCCGCACCGGCAGCTTCGCGCCCATCACCATGTCGGCCGCCGCGATCATGGCCGCCGAGCCGCCCATGTCCTTCTTCATCAGCAGCATGGAGGCGTCGGGCTTGATGTTCAGTCCGCCGGTGTCGAACACCACGCCCTTGCCGACGAGCGTGATCTTCGGCCCGTCTTCCGGCCCCCAGACGAGATCGACGACGCGGGGGCCGCGATGGGCCGCGGCGGCGCGGCCGACCGCATGGACGAGCGGGAAGTTGGCCGCCAGCAGGTCGTCGCCGACGATCGAGGTCACGGACGCGCCATGGCGCTCGCCGAGCGCGCGGATCGCGGCTTCGAGTTCGGCAGGGCCGAGATCGTTCGCCGGCGTGTTGACGAGATCGCGGCCGCGGGCGACCGCCGCGACGGTGCGCTCGACCTCGCCCACGTCGACGCCCTGGGGCGGGACCAGCCGGATCGCCTCGGGCGCTGGCTTGCCGTAACGCCGGAAACGGTACTGTCCGAGCCCGATGGCGAGCGCCGCCAGCCGCGCGTCGCCAGCCGCGCCTTCGAAACGATAAGTCCCCTCGGGAAGCGCGCCGACGAGCTTGCCGGCGAGAAAGGGATCGCGGTCGCGGGCGTCCGTCGCCTCCACGACGAACACCACGCCGGCGAGCCCGCCCTCCGCGGTCGGCGTGACGAGGATCTTGCCCGGCCCCGGCTCGAAGCCGGTCGCCGCGGCCCAAGCGCGCGCTGCCTCCGGCAGCGGCTCGCCGGCCGGCGTCAGCCAGATCGGCGTCGAAGCCTCGGAAGCGGCGGCGAAGATGGTGGACATGAGCGCTCCAGCGTCGGATCGGGACCCGCGCCCTATTCGCATATTTTGCGCCCGCCGGGGACACTGTCTGGGAATGCGAGGCTTGCCCCGTCGCGGCGGGCGCGCCAAACCATGCCCCCCGTCCGCACAACGAGGATGAACGTCCCGATGACCAGCCTGCCTTCCGACATGGCCTTCGTCCGCGCCGACGGCGCCGGAGCGCCGGACGTGCTCAAGCCCGCCCGCGGTCCCCTGCCCGAACCCAAGGACAGCGAGGTGCTGATCGAGGTCGCGGCGGCGGGAGTGAACCGGCCGGACGTCATGCAGCGCAAGGGCATGTACCCGCCGCCTCCCGGCGCGCCGGAGACTCTCGGGCTCGAAGTGGCGGGCCGGGTCGCGGCGCTGGGCGCCGGCGTCGACGCGCTGAAGGTCGGCGACGAGGTCTGCGCGCTGATCGCCGGCGGCGGCTACGCCGAGTACGCGGTCGCCCACGCGTCCAACTGCCTGCCGGTTCCAAAAGGCCTGTCGCTCGTCGAGGCGGCCGCGCTGCCCGAGACCTTCATGACCGTGTGGTCGAACGTGTTCGAGCGCGCAGGCCTGAAGGAGGGCCAGAGCTTCCTCGTCCATGGCGGCACCAGCGGCATCGGCGTGACCGCGATCCAACTCGCGCGAGCCCGCGGGGCGACCGTGTTCGCAACCGCCGGCGGCCCGGAGAAGGTCGCCTTCTGCGAGACGCTCGGCGCGAAGGGGATCGACTACCGCGCGCAGGACTTCGTCGAGATCGTCAAGGAGGCGACCGGCGGCAAGGGCGTGAACGTCATCCTCGACATGGTCGGCGGCGACTACACGGCGCGGAACATCAGGTCGCTGGCGCCGGACGGCGTGCTGGTGCAGATCGCCTTCATGCAGGGGCCGAAGGTGCAGATCGACCTCACCCCCATCATGCTGAAGCGCCTCACCGTCACCGGCTCGACGCTGCGGGCCCGGCCGACCGCGCAGAAGGCCGCCATCGCCGAGGTGCTGAAGCGCGAGGTCTGGCCGCTGATCGAGGACGGCCGGATCAAGCCCGTCGTGCACGCGACCTTTCCGCTGGAGCGGGCGGCCGAGGCGCACGCGCTGATGGAGGCGAGCTCCCACATGGGCAAGATCATGCTGACGACGGGGAAGGCCTGACCGCAGGCCTCACGTTCCGCGCGGCTTGGCGCGGCTCGTGGCCGCGGCGGACGCCGGGTCCTCCGGCCAGACGTGCTTCGGGTAGCGGCCGCGCATCTCGGAACGCACGTCGCGCCACGAGCCCGCCCAGAACGCCGGCAGGTCGCGCGTCACCTGTATTGGGCGGTGCGCGGGCGACAGCAGCCGCAGCACCAGCGGCGCCCGGCCGCCGGCGACCGCGGGGTGCCGGGTGACCCCGAACAGCTCCTGCACCCGCACGTCAAGCGCAGGCCCGTCCTCTCCGGCGTAGTCGATTGGCAGCCGGGAGCCGGACGGCGCGTCGAAATGGGTCGGCGCTTCGGCGTCGAGCCTGCGCCTCAGGGCGTATGGCGTCAGGGCGTCGAGCGCAGCCGCGAGGTCGCCTTCGCCGATGTCGCGAAGCGCCGTCGCGCGGAAAAGGAAGGGCGCGAGCCACTCCTCCACCGAAGCCGACAGCGCGGCGTCCGACAGATCGGGCCAGCCGCCGTCGGGCTCGACGCGGCGCAGGAAACGGACGCGTTCGATCAGCGCACGCATCGGCGGGGTCCAGGGCAGCCGGTCGAGCCCAACCTCGGCGACGCCTCGGGCCAGCGCTGACGCGGTCTCCGGACCGGGCGACACCGGGGTCGGCGCCTCGCTGAGCGTCAGCGCGCCCAGCCGCCGCCGTGCTCGGCCGCGCACGGCCATCGCCTCGGCCGAGAAGGCGACGTCGACGCGGCTCTCGATCGCGCCGCCTGCGGCTTCCGCCACCGCGGCCTCGTCGAGCGCCGCGGCGAGCAGGATGCGGCCTTCCTGCGCGACGCCGGTGAGATCGACGACGGCGAGATAGGACGCGCGAGACAGCGGGTCCGCCGGGTCGACCGCCGCGCCGCGCCCGTTCGCGAGCAGGAAGGCCCCGTTCCGGTCGCGCGACTTGGCGATCCGGTCCGGAAACGCCCGTGCGATCACGAGGCCCGCCCGCGCAGGATCCACCATGCCGGGGCGTCCGCCCGCGGCCGCGAGCCAGCCCGCCGCCAGCCGGCGCGCCGCCTCGGCCCGCGGCCCGCGTTCGCGCCGAAAGCGGTCGAGGCGCGCGCCGATGTCGGCGCTGTCGCCGCCAAGGCCGCGCTCCACCGCAAGCAGCGCGATCTCGGCGCCAAGCGCGCCGTCGCCGGTCGCGACCGCGTCGACGACCAGTCCGCTAAGCCTCGGCGGCAGCGCGATCCGCCGCAGCGACCGGCCGCCTGGCGTGATCCGGCCGTCGGCGTCGAGCGCGCCGAGCGCGCGAAGCGTGACCCGCGCTTCGGCGACCGCGGCCGCAGGCGGCCGGTCGAGAAACCGCAGCGCGGCCGGATCGGTCACGCCCCAGGCCGCGAGATCGAGCAGCAGGCTCGCGAGGTCGGACGCCAGGATTTCAGGCCGGGCGAACGGCTCGAGGCTCTGCGTCGCGGCCTCTTCCCAGAGCCGGTAGCAGACGCCCGGCTCGGTCCGGCCCGCGCGGCCGCGCCGCTGGTCCGCGGAGGCGCGCGACACCCGCACCGTCTCGAGCCGCGTCAGCCCGAGCGCCGGGTCGTGCGCCGCCACGCGGGCGAGGCCGGAATCGACCACGACGCGCACGCCTTCCAGCGTCAGCGAGGTCTCCGCGATCGACGTGGCGAGCACGACCTTGCGGTGTCCCGGACCGGCGGGGGCGATCGCCTCGTCCTGCGCGCGCGGATCGAGCCCGCCATGGAGTTCGATGACCTCCACCTCCGGGCCGAGCTGCACCTCCGCGAGCCGCTCGGCGACCCGACGAATCTCGCCGCGGCCCGGCAGGAAGACCAGCACGCCCCCGGGCTCCTCGGCGAGCGCGCGGCGCACCGCCGCCGCGACGGCGTCCTCGATCCGTCGCCGGGGATCGCGCGGCAGATGGCGGGTCTCGACCGGAAACGACCGGCCCTCGCTTGCGATCACTGGCGCGTCGTCCATCAGCGCGGCGACGCGCGCGCCGTCGAGCGTCGCCGACATCACCACCAGCCGCAGATCCTCGCGAAGCCCGCCCTGCGCGTCGAGCGCCAGCGCGAGGCCGAGATCGGCGTCGAGCGAACGCTCGTGGAACTCGTCGAACAGCACCGCGGCGACGCCCGAAAGCTCGGGATCGTCGACGATCATGCGCGCGAAGACGCCGTCGGTGACGACCTCCACGCGCGTGCGGGAACTGACCTTCGACCCGAGGCGGACCCGAAGCCCGACGGTCTCGCCAACCGATTCGCCCAAGGTGCGGGCCATCCGCTCGGCCGCGGCGCGGGCGGCGAGGCGGCGCGGCTCCAGCACGAGGATGCGGCCGTCCCCTCGCCACGGCGCGCCGAGCAGGGCGAGCGGCACGCGCGTGGTCTTGCCGGCGCCGGGCGGCGCGGCCAGCACGGCGCTCGAACGCCGCTCCAGCGCCGCGAGCAGCTCCGGCAGCACGTCGTCGATGGGCAGGCGATCAGAGGTCATGCGCGTCTTGCCATGCCCGCGCGCGGCGGGCCGCGCAAGCCGGCGTCAGGAGTCGTCGGACAGCGGGCGCGCGCGGGCCGCGATCCGGCGCTTCAGGTCGACCCGCTCGCGAGTGGAGACGCCCAGCAGCTCGGCGACGCGCCACACCACATTGTCCTCAAGCTCATGCACGGCGCCGTCGGCGAACACCAGCTCCCACATCATCTCCACGACGCCGGCCCGCCCCGGCCCGTCGAGCGCACGTTTCAGGACGCTGGTGAAGGCGTAGAGGTCGACCGACTCCTCGTCGCGCCGGCGCGCCAGGGCGATGAGTTCGTCGGTCTCGGCGTCGGAAAGACCGAAGCGGCTCTTGAGGATGTCGTGGAGCCGCTCGCGTTCGTGCGGCTCCGCGACGCCGTCCACGTCGATCAGGTGCACAAGCAGCGCGGCGGTCGCGACACGCGGGTCGGAGGCCGCGAAGCGGGACCCGAATTCGTCGCCCGCGCCGGCGAGCTCGGCCATGAAGGAACGGATGGAATCGAACATGGGCGCCCACGGCAGGATCGGGGCTCGCGACGCGCGAGCCTTATCATCCGATATATGCCGAAGGCCCGCGGACGCGAGGCGCCGCGGCGCAACACCGCCGGGTAAAACGTCACAGATCGAGGAGATGGTGCCGCTTACGTGACTCGAACACGTGACCCCATCATTACGAATGATGTGCTCTACCAACTGAGCTAAAGCGGCGACGGCGCTGTCCTAGCGAAACCGTCGCCGCAATGCAAGGCGGCCGCGCTCAGTACGTCGGGCGGTTCGCCGGAAAGGCGCGGGCGGCCGGCGCGTCGACAGGCTCGACCGCGTTCGGTCCCGGATCGTCGGGCGCACGCGGCAGCGGGAACACCGCGGCGGTCGGACGCGGCGGCGCGGCGCGCGGCTCGATCACCTCCACCTTGGCCGGCGCGACGAGCGGAGCGGGCTCCGGCGCGGGCGGCGCCTTGGCTTCGGGCTTCGGTTCAGGCTTGGCCTCGGTCTTCGCCGCAGGAGCGGGCGACGGCGCGGCCGGCGCGTCGTCCTTGAGCTCCGGCATCCTGCGCGGCAGCACCGACGCCGGCGCGGACACCGCGACCGGCAGGTTCGCGTCGCGGGGCGCCTGCTCGAGCCAGGCGTCGGCCGCGAGCTTCGGCCTGCTCTCCTCGACAGGCGTCTTCCAGACGAAAGCGTCGAGCTGGCCCGTCACCGGCGACACCGGCGCCCAGATCTCGCTCGCCACGCCGTCCGCGACCCAGATCGGATCGCGCGGCGCGCGCAGCGCTCGGGCGAGCCATTCGCGCGACGCGCCGGCGTCGCCGCGCTCCAGATCCTCGAGCTCAGCCATCAGCAGGCAGGCGCGCGCCGTCGGGCGCTTCGCCAGCAACTTGTCGAGCGAGCCGCGCGCGACATCGAACTCGCGGGCCGCGAGAGCTGCCCTCGCCACGGCGATCAGGCCCTCCGGATCGTCGCCGGACCGCTCGCACAGCGCCTTGGCGCGCTTCAGCTTGTCGCGCGCCGGATCGCCCGGCCGAACATGGACATAGACCTCGGCGAGATCGGGATGGGTCGCCTTGCTCCACGTCGCCTCGACGATCTTGGAGGCCTTGCGCGGCTCGCCCTGCTCGGCGAGCAGCCGGCCGGCGAGCGCGGCGGCGGGCGCGAAGTCGGGCGCAAGGCCATGCGCCTCGCGCGCCCGCTTGATCGCGAGGGTCGGGTCGGACACGGCGCCGTCGGTCGCCTGGGCCGTCAGCAGCACGGCCCGGCGGCGCTTGGCGTCGGCCTTCTCGATCAGACGGTTCGCGGACATGCGCTCGAGCGTGGACAGAGCGCCGGCCCAGTCGCTCTCGGCGCACTGGAAATCGAACAGCGCCTGCGCCGCCCACGGCGTCTGCGGCGACTGGCGGGCGGCCTCCTCGGCGAGCTGCTTGGCGGCGGCGCGGTCTCCCCGGCGCTCAGCCTCGATGAAAAGGCCGCGCAGGCCGAGCGCGCGGGTTTCCGGCGCGTCGGTCATGGCGCGGAACGCGGCCTCGGCGCCGTTGCGGTCGCCGGAGAGCTGCGCCGCCTGCGCCGCGAGCACCAGCGTCAGCGGCTCCTTGCCGAGCAGCTTGCGCGCTTCGGAGGCTTCACGGTTGGCGAGGCGCGCGTCGCCCGTGCCGACCGCGACCACGCCGCGGGCGATCGCCTGATAGCCCTTGGAGCGCCGCCGGTTGCGCCGGAACAGCGCGAAAGCCTCCGGCCCCGCCAGGATCCAGCGCATCACGTTCCAGAGGATCACCGTCGCGCCGGACACGACCGCGATGAAGGCCGCGGCCACGGCGACGCTGGTCTCCAGGCGGTAGCCCTGCCAGGTCAGCACGATCTCGCCGGGCCGGTCGACGATCCATGTGGCGGCGAAGGCGAAGACGCCGACCAGAGCGAGGTACAGCAGGACGCGGATCATTGTCGGCGGACCCTCAGTTCGAGCCGAGACGGGAGAGCGCGGCGGATCGGGCGTCGCCCACCGCCGCTTCCGCGTCGAGGCGGGCCTTGGCCTTGGCCGCCCATGCGTCCGTCGCCGATTTCGCGGCGTCGTCGAGCCCGTCGCGCTCGGCGAGCGCCCCGGCGAGGTCGCCCTTCGCGGCCTTCGCGACGATTCGCAGACGGACCTCCGCGGGCGAAGAGCCGGCCGGCGCTTCGGCCGGCGTGACCTTCACGACCGATCCCGCGCTAGCGAGGAAACGGTCGAACACCGACGCGCCTTCGGCCGGACGGATGGGCGGGAGCGCGGCGACGACGTCCCGCAGTTCGGCCGCGAGCGCGGCGCGCGTGGGCGCGCCGGCGGCCGCGGTCGCGTCCAGCGGAGCGAGCGGATCGCCGCCCCCGGCCGCCTTCGCCGCGGCGAGCTCGTTCGCGAACGGCCGTCCGGCGGCGAGCGCCTGGTCGAGAGCGCCGAGCGCCACCACGAGCCGGGCGTCCGGATCGCCCACCGGCCGGGCCTTCAGCTCGGTCTCCAGCGCGCCGATCTTGTCGGAGATCGGCCGCAGCGCCTGCTCGATGGCGGCGCCGATCCCGTCGATGCGCGCCCCGACCTGCTGCAGGGCCTGCGCCGAGGCGGTGTCGCCGAGCTTGCCCTCGATCGTGTCGATCCGCTTGCCGAGCGCGTCGACCGCGCCGGTGTCGACCTGAACGGCCGGGGATCGGTTCGCGATCTCCTGAAGCTGCGCTTCCAGCGCCCGCGAACGGTCGGCCGCAGCCTTCGTCAGTTCGTCGATCTTGGCGTCGATGGCGCTGGTGTCCGCCGCCGGCGCCGGCTGGCCGGACTGCTCCCGCAGCGCCGCGAGTTCCCGCGCGACCGCGTCGAGCTTCGCCTCGGTCGCGACGAGCCGCGAGCTATCGGCCGGCGGCGCGCCGATCAGGTCGCGCCCGAACAGCGCGACGGCGCCGACGGCGACGCCCGCGCCGATCAGTCCCGCAAGAGCGAGACCGAGGACGCCCGCGCCGCCCGAAGTTGCGGGCGCCGGTTCGGTCTTCGGCGCAGACGACGGAGACGTGACGCCTGCGGACGGCTTCGCCGACTGCGAAGCGGACGAAGCCGAAGAGGTGGTCGAAGGGCCGGACGTCGGCTTGGCGGCGGCGGACGAAGCGCTCGTCGCGCCCGGCGCGGCGGCGCCCGAGGCGGCGGGGCCTGACGAAGGCTTCGCTCCGGTCTCGCCCGGCTTCGGCGCGGACCCTGTCGCCGCCGGCGCGGTCGACGTCGACGAGGGGGAAGCTCCCGTCCCGCCGGCCGCAGGGGAAACCGGCGTCGTCCTGGCGGCGCCCGTCGAGGCCACAGACGCCGCAGCGGCCGTCGAGGGCGCGGCGGCCGGCTTCGACTCGGCCGGCTTGGGCGCGGGCTTCGCGTCCTCAGGCTTCGCAGCGGCCGACGGCCCGGACTTCGGAGCCTCCTTCGGCGTCACGTCGGTCGCGGAAAGGTCGAGCGTCGGCGACTTCGGCCGGGCGGGAGAGCCGGTCGATCCCGTCTTCTGCTCGGGGCCTTTCGGATCGGCCATGGGGGCTGCTCCTTCGAGTCGCGGAAGACGAAGACTGAGCCGCGGCGCAGGCTCGACGCCCTACTTAGAACGCCCCGCGCCGGAAGGCGAGGCGTCGCGGATCAATCGGTCGAGCGCGGCGAGCAAAGCAGGCTCGTCGGGACGGTCGGCGACCGCGACCGATGGGCAGCCCGCGGCCAGCAGAGGTTCGGCGACGCGCAGCGCGAGCGCGGCGTGCGGCAGCGCGCGGACGGCGTCGCCGAGCCCGATCGCTTCCGTGAGCGAGATGAAGGTCTCGGCGATGCGCCGCGAATGGTGCAGCACAGCGGCGGGCCGCCCGGCGCGCAGCGTCTCGATCGCCGGCTCCGGCAGTCGCGTCGCCGCGACGGCGCGGTACAGCTCGACCACGTCGACCCTGTGACCATGCGTCCCGAGCGCGCCCGCGACGTCGAAGGCCCGGTCGGCGCCCGCCGCGTGCAGGAACCGCGCGGGCGCTGAAAAACGCGCGACCGCCTCGGCCACCAGCGACCGCCCGTCGCCGTCGGCGACATGGACGACGGCGAATCCGGCCTCACGGCCCGCCGCCGCGGTGCGGTCGCCGACCGCGATCAGGGGAGCCTCGACGAGGCCCGCGATCTCGGACCGGTTTCTCAGCTTGCGCAGGCCGTTCGCGCTCGTGGCGAGCACAGCGTCGAACGGACCTTCGGGTATGGGCGAATCCATCGCCTCGATCGACAGCACCGGCGCGAGCACGGCGCGGAAGCCGAGCCGGTCGAGCGCCTCCGCGGTGCGGGCCGCGGCGCGTTCGGGCCTTAGAACCAGAACGTCCATCGGTGTCCGCCTCAGCCGAAGGCCGCGAGCAGGTCGGGCGGCGTGCGCCCCTTCACGTCGCGCCCGACCTCCGCGCCGATCAGCGCCGCGTCGGCCGCCGAGCCCGCCCCCTCGCCCTCGACTGTCCGGGCGCCGTCGCCGGAGAGCACCAGCCCGCGGAACGAGAGCCCGCCGCCGGCGTCGACCCGCGCGAGGCCCGCGATCGGCGTGCGGCAGGAGCCGTCGAGCACGGCGAGGAAGGCGCGTTCGCAGGCGAGCGCCGCCGCGGTCGCGAAATGGTCGAGCGGCGCCAGCGCGGCGCGGACGCGGACGTCGGCGGCCCGCGCCGTGACCGCGATCGCGCCCTGCCCGAGCGCCGGCGGGAAGATCGCCTCGTCGAGGATCTCGGTCGCGTGGTGGGCGAGACCAAGCCGCGTGATGCCGGCGAGCGCGAGCAGGGTGGCGGCCACCTCGCCGCGGCCGAGCTTGTCGAGCCGCGTCTGAACGTTGCCGCGGAACGGCACGATCTTCAGATCCGGGCGCCGGCGGAGCGCCAGCGCGCCGCGCCGAAGCGAGGCGGTGCCGACGATCGCTCCTTCCGGCAGCGCGTCGAGCGTCGGCGCCGCGCCGCCGATGAGGACGTCGCGCACGTCGGCGCGCTCGAGCGTCGCCGCAAGCGCCGTTCCCGGCGCGAGCTCCGTGGGCAGGTCCTTCGCCGAATGCACCGCGAGGTCCACGCGGTCGTCGAGCAGCGCCTCGTCGATCTCCTTGACGAACAGACCCTTGCCGCCGGCCTCGCTCAACGGGCGGTCCTGGATGGCGTCGCCGGTGGTCTTGATGCTGACGATCTCGACCGCCTCCGGCGCAAGGCCGTGCGCGGCGACCAGGTCGTCGCGCACGCGGTTGGCCTGCCAGAGCGCGAGCGGGCTGCCGCGCGTGCCGATGCGGAAGGAAGAAGCCATGTCGGGAACCGGGACGCCTCGAACGCCTATTGGGAAAACGCGGCCTGTTTTGAGGGGCGGCGCGGAGCGGGTAAACCCCCAGGGTGAGGAATTCGTCCTTTCGTTAATTCCCTAAATCGTTAAGTCCTGCGCTCGCGATCCCGCAATCCCCGCCTGTCCGGGGCAATCGAAGCCTGAAGCCCATGCTCGTTCTCGGCATCGAGACCACCTGCGACGAGACCGCCGCCGCCGTCGTGCGCCGCGAGGGCGAAGGCCCCGGCGTGGTGCTTTCGAACGTGGTGCGCGCGCAGCTCGACGAGCACGCGCCGTTCGGCGGCGTGGTTCCGGAGATCGCCGCTCGCGCCCATGTGGACGCGCTCGACGGCGTCACGGCGAAGGCGCTCGCCGACGCCGGCGTGGCCTTGAGCGATCTCGACGGCGTCGCGGCGGCCGCTGGGCCCGGTCTTGTCGGCGGCGTCATTGTCGGCCTCACCGCGGCGAAGGCGCTGGCGCTGGCGGCGGGCAAGCCGTTCTCCGCGGTGAACCATCTCGAAGCGCACGCCCTGACCGCGCGGCTGACCGACGGCGTGGGCTTTCCCTACCTGCTGCTGCTCGCCTCCGGCGGGCACACCCAGCTTCTCGCCGTGCTCGGCGTCGGCCGCTACGTCCGGCTCGGAACCACGCTCGACGACGCGCTCGGCGAGGCGTTCGACAAGGTCGCGAAGATGCTGGGCCTCGGCTATCCCGGCGGCCCGCACGTGGAGAGCCGGGCCGCGGCCGGCGATCCCGCGCGCTTTTCCCTGCCGCGGCCGATGTTCGGGCGGGCGGAGCCCAACTTCTCGCTGTCCGGCCTCAAGACCGCCGTGCGGCTCGAGGCGGAGCGCGCGGCGCCGCTTTCGGAAGGCGACGTCGACGACCTCTGCGCCGCGTTCCAGGCGGCGATCGTCGACGTGGTGGCCGACCGCGCCGGCGCCGGCGTCCGCGCCTTCGCCGAGCGCTTCGGCGCGCCCACGGCGCTGGTGGTGGCCGGCGGGGTCGCCGCCAACGGACCGATCCGCGCGGCGCTGAAGAACCTCGCGGAGCAGATCGGCGCGCGGCTGGTCGCGCCGCCGCTCGCGCTCTGCGGCGACAACGGCGCCATGATCGCTTGGGCCGGCGCGGAGCGTCTGGCGCTCGGCCTCGCCGATCCGCTGGACTTCGCGCCGCGCCCGCGCTGGCCGCTCGACGCCGCGGCCGCCCTGCCCGGAGCCAAGGCGTGAGCGGCGTCGCCGTCGTTGGCGCTGGCGCCTGGGGGACCGCGCTCGCGAACGTGGCGGCGGACGCCTCCGCGGCGCCCGTCACCCTGATCGGCCGCGACGCCGCGGCCATGGCCACGATCGCGGCGGCGCGTGAGAACGCCCGCTATCTGCCGGGCGCGCCCTTGAACCCGCATGTGACGCCGACGGCCGCGCTCGACGCCGTCGCCGGCGCCGAGATCGTGCTGCTCGTCACGCCGACGCAGACGCTGCGCGCCGTCGCGGCCGAACTCGCGCCGCGGCTCAAGGCCGGCGCGGCGGTCGTCGCCTGCGCCAAGGGCGTCGAGCGCGGGGCCAACGCGCTGCCGCCCGAGGTGTTGGCCGAGGCGCTGCCGGGCGTCGCGCTCGCGCTGCTGTCGGGCCCGAGCTTCGCCGACGACGTCGTCCGCGGCCTGCCGACCGCGGTGACGCTCGCGGCGTCCGACGAAACGCTTGCGGCGCGGCTCGCGGCGCGGCTCGCGACCCGCAGCTTCCGGCCCTACACCTCGACGGACATGACCGGCGTCGCGCTCGGCGGCGCGGCCAAGAACGTGCTCGCGATCGCGGCCGGCGCGGCCGAGGGCCGCGGCCTCGGTGCCTCGGCGGTGGCGGCGCTGATCGCACGCGGCTTCGCGGAGCTCGCGCGTCTAGGCGCGGCGCTCGGCGCGCGGCCCGAGACGCTGTCCGGTCTGTCCGGCCTCGGCGACCTCGTGCTGACCGCGACGAGCCCGAAGTCCCGCAACTTTGCGCTCGGCCGCGCGCTCGGCCGCGGCGAGCCGGCGCCGGCCAAGCTCGCCGAGGGCGCCGCGACCGCGAGCGCGCTGGTGGCGCTGGCCGACGCCCATGGTGTCGAGCTGCCCATCTCGCGGGCCGTCGCCGCGGTGGTCGCGGGACGCGTCAGCGTCGCGGAGGCGATCGAGAAGCTGCTCGCCCGCCCGCTCAAGGCCGAGGCCTGAGCGCGCCCCGGATGACGCGGTTTTACGGATGGCCGCGGCCTCCGTCGTTCAGGACTTGGGGGGCGGCGTCCGCACGTCGCCCCTTCTGCCAGTCCCACGACCATCGCGGAGGAGGAATGGACGCCATCATCCGGGCCATGCGGGCCGAAGACGTCAGCGACATCTACGAGATCGTCAGCCAGCGCGCGTTCCGCTACTGGACGCTCGCCCTGCCATACGAGTCCTTCGAGGCCGTGAGGCGCTGGCTGGAGACCACGTCGCCGCGCGACCTGCTGCTCTCGGCCGAGATCGACGGCCGCGTCGTGGGCGCCTCGGCGCTGCGCCCGTTCTACGGCCGCCGCTCCCACGCGGCGGAGTTCTGGATCGGCGTGCGGGAGGAGCACGCCGGCAAGGGCGTCGGCTCGCAGCTCCTCGCGGCGATGATCGACACCGCCGACAACTGGCTGAACGTCACCCGGCTGGAGATGACGGTGTTCACCGACAACGAACGGGCGATCGCCCTTTACAAAAAGTTCGGCTTCGAGATCGAGGGCACCCACAAGGCCGCGACCTTCCGCGACGGCGCCTTCGTTGACGCCTACGCCATGGCCCGCCTGCGCTGAGCCCGGCCTCCACCCGTACGGGGCGTCCTCGGCTCAGAGGATCTGGCCGAGGAAGGCGCGGGTGCGTTCGTCCTTCGGGGCGGCGAAGAATTCGGCGGGGGGGCCGTGCTCCACGATCACGCCGCGGTCGGTGAAGTAGATGTGGTCGGCGAGCGAGCGGGCGAAGCCCATCTCGTGGGTGACGAGGATGCAGGTCATCCCCTCCTCCGCGAGCTCGCGGATGGTGACGAGCACCTCCTTCACCGTCTCCGGGTCGAGCGCCGCGGTGACCTCGTCGAACAGCATCACCTCGGGCCGCATGGCGAGCGAGCGGGCGATCGCCACGCGCTGCTGCTGGCCGCCGGAGAGCTCGCCGGGATAGGCGTTCTCCTTGCCCGACAGGCGCACCTTGGCGAGCAGGGCGCGGGCGCGGGCCTCGACCTCGCGCTTGTCCTGCTTCAGCACCTGCACCGGCGCCATCATGACGTTCTGCAGCGCGGTGCGGTGCGGGAACAGGTTGTACTGCTGGAACACCATGCCGACCGTGCGCCGGAGCGCGAGCTTGTCGAGCTTCGGGTCGTTGACCTCGCGGCCGGCGACCGTGATCGAGCCGGAATCGACGCCGACCAGCGCGTTGACGCAGCGGATCAGCGTCGACTTGCCCGAGCCGGACGGGCCGATGACGCAGACCACCTCGCCCTTGCGGACGTCTAACGACACGCCCTTCAGCACTTCGAGCGCGCCGAAGGACTTGCGCACGTCGCGGATGCTGACGATCGGCTGGTCCGGCGTCCATCCGGGCGCCGCGGGCGAAGCTGGGCTGGTCAGGGCGTTGGCTCCCATTGCGTCAGGACTTGACGTTGAAGCGGCGTTCGAGGCGCTGCGTCAACCGCCCGATCGGGTAGCAGTAGAGGAAGAAGCACAGCATCGCGAAGCCGTAGAGCGGCGCGAGCAGCTCGGGCCGGCCGCCCTCGGCGGCGTGGACCTCGGAGGTCAGGGTCAGCATTTCCGACACGCCGACGATCGAGGCCTGCACCGTCGCCATCGTGACGAGCGAATAGAGGTTCATCCACGGCGGCAGCATGCGCTTCACGCATTGCGGCAGGATGATGCGCCACAGCGTCTGCCGCCGCGAGAAGGCGAGCGACTCCGCGGCCTCCCACTGGCCGCTCGGCAACGAACGCACCGCCCCGCGCAGGATCTCCGAGACGTTCGCCATCACCGGCAGCGAGAAGCCGATCACCGCCTTCACCCAGTCCGGAAACGGGATGACGTAGCCGAAGACCCGGAACTGGAACGGGATCATGAACATCGCGAAGAACAGCAGCACCAGCCAGGGCGCGTTGCGGAAGAACTGGGTCGCGGCCCAGGCGACCCGGGCGAGCGGACGGTTCGTCCCGATCTGCGCGAGGCCGAGCGCGAGGCCCGCGACCGTGCCGAGCGTCATCGCGAGCAGCGAGATCGCGACGTTGAACAGGAAGCCCTGCAACAGCAGCGGGGACCATTTGAGGATCACCTCGAACGCGGAGGGCGCCGCCGGCGCGCCTTGCGCGTGCGCCGCGCCGCCGACCAGCGCGAGCGCGCCGACGATCCCGACGCAATGGACCAGCGTCAGTTTCGGGAAGCCGCGCGGCGCGGGCGGCGCGACCGGATGCAGAACCGCGAGGGGCCGGCCCGTCATCGCGCCGCCCCCTGGCCATAGCCCGGAATGGCGAGCCGGCGCTCCCAGCGGTGCATAATCCAGACCAGCACGCCGACGAGCGCCACGTAGACCAGCAGCAGCACGATCATCATCGTCGGCACGTTCTGCGAATCCGTCCATATCTGCTTCGAGACGTAGAGCGTCTCCGGCACCGCGATGGCGTAGGCGAGCGTGGTGGTCTTCAACAGGTTGACAAGGTTGTTGTTCAGCGCCGGCAGGCAGACGCGCAACGCGAGCGGCAGCACCACATGCAGGTACACGCCGAGCCGGCTGTAGCCGAGCGACTCCGCCGCCTCGATCGTGGAGCGCGGCACGGCCTCGATCCCCGAGCGGAAGATCTCGACGTTGAACGCGCCGGCGAACAGCGACAGCGAGATGATCGCCCACTGCACGTTGCTGAACAGCGGCGCCCGCATGCCGTCCATGTCCTCGACGTAGGGCAGCAGAGGGCTGAGGCCGAAGTAGAAGAAGAAGATCTGCACCAGCGGCGGCGTGTTGCGGAACACGACGACGAAGCCGTCGACCAGCCCGCGCAGAAGCCGCAGCGGCGAGCCCTGCGCCCAGGCGCCGACCGCGCCGATCACGATGCTGATCAGCACGCTGGCCGTGCTGAGATAGATCGTCATGCCGAGACCGGAGACGAACCTCTGCCGGTCATAGGCGTCGTAGACGATGGTGAGGTTTACGCCCGTGGTCTCATAGAGCGTGCGGAACCACTCAGCTAACGCGTCCATCGATGCTCGCGGTCAGACGACATGCGGCCGGGCGCGGGAACGCGCCCGGCGGAAGACGTTCGCACAGGGCGCTCAGCTGCCCTTGTGCTGCTCGTGCATGCGCTTGGAGTAGTCGGTCGGCTCGATGCCGTACTTCTTCTCCAGCGCGACGACGGCGCCGGTCTTCATCCAGTCGAGAGTGATCGTGGTGAGCTCCTTGGCGAAGGCGTCCTCGCCGTTCTTCACCGCCATGATCCACGGCGCCTCGAGAATGCCGGGCAGCGGCATCCCGTAGCCCTCGTTCCATTCGGCGTCGATCAGCTTCCCCTGCACGAAGGTCTGGTCGTAGAGGTAGCCGATGCACTCGCCCTGCTTGAGCGCGAACAGCGGCTTCTCAGACCCGTCGAACGCCTTCACGTCCACGCCGTACTTCGCCGAGACCTCCTTGTTGTACCAGGCGCCGGAGGTGGCGCAGAGCGTCTTGCCCTTCAGCTCGTCCCAATTCGTATACTTGGCCTTCTTCGACATCAGCACGTTGACGCTGTCGGAATAGTACTGCGGGTCGATCGCCTGCACGCTCTTCCGCCGCTCCGGCTTGTCCGACATGGTGGCGATCATCAGATCGATCTTGCCCTGCTGCAGGAACTCGATGCGGTTCGCGGACATCACGGGAACCAGCTCGAGCTTCACGCCAAGGCGCTTGGCGACGTCGGCCGCGAGATCCGGCTCGATGCCGACGATCGCGCCGGTCGGGTCGCGATATCCGAAGGGCTTGTAGTCGGCCTTCACCCCAACGACGAGGACGCCCTTCTCCTTGACCTGAGACAGAACGTCAGCCGCGGCGGGAGCGGCGCCGGCGACCAGCGCCGCGCAGGCCGCGAGTACAAGCTTCATCATTGGGTAGGCCCTCAACCATGCGCGACCGCCCGCATCGGCGGCTCGCCTAAAGTCTAAGCCTACTCAATTTGACGCCTGCGTCAATACGCGGGTCCGGATTGTCCGACGTTTTGTGATCGGCCGGCCCGGCCTCAGGCGCCGGACCAGGCCGGAATCCGGCGCCCCAGCCGCTCCTCGATCGCCTCGACCGTCGGGCGCAGCAGGCTTCGCAGTTCGGCGATCGTCGCGGACGAGACCGGATTGCTCTCCCTCAGCTCCGCGTCGCCTTCGTTGGAATGCGGAAAGCCGACCTTTGCCGGCGCCCGGACGCCGAGAAACCCGAAGGTCTCCGCGATGTCGGGTCGCGCGCCCTCGAGCACCTCCTCGAAGATCAGGATCCGCATCTGCCCGCTCGGGAAGCGGGCGAAATTGTCGAGATGCTTCTGGTACTCGGAGCGATAGACATAGGCCGTCTTGGCGTTGCGGCGTTCGAGCGCCACGCGGTTGTCGATCGCGTGCTCGAGCGCGGGCGCGTCGTCGCGACGGCGCCGGGCGTGGTAGTAGTTCGACACCGCGCGCGCCACCGGGTCCCTGAAGATCCAGAGGATCCGAGCGTCCGGATTGTAGTCGGCGATGCGCGCCGCCCCTTGCGCGGAGAAGCCGTAGGACGGGCTCTTCTCGCCGCGCCGCACGCCGGGCCGCGCCGGCCCGAACTGGGCGTGGTACCAGTCGAACCCGCGCGCGAAATTGTCGTCGTTGTCGAAGAAATGCATCTCGCGCGGACAGGCGTCCACGTCCGGCGAGCGCCCCAGCACCGACCTCAGGCTGGTGGTCCCGGACTTCATCGCGCCCACGATGAAGAAGTCGACCCGATCGCTCGTCATAGGTCCCGTCCCCGAGCGCCCGCCGTCTTTGTCACTCAGCCGCGTCCTTGACGGGGCGCGCCGTGGCGAGCTTGAGCCGCGCCCGGCGCCCGGCGGGCACCTCGACCGTCGCCCCGGATCGATCGACCCGCGTGCGGGCCGGCGTTTCGCGCATGTCGAACGCGCCGAAGCCGCGGATGTTGACGATGCGGCCCTGGTCGAGCGCCTCGGCGATCAGGTTGAAGGTCGCGTCCATCACCTTGAGCGCCTCGGCGCGCGGCACGCCCGTGGTCTTCACGACGGCGTCCGCCAGATCGCGTCGGGTGACTTTGCCCAGGTTGTCGCTCATGTCCGTCTCCTCATCGTCTTGTCCGGTCGGCGGCCGTCACTCGTCGTCGAGCGCGACATCGGTCCGGCCGGCTTCGAAGCGCCCGCTCTTGATCTTGTCGCGCAGCTTCTGCGCGCGCGTCTGGCGCGGCCTTATCTCGACGGCGTCGTCGAGCAGGCGAAGCGCGATCTCGGTCCGGCCCGCGCGGGCGTGCAGCGAAGCGAGCGCGCACAGCGCCGCATAGTGCTTCGGCCGCACTTCGAGACAACGCTCATAGGCCGCCAGCGCCTCGTCGTACATTTCGCGCCGCAGGAACAGGTGGGCCTGGAAATCGGCGAAGGCGATCGAGCCCGGCGCCCGCTTCGTCGCCTTCGCCGCCTGCTTCGCGGCCTCCTCGAGCTTGCCCTGGTCCGCCCAGACGCGCGCCAGCATGTAGTTCGCCGCCGGCCAGTCGGGCTGGAGCGCGAGCGTCGCGCGCGCGTAGCGTTCGGGGTCGTAGGCCGGGTCCTCACGGTAGACGCCCTCGACGAGGCGTCCGACCAGGCCGCGCAGGAGGGGATCGTCGCAGCGGCGGTCGAGCGGCGTGGAGCACGCGTAATCGCGACCCGCGAGGATCGCGTCGACGCACCGCTCGAACTCGCCGTTCTTCATCAGGTGATGCATGACCATGTGGTCCTGGCCCGCGATCGGCAGAAGCGTCAGGCCGTCCTGCGGCATGCGGTAGACATTGTAGATGTCGACCATGTCGGCCGAGCCGAAGAACACATAGGTCTTCCGCCTCGGCGCGGGAGCGGGCAGGCCGGACAGGTCATCGTAGGGCCCGTTTGGGGCCGCCGCCGGCGTGTGCGGCAGGCGCGGGTCGAGCAGCGTCTGCGGGCAGATCGACACCACGGCGTCGACGTCGAGCTTCTGCCCGAACAGCAGGCTGGCGTAGCCGCCCATGGACGAACCGAAGGCGATCGTCGTGGAAGGCTTCAGGACGCGCAGAACCTCGGCGAGGTAGGCCGCCAGCGGCTCGACGCCCGACAGTTCGGCCGACACGCCACGCTGGTACCAGAGGTTGTCCGGATCGCGCAGGAAGACGCGGTTCAGGGGCCGCGCCATGAACATCTTGTAGTAGCTGAACGAGCGCGCGTTGACGGCGCTGAACACGATCGCCGTCGGCGCGCCGGGCTCGACGACGTCGATCAGCGCCGTGTCGCCGATCGTGATGCGCTCGGGACCGCGTCCATGGGGCAGCGGCGCGCCCCGCGCGGCGAGGCTGACCACGCTCACGACACCGCCTCGAACGGAACGGCCATGCGCGCGCGACGCGCACGCTCCGCGGCGCGCACGAGATCGTCCATGGCGATCTTCCCGATCTCGAGACCGCCGCCGACGGTGGCGTCGACCATCTCGACGCCGCGCCGGGCCAGCGCCTCGCTGACGACGTCGTAGGCGAAATGGCCGGCGCCGCCGGGAGCCCATGTCGCGGTCAGCGAATCCGCCCGCGTCGAAGGCGAGGTGTGCAGCGTCGCATCGTAGAAATAGTTCGAGCCATGGCCGGCGCCGCCGGCGTTGTAGTTGCTGTCGCAGCCGACCAGAGCCATCCGCCGGAAGCCGAGCGCCGCCGCGATCGGCGCGCCGAAGCTCAGGACGCCGGTGCGCCCGTCGTCGAGAAAGCCATCGATGTCGCAAGGCGTCGCGCCCAGGCTGTCGATGAAGCGCTTGAACGGCTTCTCGAACAGCAGGTAGTTGACCTCGAACTCTTGCGACAGTCCGAGCTCATCGAACAGCGGCTTGAAGTAATAGGACGTCCAGAGCGCGGGCCTGTGCTTGAGCTCGCGCAGGCGCGCGAGGTAGCCGGACGGGAAGGCCGGTTTCTGCGTGTTCCAGCCGCCGAAGAACATGTGCGACGCCAGCACGAGATGCTCCGGCGCGACCTGCTCGAAGCGCTCGTGCAGGATGAACCAGTTGAAGCAGAACTTCTCCAGCCCGTGCAGCCGCTCCAGCGGCGTCTCCGCGATCGACGGGCCGTTGCCGATCATGACGCAGGTCGGCTCCTCGCCCGCGATGGGCGCGAGCACAGGCGTCCGGCGGTCGTTCGCCGTGTCCCGGCGGAAGGATTTCAACCTGCTGCGATACAGCAGCCGCCTGTACTGGTCCGTCCAGATCTTCGGATAGGGGAGCGCCTTGACGTTGTATTCCTGCACCAGCTCGTCGTTCAGATAGAGCTGCGTGTTCCAGGGCTTCGCGCCGGCGAAATGGACGATCGACACGCCCTCCAGATTCCCGCCGAGATGCCGGATCACGTACTTCACATTGCAGTTGTAATTGGTCTCCAGCAGCGTCAGCGGCTTGTCCCGCAGCAGCATGTTCCAGGTCTTCTGGTCGGCGAAACGGTCGATCAGATCGTTGAGCGGGAGAAGGCTGGCCTTGGCCGTCTCCCTCGCCTCCTCGAAAGCCTCGGCGGTGAGCTGGCTCTTCGGGATCGAGATCACCCCGCTGTTGACGATGTAGGCGCCGGTGTAGGGCGACATCGCGACGTACTCGCGGTCGCCGCAGTCGAGGCAGGCGCGGAAGTCGTCGCCGCCGCCCTCCCACAGCGCGCTGATGTCGTCGATGACCAGAAGGTCGCTGTCGAAGACGACCACGCGCTCGTATTCGCCGTGCGTGAAGGCGAACAGGTTCATGTAGCCGAGCTTGCCGATGCGCTTGTGGTTGTCGCTCTCGCGGGCGGTCAGCTCCAGCCAGTCCATGTCCGGCGTGAAGAAGCGGATGCGGGGATAGACGTCGAGCAACTGGCGCTGAAGGAACCCGGTCAGCGTGCCGTCGTGGTAGACGAGCACGTCCGACGCGAAGTCGGGATAGACGTCGAGCAGCGACAGCAGCAGTCCTGTGAGGCCGGGCGCGAAACGGTCGTTCGCGACGGTCAGGAACGCGACCTCTGCGGGCGGCGTGCGCCGTTCCGGAAGGCGCTTGTGCATCAGCGGCGTGTGGCGCTGGACCAGCAGCTCCTGCTCGGTCGTGCTGAGCTTCTCGCCCTGCTCGAGCCTCGCCCGCACTTCGGGCGCCCGCTGCCGCCGCAGATGCTCGAGCCGGTGGAAATTGGCGTAGGAGAACAGCTTGGCGGCGAGCTCCGCCGGGGCGAGCGCGACGGGCTTCGCCGTTTTCTCGCGCGCCGGCAGGCCAAGCTCCCGGCCGAGCCGGTCGAGCGCCGTCTGCAGCGCGTCGACGCCGGACGCGACCCGCTTGGCGTCGAAGTTCTCGAGGACCGGACGGGCGGCCTCCGCGGTTTGGCGCGCCTCGACGTCGAGCATGCGGAGCTCGAGCTCCTTCAGCCGCTCGCGCAGTTCGTCGCGCTGCTTGCGCATGCGCGCGCGCTCGACCTTGGCCTCGTCGCGCTCCGCCCGCGCCTTGTCCCGCTCCGCGATGGCCTTGTCGCGCTGGCGCGCGGCCTTGCCCGGACGCTTGATCTCTTCGGAGAGCCCTTCGCCCGCCTCGCCGGACGGGACGTCCTGCTGGGATGATGCGGAAACCGTAGGTTCGCCGTCGTAGGACCGAGACTTTTCGTCGGCCTCCGGCTTGGGCGCCGCGGCGCGCCGTTCCGCAGCCGTCGGCTTCAGTATCGCCGACACGACCGATCCCATCCCCATGCGCCGGGACACGAGCTTCACAAGACCGCCGGAGCGAGCGGGCGCAGGGCTATCCTGGGGCGTGCTCGTGGCGTCGGCGTCCGGCCCCGCAGCGTCATGCTCGGCCTGCGTCTTCGACTGGGCGTCGTGTGCGGTCATGCATCCGGACTGTTGCGCGATCGTGCCAGGCCGGGCGCAATCGCCAGCCTCGCCGCATCCGACAGTGCGACGCACGATCTCTTGAGCCCCAACTCATCTATCATCGTGGGATGATCTCGTTCAACCATGACGTCCTCATGGCCGCCCAAGCAAGATCACGAATGTCACCTTATTTTTTCTGTCATTTATATATAGATATAAGCCTCCCGAAGTCGCGAGAAACCAGACCGGCATGCTGACCCGGCGCAGATTCGCGGCGCTCGGCGCCGCGGCTCTCGCCTCGCCGGCATGGGCGCGGACGGGCGCGGGGCTGGACCTGAAGGCGTTCGGCGCGGTCGGCGACGGGACCTCGGACGATGGGCCGGCGCTTTCCCGAGCGCTCACGGCCGCAGCCGAATCCGGCGCGCCGCTGATGATCCCGCCGGGCCGCTACCTCATCGCCTCGCCGGTCGGGCGCGCGGCGCCGGGCGATCCGCGGCCGGCGCTAAGGGGCGGCCGGATCGAGATCGTGGGCGCCGGCGCGGACCGGACCACGCTCGTCGGCCCGCCGCTCGAATCACGCGCATCCGGAATCGACCCCGTCTCGCGCGCGCTGCTGCGCATGGTCGGCGTGGAACGCGCGCATATCCGCGACCTCACTCTCGACGGCGGCGTCGGCGCGGCGGAGCGTCGGGCGGCCAACGGCTTCTCCGCCGAAGACGCCTCCGCCCTGCTCGAGATCGACGGAGCGGCGGACGTGAGGCTCGAGCGGGTGACGACGACGCGCAACCGCCACATCCGCCTGCGGGACGACCGCACCGGCCGCCTGATCGGCCGCAGCGGTCCGGTGCTCGTCATCGGCTCTTCGAACGTGCGCGTCGTCGACTGCGCCTCGGTCTATCCCTCCTTCACCGAGGGCTGGTGGATCTTCGACTGCCGCGGCGTCGTCGTGGAGCGCTTTCGCCACGTCGGACCCGAGCGCTTCAATCCAGCGGCGACCACGAGCCCGCTCAACATCTTCGGGCCGCGGACCGAGGATGTCACGATCCGCGGCTGCGATGTGCGGAACGCGCTCGGCTCCTCGCTCAATCTCGGCGGACGCGGCCGTTTCCGCGTCGTCGACAACCGCTTCGCCGGCGTCATCGCCGCCGAGGGCGGCGCGCCCGGCCGGGCCGCCGCGCGCCCGCACGAGGGCGCGTTCGGCAAGGGGATAGATCTCGGCTCCGAACACCAGGAGGACTACTTCCCCGATCATCCGCCGATGCGCGACGTCGAGATTTCGCGCAACCGCTTCGAGAACCTGTTCAGCTACTCCGTCGGGATCACCAAGACGGCGGCCTGCCCGCTGACGGGCTTCGTCTTCCGAGACAACGAGATCGTCCACGGATTCCGCGGCCTGATGCTGCGGGGCGTGAACGAGGCGCAGATCGCCGGCTGCGGCTTTCGCCGGATCGTGCGCTACGAGGGCGCCGACCGCCGCGCCTTCGGCGTGACCATGAGCGTCGAGCAGTGCCGCGGCGTCGCGTTGGAGAACGCGACGCTCGACGGTTCGGCGCGGCCGCGGCTCGGAACCCTGGGCGAAGGCGTCTCCGACGTCGGCCTGATGATCAGCCGCTCGGACGACGTTCGCCTGACGGGCAACCGCTTCGGAGGCTACGACAGCTATCAGTTGCTCGCGGACGTCGGCCCCGACGACGACCTGCGCCATGGCGGCTTCGAGGTGCTGGACAACGCCTTCGAGGCGGCGCCCGGCGAAAAGTACCAGCCGATCGCCATGCGCCTCGGCCGGTCCGCTGCGCGGCGGCTCGCCCGCGTCACGGTCCGCGGCAACCGCTTCGCGCCGGAAATCGAAGACCGCGTCTCGGTGTTCTCGGGATGAAGCGGTCTCAAGCCGCCGTCAGATAGAAGGTGGCGTAGCGCGAGTTCGGGTTGATGTGGTCGATCTTCAGCACCGCGAAGCCGGCCTCCCCGCAGGCGGCGCGGAACTCGTCGATCCCGTAGGCCGTCGCGGTGACGAAGCGGCGGGCGTAGTCGGCGAGATCCGGCTCGCCCGCGGCGTGGGCGTCGTCGGCGAAGCGGATCTGAATCAGCCCGATCGCGTCCGGCGCGGCGAGCTTGCGCATGGTGCGCAGCACCCGCAGGCCGTAGGCGCGGGAAGGAAAGTGCTGGAACACCGCGGTGCTGAGCAGGATGTCGATCGGCTCGGTCACGGCGGCCTCGACCTCCGCCGGCTCGCCCTCAACCAGAACCGGCCGGAAGCCGGAATAGCCTTCGAGGGCGATCATGCGCTGCGCCTCGTCCAGGTTCCGCTGCGAGATGTCGACGCCGTAGTAGCGCGCGGCCACGTCGCGGAAGGCGAAAAGGTTCGCGCCTCCGCCGGGGCCCCATTCCAGCATGGCGCGCGGCCGGTCCCACAGCGTCCGCCCGGTCAACGCGGCGAGCCGTTCGAGCCGCCGGCGCGAGCGCACGCCCACATTGCGCCACTTCTCGTCGTCGGCCCATTTTCCGGCGCCGCGCCAGTGCGACAGCTCGGCCCGCCGCGCCTCGTCGTCGTAGCGGTCCCAGACGGCGGCGCTGACTTTGGTTTCGTCGGAGAGGTTCGGCATGCGGTCCTCGATATGCGCTCCCGCATCCTGGCGCGGGGGCGCCACTTTACCCGCGAACGGCCGGATGGCGATGACGCTTCAGGGGTACGGCTAAGTCCGGAGCGCAGCGTAGGACGGCGGTCCGGCTACCCGGCGCCGCCCGTCGCGGATGACGATCCGGTCACTCTGGGGACGCGCGAGCACCTGATCCATGCTCCAGGCGTCGAGCAGGATGAGGTCCGCCGGCCCGCCCGCGCGGATCACGCCGTGATCGGACAGGCCCATCACGTCCGCCGGGACGGGCCCCGCAAGCGCGGCCGCTCGGCCGAACGGATGGTCGAGGTGCAGGATCTTCACACCCTGGCGGAAGGTGTCGAGCATGTCGTGGTCGCCATAGGCGTAGAACGGGTCGCGGCAGTTGTCGCCGGCCACCGCCACGCGCACGCCGCCGGCCATGAGCTCCTGAACCGGCGTCACGCCGCGCCAGCGGGGCGTGCGGCCGGCCCGCCGATCCTGCAGGTACATGTTGACGGTCGGCAGCGTCACGACGGCGACGCCGGCGTCGCCGACCAGCGCGACATGGTCGGCGAGCGTCGCATCGTCCTGCAGCGCCAGGCTGCAGCAGTGGCCGCAGGCGACCCGGCCCTCATAGCCGTGGCGCAGCGTCGCCCGCGCGATCGTCGGCAGCGTGGCGCGCGCCGTGTCGGCCGATTCGTCCACATGCAGATCGACGTCGAGGCCGCGCGCGGCCGCGAGCGTGAACATGCGGTCGAGCAGCGCGTCGAGCGCCGCGAGATCGTCCTGCGGCGAAGCCCCGGCGAGACGCGCGACGCCGCCGAGCAGGCCGCCTGTGTCGGCCACGATGTCGGCCAGCGTCTCGGCGTAAAGGGTGGCGTAGATCTCCATCGGCGCGAGCGCGACCGCCTGCAACGCGACGCGTCCGGCGAAAGCGTCGCGCGCCGCCCGGAACGCGCCCCAGGTTTCGGGGCCCTGCCCCTCATGGCTGTCGAGATGGGTGCGGATCGCGGAGACGCCGTGGGCTTCCGCGCAGGCGAGGCCGAACGACATCCGTCGCACCAGGTCGTCGTGATGCCAACGCGCCTCGCGGTCGACCCCGGTCGCCGCGGCCGCGGCCTCATGCGTGCCGTCGGGATTGGGCGCGCGGTCGACGATGTGGCCCTTGTCGAGATGGGCGTGCATGTCCACCAGCGTCGGCCAGACATGGCGGCCGTCGAGATCGACCTCGATCGTCCCCTCCGGCGCAGGCGCCGCGCCGGAGCGCGCGACCGCGGCCACCCGTCCGTCGGCGACCAGAATGTCGACCAGCGCCGCGCCGTCGCGATCGACCGGCGCGTCGCCATGATCCGGCAGAAAGGGCGCAGGCGTCCGCGCGCCGCGCAGCACGACGGGGCGCCCGGACTCGAAGGCATGCTCCGGCAGTTCGATCATGACGGCGCCCACGCTGTGAAAGAGAGCGGCGAGGCCTTCCGGCGGCTCCGCCCCCGCATGTCTATGGCGCATTCCGGGGCCGATCAAACGACCGCGTCCCTGCCCGACTGAAACAAATCGCCGGAGCGCCCCCGCGGCGGCGGGACCGGGGTAAAACGTTCGCGGACGAGGTCGGCGGAAGGCTACGTGTTCCATCCCCGCGACGCGTCGGGCCGCTGAGCTGACGCCCGCCGCGCGAAAAGAAAAAGGCGGCTCCGACATCGCCGGAGCCGCCTTTTTCGAATGGTGGGCGTGACAGGGATCGAACCTGTGACCCCTACGATGTCAACGTAGTGCTCTCCCGCTGAGCTACACGCCCGTGACGGCCGCGAGGCGTCCGTCGAAACCTAGTTTGCGCCGCCTGCGGGCGACGGCGCGAACAGAGTGGCGGCTATATCGGATCGCCCCGAGGCTGGCAAGCGGGGAAGCGAGGATCAATCCCGACCGCCTTTTTCGGACCGGCTACGACGCCAGAGACCGAGCAGCCAGATCGGCGCGCACACGGCCGCGCCGAGGAGCAGACCATCGCCGAGGCCTTCGAGGCCGGGACGGTCCAGCACACCCGAAAGCCCGAGCGCCACGGCGACGACCAGCATCGCCGGCGGCGCGATGTCGCGCGGGCCCAACGTCAGCTGCGCCCGGACGTCACGCCGCGAGCAGCTTGTCGACCTCGCTCACCAGCTCGCGCAGGTGGAACGGCTTCGACAGGATCTTCGCGTCCTTGGGCGTCTGGCTGTCGGGGTTGAGCGCGACCGCGGCGAAGCCGGTGATGAACATCACCTTGATGTCGGGGTCGAGCTGGGTCGCGCGGCGCGCGAGCTCGATGCCGTCCATCTCGGGCATCACGATGTCGGTCAGCAGCAGTTCGAACGGCTCTTCGCGGAGCCGGTGATAGGCCGAGAGGCCGTTGTCGAACGACACGACCGAGTGGCCGGCGTTCTCGAGCGCCTTGACCAGGAAGCGACGCATGTCGTCGTCGTCTTCGGCGAGCAGGATCTTGGTGTTCGGAGTCACTGAAATCGAACCGGATTGCGAGGAGCCGCAACGAGTCATTCCATAAGTCACCGCTTTGGTAAACAGAACGTTGCCGGTCTGGCCGATGGACAGGAGCGTCATCCATCGGCAACAATCGGGGAACGCCAGCGCCTTGCAGACCCGGATCGCCGCCGACGTGACGATGTCTTCCCCGACAGACCTACCGGACCCGCCGTTCGACGTCGCGTCGCCGGCGCAGGCGACCTCGCCCGCCATATTCAATTCGCCGCACTCCGGCTCGCGCTATCCCGCAAGCTTCCTGGCTTCCTCCCGGCTCGACGCGCGCGCGCTGCGGCGGTCCGAAGACGCTTATGTGGACGAACTGTTCGCGGCGGCTCCGAGCTACGGCGCGACCCTGATGCGCGCGCATTTCCCGCGCGCCTTCCTCGACGTGAACCGCGAGCCCTACGAGCTCGATCCGCGCATGTTCGAGGGGCGGCTGCCGCCCTTCGCCAACACGCGCTCGGTGCGCGTCGCGGGCGGTTTGGGAACGATCGCGCGGGTGGTCGGCGAGGCGCAGGAGATTTATGGCGCGCGGCTGCCCGTGGAGGCGGCGCTCGCGCGGATCGAGACGCTCTACAAGCCCTACCACCGCACGCTCGGGAGGCTGATCAGCCGCGCGCATCGCAGCCACGGCGTGGCGCTGCTGATCGACTGCCACTCGATGCCCTCGACCGGCGGCGTGCGCGACGAGCGTCCGGTCGCCGACGTGGTGCTGGGCGACCGCTACGGCACGAGCTGCGCCCCGGCGATCGTGGATCTCGCCGAGCAGACCCTGCGCGAGGCCGGCTTCGTCGTCACCCGGAACCGCCCCTACGCCGGCGGCTACATCACCGAGCATTACGGCGCGCCCGCGAGCGGCTTCCATGCGCTTCAGGTCGAGATCAACCGCGGGCTCTACATGGACGAGCGCACGCACGCGAAGACCGCCGGCTTCGAACCGCTGCTCGACCTGCTCACGACCTTCGTCCGGGTCATGGCGCAGGCCCCGCTTGGCGCCCTCACGACGGTGCGCGCCGCTGCGGAATGAGGCGTTTCCGCGGCTTGACGCGATGCGCCTATCGTCTGATCGGAAAAACGCTTGCAAACGCGACGAACTGTCGCCAATGTCCCGCCTGCCTGGACGCCAATAAGAAAAAAGGGCCGCCTGCAAAGCAAGCGGCCCAAGTCTAGGGAGGAAACGCCCAAGGAGGGCAGCGGCATCGCGAGGGATCGCATTGCCGCGCTGCAATAAGATGCGGCCGCGCCGCACAAAAAGCAAGGCCTAAGGCCACCTATCGCCGGCTGCGACCGCGTGTCGCGTAAGCCGGCGTTTTATTTTAAGCGTTTCGCACCTCGTGTCCGGCCGCCGCTCCGCCGCCTCTTGCCCGCCGCGCTCTTTCGCGCTCTTTCGAGCCGCCGGCTTTCCTTCGCCGGCGCGGAACCGGAGCGCCCCTCATGACGGCCGTAGACTTTTCCGCCTTCGTCGACCGTCTGGCGCAGGATTCCGGCGAGGCGATCCTGCCGTTCTTCCGCACCTCGATCGGCGTCGAGAACAAGCTGCGCGAAGGCTTCGACCCGGTCACCGCCGCCGACAAGGCCGGCGAGACCGCGATGCGGGCGCTGATCCGGCGGACCTTTCCGGAGCACGGCATCGTCGGCGAGGAACATGGCGACGACCGGCCGGACGCCGAGTTCGTCTGGGTGCTCGATCCGATCGACGGCACCCGCTCCTTCATTCTCGGCATGCCGATCTGGGGCACGCTGATCGGGCTCACGCGCGGCGGAACGCCCTGCTTCGGCATGATGAACCAGCCCTTCATCGGCGAGCGCTTCTTCGGCGACGGCTCCAGCGCGAGCTATCGCGGGCGCGGAACGGAACGCCGTCTGCGGACGCGGGCCTGCACCCGGCTCGAGGACGCGATGCTGATGTCCACCTCGCCGACCATGTTCACGCCGGAGGAGCGCGAGACCTTCGAGCAGGTCTCGACGGACGTCCGCCTGACCCGCTGGGGCGGCGACTGCTACGCCTATGCGATGCTGGCGAGCGGCCATGTCGACCTCGTCATCGAGGCCGACCTCAAACCGTTCGACATCGTCGCGCTGATCCCGATCGTCGAAGGCGCGGGCGGCGTCGTCACGACCTGGGACGGACGGCCTGCGACCGATGGCGGCCGCATCGTCGCCGCGGGCGACAAGCGCCTCCACGAACTTGCGCTCGAACGGCTATCGAAGCTCGATTGAGGCTTCAAGCCAGCGCGCCGCTTCCGGGCACGAAGGCGTCGAACGCCGCCCAGAACAGGCCCCGCAGATCGTCCCGCTCCATCAGAAGCTCATGCTTCGCGCCGCGGAGCTGCAGGTGGCCACCGCCGCGGATGCGAGCCGCGAACCGCTCGCTCGCCCGCGGATCCACGATCCGGTCGGCCCCGGCCGTCAGCACCAGCGTCGGGGTCCTGACGCTTTCCGGCACGCCGGGCAGCGCGGTTGCGGTCATCGCGCGGAAGGCGGCGTGTACCCAGCCGATGGTGGGCGAAGCGATCGCGAGCCGCGGCTCGCGGGTGATCAGGCTGACGGAGCGCGCGTAGCGCGCCGCGTCCGACGTCACAGGATTGGTCTCGAACGGCCGCAGCGCGAGAATCCGATCCGCCCCGCTCGGGATGTAGGAGCCGGAGAAGCCGAGCCGCCCGAGGCCGGTGGCCAGGCCGCGGGCGAAGAATTCGGCGCGGGCGAGCGGCAGGCCGATCATCGGCGCCGCCAGCACCATGCGGTCGAACCACTGCGGCTGCCGGAGCGCGAGCGCGATCAGCACCGGGGCCGACATGGAGTGGCCGAGCGCGAAATAGGGCGGCGGACAGTGCGGCATCACCGCCTGCCGCATGAAGGCCTCGGCGTCGGCGCGGTAGTCGCCGAAATCGTCGACGTGGCCTTTGAGCGGATTGGACACCAGCCGCTGCGAGCCGCCCTGCCCCCTGAAATCGAAGGTCGCGACCGCGAAACCGCGCGCCAGCAGGTCGTCCGCCACTTCGGCGTATTTCTCGACGAACTCCGCCCGCCCCTGGAACACGCAGACCGTGCCGCGCGGCGTTCCGGCGGGCCGCCAGGTCGCCGCGCGCAGCCGCACGCCGTCGGCCGACGTCACCACATGGAGCGACGCGCCGGGCGTCATCGCCGCGTCGGGCGCCTCGACGAAATCCTCGCGCACGGGAAGCGGCTGGGGGCGGGACGGCATGCGGGCGGGCGGGGGCTCGGAGCAGGAGGTCGTGCGTCCTGCCTATCAGACGGCGCGCGCCCGAACCACGCCGCGATGGCGGAGCCGGCGCCCCTTGCAGGCCGGATTTCGCGTTCCTAACTCAGTTTCGTCGCAGGCCAAACGGCTGCGGCGCTTGAGAAAAGGCCCGGCCAAACCGGCGGGCCGAACCATGTCGCTTGATCAAAGGATGTGACCCATGCGCCAGTTCGATCTTTCCCCGCTCTATCGCTCGACCGTCGGTTTCGACCGCCTGTTCTCGCTGCTCGACAACGTCGCCGGCGGCGCCGAGGCCGCGCCCGGCTATCCGCCCTACAACATCGAGCGCACCGCCGAGAACGCCTACCGCATCACGGTCGCGGTCGCCGGCTTCGCCGAGCAGGACCTTACGATCGAGGTCAAGGAGAACGCGCTTTCGGTCCGCGGCGAGAAGCAGGCGGAGGAGCGTAAGGGCGAAGTGCTTCATCAGGGCATCGCCGCCCGCGCCTTCGAGCGCCGCTTCCAGCTCGCCGACCATGTGCAGGTGACGGGCGCGAGCCTCGAGAACGGCCTGCTGCATGTGGAGCTGGTGCGCGAGGTGCCGGAGGCCAAGAAGCCCCGCACGATCGCGATCAACGCCAGCCAGCCGAAGGCGATCGACGCCAAGGTCGCCGAAGCCGCGTAAGCGCGCCGGCCCCGTATAAAACGAACGAGCGCCCCGGGAGACCGGGGCGCTTTTTTTACGCCACGCGCTCGCGATCGATCACGGCGAGAAACGCTGCGATATCGTCGTCCGGCGTGGCGAACGAGCAGATCAGGCGCGCGAGGCGGTCGCCGACGCGGCCCGAGCGTTCGGGCGCGATCGATTCGCTCGACCAGGCGTAGAAGGCCGCCCCCGCCGCGCGCAGGGCGTCGTCGGCCGACGGCGGCAACCAGACGAAAACCTCGTTGGCCTCGACCGGGAAGGCGAGCCGCAGGCCGCGGCTCTCCAGCCCCGCCGCCAGACGGCCCGCCGTCGCGTTGGCGCGCGCCGCAAGGTCCAGCCACAGCCCGTTCTCCAGCAGCGCCTCCACCTGCGCCGCGATGAAGCGGCCCTTCGACCACAGGTGGCCGCCGCGCTTGCGGCGCTCGGCGAGGTTCTTCACGAGATCCTCGGCGAACACAATCACGGCCTCCGCCGCCATCGCGCCGTTCTTCGTGAAGCCGAACGACAGGATCTCGACGCCGGACCGCCAGGTCAGCTCCGCCGGCGCCGCGCCGGTCGCGGCCGCCGCGTTCGCGAAGCGCGCGCCGTCCATATGAACCCGGAGCCCATGCGCCTTCGCCACATCCGCGATCGCCGAGATCTCCGCCGGCCGGTAGAGCGTGCCGGCTTCGGTCGCCTGGCTGATCGTCACGGCCGCGGGCGCGACGTGGGTCGGCGGCGTCCAGAAGTCGCGCGCGAGCAGCGCCTTCAGCCCGTCGGCGGTCATCCTGCCGTCGAGTCCCGGCACGCCGACAATTTTGGCACCGGCAGTGAAGAACTCCGGCGCGCCGCACTCGTCGTGCATCACATGCGCTTCGGCGTGGCCGATCGCGGCGCCCCAGGGCGGCGTGATCTGCGCCAGCGCCAGCGCGTTCGCGGCGGTGCCGGTCGTCACGAGAAAGACGCCGACCTCGCGCCCGAACAGCTCGCTGAACATCGCCTCGACGCGACGCGTCGGTTCGTCGCGGCCGTAGGGCGCGGACGCGCCCGCATTGGCGCGCGCGAGCGCCTGGAGCACTTCTTCCGCGGCCGGAGCCGCATTGTCGCTGGCGAGATACATGCGCTTACGCCTCATAAACGAGCGACCGCTTTTAGGCGCGGAAGCGCGCAGCGTCGATGCGGAAGGCCGAAAGTCGGGCGTATGCGCCGAAAGTTGCGAAATGACCTCCAATGACGACATTTTGTTGCGGCGGGACGCTTCGTCACGGCAGAAAAACGCCGCGCGACCTCGCATCGGCGCTTGTCGCCACCCACCTTTTCTGACAATGTGCGCGGCGCAATAGGACAGTAAGGCTGTCCATTTGCGCATCGGCGTCGTTCCTTATTCACTCAAGAACGGTTCCAGGCAGGAGCGTGCGGCGCGTCCTGACCGGGCCGATCGCGTGTGGCGGGACCGCGCGCAGCATTCGATGCGGGACGACTGACACGCCGGCTTCGCGGCCGGCGGCATCTTGGGGTTGGCCATGACCGACGAGAGCAAGAGCGACATCCGCAACATCGCGCGCGAAAGCGTCGCGACCGACGCCGCTCGCGCCGCCGCGACCAAAACCGTCGCGCTCGACCATGGGCTGCCGCAGGCGCACGGCCTCTACGATCCGCGTCACGAGAAGGATTCGTGCGGCGTCGGCTTCGTGGCCGACATGAAGGGCCGCAAGAGCCACGCCATCATCGAGCACGGAATCCGGATTCTCGAGAACCTCGAGCATCGCGGCGCCGTGGGCGCGGACCCGCGCGCCGGCGACGGCGCCGGCATGCTGGTGCAGATCCCCCACAAGTTCTTCGCGGCGGAGGCCGAGCGGCTCGGCTTCGCGCTGCCGGAGCCCGGCTTCTACGCCGTCGGCCACATCTTCGCGCCGCGCGATCCGGCCGCGGTCGCGAACGTCAAGGCGGTGTTCGAGCGCGTCATCGTCGAGGAGGGCCAGACCTTCCTCGGCTGGCGCGACGTGCCGACCGACAACTCCTCGCTCGGCGAAAGCGTCAAGCCGACCGAGCCGGTCCAGCTCCAGATCTTCATCGGCCGCTCGCCCTCGATCGACAACGAGGACGATTTCGAGCGCAAGCTGTTCATCCTGCGCAAGGTGGTCTCCAACGAGATCTACGGCGCGGACCCGCGCGCCTCGTCCTACTACCCCGTGTCGCTGTCGTGCCGGACCATCGTCTACAAGGGCATGTTCCTCGCGGATCAGCTCGCGGCCTATTACCCCGACCTGAAGGACGAGCGGTTCGAGAGCGCGCTCGCGCTCGTGCACCAGCGCTTTTCGACCAACACCTTCCCGGCCTGGTCGCTGGCGCACCCCTACCGCATGGTCGCGCACAACGGCGAGATCAACACGCTGCGCGGCAACGTCAACTGGATGGCGGCGCGACAGGCGTCCGTCGACAGCGAGCTCTACGGCAACGACATCTCGAAGCTCTGGCCGATCTCGTATGAGGGCCAGTCCGACACCGCCTGCCTCGACAACGCCCTCGAGTTCCTCGTGGACGGCGGTTACGGCATGGCGCACGCGGTGATGATGCTCGTGCCCGAGGCCTGGGCCGGCAACCCGCTGATGGACGACGAGCGCCGCGCTTTCTACGAGTACCACGCCGCCGTCATGGAGCCGTGGGACGGCCCCGCCGCGATCGCCTTCACCGACGGCCGCCAGATCGGCGCGACGCTCGACCGTAACGGCCTGCGTCCGGCCCGCTGGTACCAGACCGACGACGATCTCGTCGTGATGGCCTCCGAGATGGGCGTGCTGCCGATGCCGGAGGAGAAGATTGTCCGCAAGTGGCGGCTGCAGCCCGGCCGCATGCTGCTGATCGACCTCGCCGAAGGCCGCATCGTCTCCGACGAGGAGATCAAGTCGAGCCTCGCCAAGGCCCGCCCCTACAAGGAGTGGCTGGCCAAGACGCAGCTCGTGCTCGAGGACCTGCCCGACGCCCCGCCGCCGCGCCCGCGGCCGGCGGTGAGCCTGCTCGACCGGCAGCAGGCCTTCGGCTACACGCAGGAGGACGTGAAGCTGCTGATGGCGCCGATGGCGACCACCGGCCAGGAGGCGGTCGGCTCCATGGGCACCGACACGCCGCTGTCGGCGCTCTCCACGCGCTCCAAGCTGCTCTACACCTACTTCAAGCAGAACTTCGCCCAGGTCACCAACCCGCCGATCGACCCGATCCGCGAGGAACTGGTGATGAGCCTCGTGTCCTTCATCGGACCGCGGCCGAACCTGTTCGATCTCGACGGCTCTTCGAAGAAGAAGCGGCTCGAGGTGCGCCAGCCGATCCTCACCAATGAGGATCTGGAGAAGATCCGCGCGATCGACGATCTGGCCGAAAGCCAGTTCCAGTCGCGCACGCTGGACACGACCTACCCGGCCGAGAAGGGCGCCGGCGGCATGGAGGACGCGATCGAGCGGCTCTGCGAGCGCGCGACCGCGGCCGTCCACGGCGGCTTCAACATCGTCGTGCTGTCCGACCGGCTCGTCGGCCCGGGCCGCATCGCGATTCCCGCCGCGCTCGCCACCGCCGCCGTGCACCATCACCTGATCCGCAAGGGCCTCCGCACCTCGGTCGGCCTCGTGGTGGAATCGGGCGAGCCGCGCGAGGTGCATCACTTCGCGGTGCTGGCGGGCTACGGCGCCGAGGCGATCAACCCGTATCTCGCCTTCGAGACGCTCGCCTCGATGCATCAGGCGCTGGACTTCCCCGAGCGCGTCGACGCGACGGAGGTGCGCACGCGCTACATCAAGTCGATCGGCAAGGGCCTGCTGAAGGTCATGTCCAAGATGGGCATCTCGACCTACCAGTCCTATTGCGGAGCGCAGATCTTCGACGCGATCGGCCTCTCGAAGGACTTCGTCGACAAGTTCTTCACCGGCACCGCGACGCCGGTCGGCGGCGTCGGCCTGGCGGAGGTCGCGGAGGAGACGGTCCGCCGCCACACGCTCGCCTTCGCGGACGTCCCCGTCCTGCGCTCGGCGCTCGAGGTCGGCGGCGAATACGCGTACCGCATCCGCGGCGAGGACCACGCCTGGACGCCGGAATCGGTCGCCGACCTGCAGCATGCGGTCCGCGCCCGGTCCTTCGCCAAGTACGAGGACTTCGCGCGCGACATGAACGAGCAGGCGGAGCGGCTGCTGACGCTGCGCGGCCTGTTCCGCATCAAGTCCGCGAAGGAGCGCGGCCGCGAAGCCGTGCCGCTCGATCAGGTCGAGCCCGCGGCCGAGATCGTGAAGCGCTTCGTCACCGGCGCGATGTCGTTCGGCTCGATCAGCCGCGAGGCGCACGAGACGCTCGCCGTCGCCATGAACCGGATCGGCGGCAAGTCGAACACCGGCGAGGGCGGCGAGGAGCCGGAGCGCTTCGTTCCGCTCGCCAACGGCGATTCGAAGCGCTCGGCGATCAAGCAGGTCGCCTCGGGCCGCTTCGGCGTGACGACCGAGTACCTGGTCAACGCCGACACGATCCAGATCAAGGTGGCGCAGGGCGCGAAGCCCGGCGAAGGCGGCCAGCTGCCCGGCCACAAGGTCGACGCGGCGATCGCCAAGGTCCGGCGGTCCACGCCGGGCGTCGGCCTGATCTCGCCGCCGCCGCACCACGACATCTACTCGATCGAGGATCTGGCGCAGCTCATCTACGACCTGAAGAACGTCAACCCGGCGGCTGACGTGTCGGTGAAGCTCGTCTCCGAGGTCGGCGTCGGCACGGTGGCCGCGGGCGTCGCCAAGGCGCGCGCCGACCACATCACCATCTCCGGCTTCGAGGGCGGCACGGGCGCGTCCCCGCTCACCTCGCTGAAGCACGCCGGCGGCCCCTGGGAGACCGGCCTCGCCGAGACCCAGCAGACACTGGTCATGAACCGCTTACGCGGTCGCGTCCGCCTGCAGGTCGACGGCGGCCTGCGCACGGGCCGCGACGTGGTCGTCGGCGCGCTGCTCGGCGCGGACGAGTTCGGCTTCTCGACCGCGCCGCTGATCGCGGCCGGCTGCATCATGATGCGCAAGTGCCACCTGAACACCTGCCCCGTCGGCATCGCCACGCAGGACCCGGTGCTGCGCAAGCGCTTCAAGGGCACGCCGGAAAACGTGGTCGACTACCTGTTCTTCGTGGCCGAGGAGGTCCGCCAGCTCCTCGCCGAGATGGGCGCGACCACGCTCGACGAGATCGTCGGACGCTCCGACCTGCTCGACAAGCGCGAGGCCGTAGCGCACTGGAAGGCCAAGGGACTCGACTTCTCGAAATTGTTCGCCAAGCCCGTGGTCGGCGCGGACGTCGCGATCCGTCACGCCGAGCTTCAGGACCACCATCTTGAGGCGGTGCTCGACCGCGACCTGATCGAGGCCGCGAAGCCGGCGATCGAGAACGGCGAAACCGTCGTGATCGAACGCGCGATCAAGAGCCGCAACCGCTCCGCGGGCGCCATGCTCTCGGGCGCGGTGGCGAAGGCGCACGGCGCGGCCGGGCTGCCGGACGACACCATCACGGTGAAGCTGACCGGCACCGCCGGCCAGAGCTTCGGCGCGTTCCTCGCCGCCGGCGTGACCTTCGACCTGACGGGCGAGGCCAACGACTATGTCGGCAAGGGCCTTTCGGGCGGACGCATCATCATCCGTCCGGCGGCGAACGCCGGCGTGGTGGCCGAGGAGTCGATCATCGTCGGCAACACCGTGCTCTACGGCGCGATCGAGGGCGAGTGCTACTTCCGCGGCGTCGCGGGCGAGCGCTTCGCGGTCCGGAACTCCGGCGCGATCGCGGTCGTCGAAGGCGCCGGCGACCATGGCTGCGAGTACATGACCGGCGGCGTGGTGGTGGTGCTCGGCAAGACCGGCCGCAACTTCGCCGCGGGCATGTCGGGCGGCGTCGCCTATGTGCTCGACGAGGCGGGCGACTTCGCCGCGCGCTGCAACCTCTCGATGGTCGATCTCGAGCCGGTGCCCGAGGAGGAGGAGCTGCTTGAGGAGCTGCACCACCACGGCGGTGATCTCGAGTTCAAGGGCCGCATCCATGTCGATCCGGACATGACCCGGCACGACGAGGACCGCCTGAAGCATCTCATCTCCGCGCACCTCGCCCACACCGAGTCCACGCGGGCCAAGGCGATCCTCGACGACTGGGCGAGCTACCGGAACAAGTTCGTGAAGGTGATGCCCGTCGAGTACCGCCGGGCGCTCCGCGAGATGGAGAAGGCGCGCGCGCTGCAGGCGGCGGAGTGAAGAGCGGGCTTCCGGCTCGCGCAGGACATCGTCGTTCCGGACGGCCCCCGAGGGTCGCTCCGGGACCGTCATCAAGGTAGAGCTTAACGCCGTGGACGATCGGCCTTGCGCTTCCGGCGCAGGGCCGGACGCCACCTGCAGGCGGGCTTGCGACAAGGACCTCCGGGCGGAGGAGACCATACGATGGGCAAGGTCACAGGTTTTCTCGAGATCGACCGGCAGGAGGCGCGGTACCAGCCGGCGTCCGACCGCATCCGGCATTATCGCGAGTTCACGCTGCCGCTGTCGGACGCGGAGGTCGCCGGCCAAGCGGCGCGCTGCATGGATTGCGGCATTCCGTTCTGTCACGGGCCGCAGGGCTGTCCGGTCAACAACCAGATCCCGGACTGGAACGACCTCGTCTACGCCGACGACTGGGAGGAGGCCTCCCGCAACCTCCACTCCACCAACAATTTTCCGGAGTTCACCGGCCGCATCTGCCCCGCGCCGTGCGAAGAGGCGTGCACGCTGAACCTCGAGAACATTCCGGTCGCGATCAAGACCGTCGAGCAGGCCATCGCCGACAAGGCCTGGGCCAACGGCTGGATCGTGCCCGAGCCCGCGGCCGCGAAGTCCGGCAGCCGGGTCGCGATCGTGGGCTCCGGTCCGGCCGGGCTCGCCGCCGCCCAGCAGCTCGCCCGCGCGGGGCATGAGGTCCATGTCTACGAGCGCGAGCCACGCGCCGGCGGCCTGCTCCGCTACGGCATCCCGGACTTCAAGATGGAGAAGCGCCATATCGACCGGCGCGTCGAGCAGATGGAGGCCGAGGGCGTCACGTTCCACTACGGCGTGAACGTCGGCGTCACCCTGCCCGTCTCGGAGCTGACCGACGGCTACGACGCGGTCCTGTTCGCCGGCGGCGCCGAGAAGCCGCGCGATCCGCAGCTGCCGGGGCAGGACCTGCAGGGCGTGCACTACGCCATGCCGTTCCTCGTGCAGCAGAACCGCCGGGTCGGGTTCGAGAACGAGATTCCCGAGACGACGGTCGAGGCGACCGCGAAGCACGTCGTCGTCATCGGCGGCGGCGACACCGCCTCCGACTGCGTCGGAACCTCGTTCCGGCAGGGCGCCATCGTGGTGACCCAGCTCGACATCCGTCCGACGCCTCCCAAGGTCGAGGACAAGCTGCTGACCTGGCCCTACTGGCCGACCAAGTTCCGCACCTCCTCGAGCCAGGCCGAGGGCGCGGAGCGCGAGTTCGCCGCGGTCACGCTCGGCATCGAGGGCAAGAACGGCAAGGTCGTGGGCGTGCGTTGCGCCCGCGCGGACGCCAAGCGCCAGCCGATCCCCGGCACCGAGTTCCTGATCAAGGCCGACCTCGTCTTCATCGCGCTCGGCTTCTCCGGGCCGCGGATCGAAGGCCTCGTCGAGCAGTCGGGCGTCGCGCTCGACAAGCGCGGCAACGTGCTGGCGGACGAGAGCAGCTACGTCACGTCGAATCCGAAGGTCTTCGCGGCGGGCGACATGCGCCGCGGCCAGTCGCTGGTGGTGTGGGCCATCCGGGAAGGCCGTCAGGCCGCGGCTGCGATCGACACGTTCCTGACCGGCTCGACCAAGCTGCCGCGCTGACGCCCTAAGCGGCCATCCGGGCCGCGCCGGTCACGGACGAGGCGCGGCGTCGGGTTTCGGCGGCGCATCGCCGTCGGGACCCGCCGCGGCGGGCCAGCGGTGGTCGTCGAGCCGTCCCGGCGTCGGCGCCGGCGCTTCGCCGCGGACCAGCAGCGTTTCGGCCGTGGCCGGCGACCCCGCTCCCAGCAAGGCTCCGCCCTGCGTCGTCCGCGGCGCGGTCAGCACCATCAGCGGGCCTGCGAGCGGCTTCGGCCGCACCGCCAGCGGAGCGGCGTCCGGAGCGGCGGCGTCGGTCGCCGTCCCCGCGGCGACCGCCTCGGCGGGAGCGATGGGCTTCGGCGTGTAGACCTTGCGGAGCTCCTGCTCGACATAATGCGCGAGCTTCCGGGCGCCGGCCTTCGAGAAGTGCACCCCGTCGTCCAGCCTCAGCTTCGCGGTCTGGCCGTCGAGCTGCGGTCCGACCGCGGCGTAATCGCCGGCTTCGTCGACGAAGCCCTCCCAGACATCCACGTAGGTGCCGCCGGCGGCCTCCACGCGCTCGCGCGCCAGCGCGTTGAGCGCCGTGTGGTCGGAGCTCGCCCGGACGCTTTCGCTCGGCGCGAGCCCCACCCAGTAGATCGGTATTTTGCGCTCTTTGAACGGCGCCAGCAGCGCGTCGATGCGTTGCGCGTAGCGCTCCTTCCACCGCGGCGACAGCGGGGCTGCGTCGCGCATGTCCAGGAAAGGCTGGCGATCGTTCACGCCGACGTCGAACACAGCGTAGGTCACCGGACCCGCACCGAGGGCTTCGCGCGCCGCGGCGACGAAGTCGTGGTAGTCGACGCGCACGAGCCCGGCGTTGGGCTTCGTCACGCGCTTCACGGCGAGGTCGGGGGCGTCCACGAAGGCTTCCGTCAATCCCGCCGCCAGCCCGTCGGCGATGCTGTCGCCGATGACGGCCACGAAGGTCGACGGCGGCGCCGCGGGCGGCGCGGCCGCGACCTCGGGCGGCGTGACGGCGGGAGGGGGCGTCACCGCCGGCGTCGCTTCCGGCGGCCGGCGACGGATGCGCTTCGGCTTCGGGCGGACCTCGACCGCGCCGGGATCGGTCCGCGCGCTCCAGCGCTCGTCGACCTCGGGGCGCGATCCGCCGAACAGGCGCTGCAGCAGAGGCACCCCGAAACCGCTGCGCCGGCGCTGCTCGCGCTGCGCCGCCTCATAGGCCGCGCGCCGCTCGGCCTCACGGCGCAACACGGCGCTGTCGCGGCGCATGGCGCGCAGCCGCTGCTGAACGTAGCGCTCGTCCTCGTCGTAGTAGCGGCGTTCGACCCGCGGCGGATCGTAGTAGCGGCGCTGGTAATAGCCGTCCTGCGCCAACGCGCCGGGAGCCGCCGTCAGAGAGGCGAACGGCGCGATCAATGCCACCAGGAGCCAACGGACGAGCCGTGTCATGGTCGACAGATTAGCACGGCGGCGCGGCGGCGGCCACGCCCCGCTCAGCGAGCCGTCCGCAGCCGCCTCAGCAGCGAGACGCCGGCGTAGCCGTCGGGCGCGAGGCCCTGCGCCTGCTGATAGGACATGATCGCCTCGCGCGTCGCCGGACCGATCTTGCCGTCGGGCTCCCCGACGGCGAAGCCGCGGCGGGCGAGCAGCGCCTGCAGCTCGAACCGCTCCTGCTCCTCGAGCGGCTTGTCGTGGTTCGGCCACGGGGTGCGGATGGGGCCGCCGCCGCGGATCCGGTCCGCGAGGTGGCCGACCGCGAGCGCGTAGCTGTCGGCGTTGTTGTAGCGCTTGATGACGCGGAAGTTGCCGGTGAGCATGAAGGTCGGGCCGTTCGGCCCCACGGGCGCAAAGCGCTTCGACGCCGCCGCCGGCAGCGCGCCGCCGTCGACGCGGCGGGAGCCGCCGGGCGTGACCTCGTAGCCCCAGCTGTAGCCGCTGCGCCAGCCGTGCTTCTTCAGGTAATTGGCGGTCGAGGCGAGCGCGTCGGGGATCGAGGTCCAGATGTCGCGCTTGCCGTCGCCGTTGTAGTCGGCGGCGTAGGCCTTGAAGCTCGTCGGCATGAACTGGGTGTGGCCCATGGCGCCGGCCCAGGAGCCGATCATGTTCTCGGGAGAGACGTGGCCCTGCTGCAGGATCTGCAGCGCCGCGATCAGCTCCTTGCGGAAGAACTCGGGCCGGCGCGTCTGGCAGCACGCGAGCGTCGCCAGCGCCTCGATGACGTTGTGGTTGCCCATGGAGGCGCCGTAGTTGGTCTCCATGCCCCAGACCGACAGGATCACGTAACGGTCGACGCCGGTCGAGCGCTCCAGCCGGGCGAGCGTGTCCTTCCACTGCTCGTAGTTCTGCCGGCCGGCCGCGACGCGGGTGTCGGACACGCGGGTGTCGACATACTGCGCCATGGTGGTCCGGAATTCCGGCTGGTACTGCGACTTGGCGATCGCCTCCTGGTCGACCTTCAGGCCGCGGAAGGCGCGGTCGAAGGTCGCCGGGCTGACGCCCGCGGCGACCGCCTGCGGCTTCAGGCGGGCCACGAAGGCGTCGAAACGGGCGTCCAGCGGGCTAGCGGCGGCCGGCGCGCTCCACGCTCCAAGGACTGCGAACGCCGCCGCGGCGGCTTGGACGATGATGCGGTGACGCGCGGACATCTCGCGTTCTCCTCGCGCCTCCGCGGGGCGACGGCGGCGGATCGGGTTCAGACTGCGTTCACCAAATTTACGCTTGAGAGTTTGCATTCGGTTAACCGCGTTGGTCACCCCCGCGTGAGCCTGACGACGGCATACGTGGAAACCTGACCTTTACCTCAGCGCCAGACATGCCAGTTTACGCGCCGACCGCGGCCATTGTTCGGCGGCGGCCGCGTGACCAGAAGCCGGAGACCTTATGCCCCGCCCGATTCGTAAAGCTGTGTTCCCCGTCGCCGGCCTCGGCACCCGTTTCCTGCCGGCGACCAAAGCCGTTCCGAAGGAGATGCTGACCGTCGTAGACAAGCCGGTGATCCAGCATGTGGTGGACGAGGCGCGCGAAGCCGGGATCGAGCACTTCATCTTCGTGACCGGCCGCAACAAGGCGGTGATCGAGGACCACTTCGACAAGCAGTACGAACTGGACGACACGCTGCAGCGCCGCGGCAAGACCGAAGCAATCGAAATTCTGCGCAAGCAGCTCCCCGCCGCCGGCCAGACCAGCTTCACCCGCCAGCAGGAGCCGCTCGGGCTCGGGCATGCGGTTTGGTGCGCCCGCGACATCGTCGGCGACGAGCCGTTCGCCCTGATCCTGCCCGACATGCTGCACAAGGCGAAGCGCGGCTGCCTCGCCGAGATGATCTCGGTCTATGACGAGGCCGGCGGCGGCAACGTCGTCGCGGTCTACGAGGTGCCCGACGACCAGACCCACCAGTACGGCATCGTCGGCCGCGGCGAGGCGATCGGCAAAGGCTTCAAAATGACCTCGATGGTCGAGAAGCCCGCCAAGGGCACGGCCCAGTCCAACCTCGCCATCTCCGGCCGCTACATCCTGCAGCCCGAGATCTTCGACCTGCTGTCGAAGCAGAAGCCGGGCGCAGGCGGCGAGATCCAGCTCACCGACTCCATGCTCACGCTCGCCGAACAGCAGCCGTTCTCGGGCTACGCCTTCCCCGGCGACGTCTACGACACCGGCTCCAAGCTCGGTTTCCTGAGCGCGAACGTCGCCTATGCGCTCGCGAGCGAGGAGCTCGGGGCGGCGTTCCGCAAGGAGCTGGAAGCCCTGCTCAAAAGCTGAGGCGCCTCCGCCTCAAGGCGTCAGGTTCATCGGCAGCGAGCCGGGGGACGCCGTCAGCGAGATCGTCACGCGCCTGTTGGCGGCGATCTGCGGCGCGTCGGCGAACATCGGCTCGCTCGCCGCCTTGCCCTCGACACCGGTGAAACGCGCGTCCGGAACGCCGGAAGCCGCGATCAGCTCGCGGACCGCGTTGGCGCGGTCCGCTGACAGCTTCCAGGGGTCGGTGTTCTGGCCTTCCGCCATGCCCGACGCAGTGTGGCCCGCGATCGAGATCGGATAGGCGAGCGCGCGGAAGGTCGGTCCCATAGCCATGACGGCTTCGGCGATGCGCCGGGACGGCGCGGCCGAGCCCGGCGCGAACATCGAGCGCCCGTCCTGGTCGACGATCGAGATCGCGACGCCCTCGGACGAACTCTCGATCATGATCTGGTTCGAGACCTCGGCGATCTCCGGCATCGACCGCAGCGCCTGACGCAGGCTTGCCGCGGCCTGGGCGAAGCCGCGCGCGGCGGCCTCCGTGTCGGCGCGGTTCTTGGACAGCGGCCCCGCGAGGTTCGCCGCCTCGCCCGGCGTGCGGGCGGAATTGTTGAGCAGCTCGGTGCGGGCCGGCGTTCCGCCGATGTCGACGATGCCGGCCGCCATGATGTCGCGCTGCGAGCCGAAGGCCTCGCGCATCGAGCCGGCCACGATCTGCATCTTCTTCTTGTCCTGCGTCGAGAAGGCGACGAGCACGACGAAGAAGGCCATCAGCAGGCCCATCAGGTCGGCGAAGGTGACGAACCAGCCATGGCCGCCGCCGTGATCGGCGTGCTTTTTCTTCGCCATCTCAGGCGGCCGCCTCGACCAGCTCGGCCCGATGCTTCTCGGGCAGATAGGCGAGCAGCATCTCCTTCACGACCGCGGGGCTTTTGCCCTGGCGGAGGCTCAGCACGCCGTCGATGACGAGGGTCTGGTTCAGCTCCTCATGGCCGAACTTGATGGTGATCTTGTCGGCGATCGGCAGGAAGAAGAAGTTCGCCACCGCCGCGCCGTAGAGCGTCGCGAGCAGCGCGATGGCCATGAAGGTGCCGAGCTTCGACGGGTCCGACATCTCGGCGAACATCTGCACCATGCCGATCAGCGTCCCGATCATGCCGAAGGCCGGGGCGCAGTCGCCGATGCCGCGGAACACCTTGGCCGCCATTTCGAGGCGGTGCAGGTTCAGGTCGCGCTCGCGCTCCAGCGTCTCGCGGATGAAGGCCTCGTCGAAGCCGTCGGCCACGTAGCGCACGCCCTGCGCCAGGAACTTGTCGTGCGGCGTCGCCTTGTCGAGGCCGACCGGACCGGACTTGCGCACGATGGCCGCCATTTCGGCGATCTCGGCGATCAGGTCGCGCGGGCTCGAATGGCCGCCGCCGAAACAGGTCTTGATCGCGGTCGGGAACGAGCCGAGGAAGGCGCTCATCTCGAACCGGATCAGGGTGGCGGTGACGGCGCCGCCGAAGATGACGATCGCGGCGTGGGACGACCAGTAACGCTCGACGCCGCCGCCGTCGTAGATCAGGAAGCCCAGCACGCCGACGCCGCCGACGAAGCCGATAATCGACGCGATATCCATGGTCGCCCCTTGAGCGCCGCGACGGAATCCTTCCGCGGCTTCGGGGGCGGATGGTGAAGATTTCCGGTTAAGGGGCGGTGAAGGCGCAGGTTAACTCAAGCGCAACGGCCTCTGGCGTCACGCGATCCCGAGCTTCAGCAGGTCGTGGATGTGGACCAGCCCGACCGGCTTGCCGCGATCGACCACGAACAGCGCGGTGATCGCGCGGCCCTGAAGCGAGCTCAGCGCGTCGGCCGCGAGATCGTTGGGACGGACGACCTTCGGAGACCGGGTCATGACCTGGTCGACCGCCATGCCGGTGAGGTCGGGACCCATGTGGCGGCGGAGGTCGCCGTCGGTCACGATGCCAACGAGCCCGCCGTCCCGGTCGACGACGCCGACGCAGCCGAAGCTCTTGGCCGTCATCACGAGCAGCGCCTCGGACATCCGCGCGCCCTCCCCGATCAGCGGGACGGCGTCGCCGGAATGCATGACGTCGCGCACGAAGGAGAGCACCGCGCCGAGCTTGCCGCCGGGGTGGAAGCGCTTGAAGTCGGTCGGCGTGAAGCGGCGGCTCTCCAGCAGCGCGACCGCGAGCGCGTCGCCGAGCGCGACCTGCATGGTGGTCGAGGTCGTCGGCGCGAGCCCGTGCGGGCAGGCCTCGGCCGACCGCGGCAACACCATGACCACGTCCGCCGCCTGGCCGAGCGCGCTGTCCTCGCGGGAGGTGATGGCGATCAGCGGCACGCGGAAGCGGCGGGCGTAGTGCAGCATGTCGCGCAGTTCGGTGGTCTCGCCGGACCACGACAGCGCGAGAATCACGTCGTCCGACGTGATCATGCCGAGGTCGCCGTGGCTCGCCTCGCCGGGATGGACGAAGAAGGCCGGCGTGCCGGTGGAGGCCATGGTGGCGGCGATCTTGCGCCCGACATGGCCGCTCTTGCCCATGCCGGTGACGATGACGCGCCCGCGGGCGGCCGCGATCACCTCGACGGCGCGCGCGAAGGGCGCCCCGAGCTCTCCGGCGAGCGCCTCCGCGAGCTGCGCCATGCCCGCCGCTTCGAGCTCCACCGTGCGCACGGCGGAGGCGATCGCCTCGTCGGGCATGGTCGCGCGCGGCGGCGCGGCGACGTCACGCCCCTGCGGGGGCGTCGCGAACGGCGGGACGGGGGAAGGAGTGTTCATGCGGACCACGGATCAGAAAACGCGTTGGCCGACTACGAGCCAATCGGGCGCAAGCTCTACCACCATGCCGCGAGGCGCGCCAATGCCGGGACCGGGAGGCCGTCTCCCCGGGGGCGGCGGCAAGCCTTTCTTAACCATGCCCGTTTCAAAGTCGTTAACCATCCGGCTCGGGCGTCGCCGCCTGCCGGTCGAACGACCGTGGTGACAAGGACGGCATGCCCACGCGCCGCGCGCTTTCCACAGCCGCCCTGGCACTCGCCGCGCTCTGCGCGGCCGCCGGCGCGCGCGCGCAGGAGAGCGGCGACCTTGGCCTCCGGGGCGGCGCGACCACGGCCGATGCGGCCAACGCCGGCGCCGCCGACGAACCCCTGCGCCGCCTGGACGACCGCGCCCTCGCCGGCGGCGACTATGGAACCGCCGACGCGCCGCTCGCGGGCGGCGGCTATGGCGGCGAGCCCCAGCCCGACCGCCGCGCGACGGAACCGCCCGCCTCCGCGATCGACGTCGGCGATCCGTTCGCCCGCCGCCCGGCGCTCAGCACGGGCGCGAACGCGCTGCGGCCGCGGCGCAGCATCCCGGCGGACGACCCCTACGCCCCCACCGGTGTGCGCGCGGGGTCCTTCACGCTGCGCCCGACGCTGGAAAGCGCCGTCGGCTATGATTCGAACCCGGATCGCGATCCGGTCGGCGGCAAGAGCTCCAAGTTCTACCGCCTGCGGGGCGACATCGAGGCGACGTCGGACTGGTCGCGCCACGAGCTGAGAGCGCAGGCCACCGGCCAGATCCGCCGCTATGTCGACCTGGACGCGCCCGGCTACGAGCCCGAGGTCAACGCGACCGCGGACGGCCGGATCGACGTCACCGAACGCACCCAGATCGTGACGCAGCTGCGGGCCTCGATCACCACCTCGCGGCCGGGCGACCCCGACACGCCGACCGACATCGACGGCGACGAGATCTCGCGCTCCTACGGCGCGACGCTCGGGGTCGCGCAGCGCTTCAACCGCCTGAGCCTGCGGCTCGACGGCCTCGCCGACCGCTACCTCTACGACGACTCCAAGCTGCTCGACGGTTCGACCCTCGACAACTCCGACCGCGTCTACAACGCCTACCAGCTTCGCCTGCGGGCGGCCTACGAGGTCTCCCCCGCGCTCGCGCCCTTCGCCGAGGTCGCCGTCGACACCCGCGACTACGACCGGCGCTTCGGCGACGACATCGTCGGCGACGGCGCGGACGCCTCCCGCCGGCGGCTCGGCTCGGACGGCTGGGCGCTCAGGGGCGGCGCGCGCTTCGAGGCGACGCGCCTCGTCACGGGCGAACTCGCGGTCGGCTACGGCCGCCAGACGCCGAAGGACGACCGGCTGAAGCCGGTCGACGGCCTGCTGTTCGACGGCAGCGTCGCCTGGGCGCCGACCGCGCTGACCACGGTGCGCCTCAACGCCCGCAGCTCGATCGACGAGACCGTCACGGAAGACTCCGGCGGCATTCTCCGCCGCAGCGTCGGGGTCGCGGTCGAGCACGCGCTCCGCCGCAACCTGCTGGTGACCGGACGGGTCGATTACGAGAGCGCGGACTACAAGGGCGCCGACCGGACCGACGACACGCTGGTGCTTGGCCTCGAGGCGGAATACCGCCTGAACCGCACGCTGGCGTTGATCGGCAGCTTCCAGCACGAGCGGCGCTACAGCAACCTGCCGGGCGAGGACTACGACGCCTCGATCATCGAGTTCGGCCTCAGGGTCCGGCAGTAGGCAGCATCGCTCAGGCGTAGGCCGAGATCAGCCGTCCGGGACCAAGCCCCCGCGCCGCCGCGCGCTCGGCGTAGAGCCGCGAGGCCGGCGAGCCTTGCGCCCGCGCCAGCATTTCGGCGGCGTCCCGGGCCTGGCGCAGCGCGACCGCCGCCTCCGCGGGCGTCACCGGCGCCGCGCCCTTTACGGCGGCGACCAGCGTCGACAGCTCGCCTGCGGCCGGATCGGCGCTCACGACCGAAAAGACGGAAGCCTGCCGGACCACGACCGTGCGGGCGTCGTCGTCCGGACGGCCCGGCTCGCGGGCGGCCTGCGAAGAAGGGGACACCGTCATGCGCGCTCCCGCGACAGCGGCGTCGTCCGCCACGCGGAGACGCTCCGGCCGATGGTTCAGCCGGAGGTCCGAAGAAAGCGCTTCAGATTTCGTTAGGATTTAAGAGACCGCGGGTCTCACCAGTCGAACGAGTAGGCCGCGCCGAGACCGAAGGTGAAGTTGTCCTTCGAGTCCAGCCGCTTCACGATCGGGCTGTCTTTGGCGTCGCCGGTCAGACGGTTGTAGGCGCCGAAGGCGGTCGTGCTCCAGTTCGGCGTCCAGTCGTAGGTCACGGCGCCCGCGACGCCGACCGACTTCACGCCGCCGTCCGCCTTGTAGGCGTCGAGCCGGCCGTTGCGCGCCGACTCGCGGGCGCTGACGCCGTAGTACTCGTTCATGAAATCGCTGTCGCCGAGGGCGAGGCGCGGACCGAACGACACGGTGAACCGGTCGAACCTCTCGATCCAGTCGGCCGCGATGTCGCCGACGAAGCCGTCATGGCCGCCGATGCCGTGGCGCACCTCGGCGCGGATGCGGGTCTTGGTGGTGGGGTAGAACTCGACGAACAGGCCAGGCTCCACCGCCCAGTCGATGTTGGACAGGCCACGGATCTTGCGCTCGTCGCTGCTGTCGCGCTCGCTGCGCAGACGGGCGACCGGACCGATCTGGAACAGGTCGGTGTCGATGATCGCGAAGCCGAAGCCGTCGTCGGGCGCGCCGAACTTCCACGGCTGGCCGGGACGGCGGATGCTCAGGCCGGGATAGCCGGAGATCGCATAGTCCTTCGCGCCCTCGAACTCCGGCTGGATGACGCCGGTCGCCTTGATGGTCACGCGCCAGTCGGCCTGGCCGATGCCCTCCGCCGGCGCCACGACGCTCGTCCCATAATCGGCGGGCGCGTCGGCGGCGAACGCCGGGGCCGCGGCGGCCGCGACGACGGCGGCGAGCAGGACGACGGTACGATGGCTCATCGGCGGAACGCTCCGAAGGAGACCCGTCCCGGACAGGACCGGGAAAACGCGGGAGATGGTGCTGTGATAACGCCTCCATTGTCGCTTGAGCACCCCCTGGACACAAACTAATCGACAGCGTGGCGGAACCGCCGCACTGCGGCGCCAGCGCGCACCCCGCCGCCGCGCTGCGGCGGCTTGCCCGGCGGAGGTTTCCCCTCCTAGGGTCGCTCATGCCATCAGACGCCTGCCCAGCTCCCGTCGCGCGCGCCGTCCCCGCATGAAGCGCCGGACGCTCGTGACCGGCGGCTGCGGCTTCATCGGCTCTGCGCTGACGCGGCGGCTCGTCGCGGACGGCCGCGACGTGCTGAACCTCGACGCCCTGACCTACGCCGCCAGCCCCGAAGCGGTCGCGGAGTGCGCGACGTCCGGCCGCTACGCCTTCCGGCGCGCCGACATCTGCGACGCGGACGCAGTCTCGGAGGCGCTCGCCGCGTTCCGGCCGGACGGGATCGTACACTGCGCCGCCGAGACCCATGTGGACCGTTCCATCGACGCGCCGGAAGCGTTCGTTCGGACCAACGCGCTCGGAACGGAGCGCCTGCTGAGCGCGACGCTGGCGCATTGGCGCCGTCTGCCGCCGGACGAACGGGAGAGCTTCCGTTTCGTGCAGGTGTCGACCGACGAGGTGTTCGGCGCGCTCGGTCCCGACGATCCGCCGTTCACGGCCGCGAGCCGCTACGCGCCGCGCTCGCCCTACGCCGCGTCGAAGGCCGCCGGCGACCACATCGCGGAGGCCTTCCGCGCCACCTTCGGCTTGCCGACGCTCACCGTTCACGGCTGCAACGCCTACGGGCCCTGGCAGGCGCCGGAGAAGCTCGCTCCGCTGACCATCGCGCGGCTGAGGGCGGGCGAGCCGGTCGAGCTTTACGGCGACGGCCGCCAGCGGCGCGACTGGCTGTTCGTCGACGACGTCGCAGAGGCGCTGGAGCGCGCGCTCGACCGCGGCGCGCCCGGCGACCGCTTCCTGATCGCCGGCGGCGCGGAGCGCGAGAACCGCGAGATGGTCGGGCTGATCTGCGATCTCGTCGACGCACGGCTCGGTCCCCTGCCCGGCGGCGCGCGGCGGCGGACACTGATCCGGCGGGTGGCGGACCGGCCGGGCCACGATTTCCGCTACGCGCTCGACGACGCCGCGACCCGCGCCGCCCTCGGCTGGACGCCGCGCGTCGGCTTCGAGCAAGGCCTCGCCGCGACCGTCGACTGGTGCCTCCAAAACGCCGAATGGCTCGACTCTGCGAGCCTGCGGCTCGGACGCGGCAGGCGCGGCCTCGGCGGCGGCTGAACGGCGCGGCCGGACGCCCTGCCGAACGTCGCGATTGCGGCGGCGCTCCAGCGTGTCATCCTCCCGGCAAAAGAATGAACAATCGGGAGGACTTCGCATGGACCGGCTGACGCCGCGACAACAGGAGATCGTCGCGCTGGCGCGCAGCACGGGGCGCGTGGTCGTCGACGATCTCGCCGCGCGCTTCGACGTCACGCCGCAGACGATCCGCAAGGACCTGAACGAGCTCTGCGACCGCCGCCTGCTCGCCCGCACCCATGGCGGAGCGACCGTCGCCGGCGGGCTCGACGACGTCGACTACGAGGCGCGCCGCTTCCTGGCGCAGGACGCCAAGCGCGCCATCGGACGGGCGGCCGCGCGGCTGACGCCGCAGGGGGCCTCGCTGTTCCTCAACGTCGGCACCACCACCGAGGAGGTGGCGCGGGCGCTGTCCGACCATGACGGGCTCACGGTGGTGACCAACAGCCTCAACGTGGCGTCGCTGCTGCACCGCCATCCCCGCATCGACGTGGTGGTGGCCGGCGGCTCGGTGCGGCGCGCCGACGCCGGCATCGTCGGCGAGCCGGCGGTCGATCTCGTCAACCGCTTCAAGGTGGACGTGGCCGTGCTCGGCGTCTCGGCGATCGACCCGGAGGGCGCGCTGCTCGACCACGACTACCGCGAGGCGCTGGTGAGCCAGGCCATGATCGCGAACGCGCGCGAGGTGTTCCTCGTGGCCGACCGGCTGAAACTGCAGCGCACCGCGCCGGTGCGCATCGGCCACCTGTCGCAGATCGACGTGTTCGTCACGGACCGCGTCGACGCCCCGGCCTTCGCGGCGCTGTGCCGCCAGCACGACGTCCGGGTCGTCGAGACGGAGGCGCGGATCGCGCCGCAGGCGCCGGCTCAGGCGTCGGCGGGATCGACGGCGCGCGCCTCGGCCGCGGACGCGTAGGCGCGCCGCCGGTAGAGCAGCCCCTCGCGCTCCGACTCCGGCGCGGAGACCCCGTCGAGCTCGACCATCAGCACCACATGGCTGCCGACCTCGTGGCTCGCGGTCACCCGGCCCTCGAAGCTCGCGATGGCGTCGACGAGCACCGGCGCGCCGGTGATCCGCCGCTCCCAGCGGCCGACGTCGAAGCGGTCGTCGGGCCGTCCGCCGGAGGAGCGGGCGAAGGCGCGCGCGACCGGCTCGTGATCCTCACCGAGCGCGCTGACGGCGACGAGGCCGTTGGCGAGGGCCTTGGCCGCGATCGCGCTCGTCCGGTTCAGGCAGACGAGCAGCGTCGGCGGCGCGTCCGTCACGCTCGCCACCGCCGTCGCGGTCGCGCCGTGCCGACCGCCCGGCCCGTCGGTCGTCACCACATGCACCGCCATCGGCACGCGCGACATCGCCTCGCGGAACCGCGCGGCGTTCTTGTCCGTAACCGTCAAGCCCGATGCTCCGTCGGGGGCGTCGCCCGCACGCGGCCCGATCGGCCGCCATCCCCGCTCATATAGCGATCCGCGGCCGCCGCGTCAGCCGGGGCGTTGCCGGCGCGGCCCGCGCCGCCGTACTCTCCGCGCCCGCCGGCCGCCCATCGCCCGAGGAGCCACGACGCCGATGCAGACCTTCTATGTCCAGATCAAATGCGAACTCGGCCGCACCTACGAGACCGCCGAGCATCTGGCCGACCTGGAGCTGCATTCCGAGATCTACTCGACCGCCGGCGACTACGACCTGATCGTCAAGTACCATGTCGAGGACGGGGTGGACGTCGGCCATTTCGTGGGCCGCAACGTGCAGACTGCGCCGGGCGTGCGCGACACGCACACGCTGATCACCTTCAAGGCCTTCTAGCGGTTTCGCCGCGCCGCGGGCGCGCGCCGGCGGGCCGCTTCCGCGAGCGCTTCGCAGTCGCGAAGATACCGGTTGAAGACTCGCGCCGCCGCGTCTAAGCGCAGCGCTCGCGCGACGAAGGACCGGGGGAGCGGGGCATGGACCAGACGCAGCGCATCGCGCTCGGCAGCGTCGTCGTGGGCCTGCTCGTGCTCGGGCTCAAATCGGCCGCCTACCTGCTCACCGGCTCCGTCGCGCTCTATTCGGACGCCGCCGAGAGCGTGGTGAACGTGGCCGCCGCCTGCGCCGCCTTCGTCGCGGTCAGGATCGCCGCCGCGCCGCCCGACCGCGAGCACCCCTACGGACACCACAAGGCGGAGTACATCTCCGCCGTTGTGGAAGGCGCGCTGATCATCATCGCCGCCTTCGCGATCCTCAACGAGGCGTGGTCGGCGTTCCGGTCGCCGCGGCCGGTGGACCTGACGCCGCTCGGCGTCGGCGCGAACGTCCTGGCGAGCGCGATCAACGCGGCGTGGTGCTGGGTCCTCTTCAGCCGCGGCCGGGCGCTCCGGTCCCCGGCGCTGGTCGCCGACGGCAAGCACCTGCTGTCCGACGTCGTGTCCTCCGCCGGCGTGCTGGTCGGCATCGGGGCCGCCTTCGCTTTCGGCCAGGCCTGGCTCGACCCCGCGATCGCCTGCCTCGTGGCGCTGAACGTGCTGTGGTCCGGCGCGCAACTGGTGCGCAGCTCCGTCGGTGGGCTGATGGACGAGGCCGCGGACGAGCGGCAGATCGCGCGCATCCGGACGACGATCTCGGAGACAGCCGAGGGCGCGATCGAGGCCCACGACCTGCGCACGCGGCAGGCGGGACGGCTGACCTTCCTGGATTTCCACCTCGTCGTGCCGGGCGACATGCGCGTGTCCGCCGCCCACGACATCTGCGACCGCATCGAGCGCGCGCTGCACGCCATGGACGGCGACATGATCGTCACGATCCATGTGGAGCCGGACGACAAGGCCAAGCACGCCGGCATCGTGGTGTTGTGAAGCGACGGCCCGGACCGGAGGCGCGATCTTAACCCGCCCTTCGCCATGTCCGCGGAACATCCGTGCCGTGAACGCGTCGCCCGCCCTCCTCGCCTTCATCGCCGCCGCCGCGCCGTTTGGCGCGCGCGCCGCCGACGCGCCCTGCCGGCTCGCCGCGCCGCCGGAGGCGGTGACGGCCGCGCGCGCCCTGGACGGCGAGACGCTCGCGCTTGCGGACGGACGCGAGGTGCGGCTCGCCGGCGTGCTGGCGCCGCGGCTCCCGCTCGAACGCGACGGCGACTGGCCGGCGGGCGAGGAGGCCCGTCGCGCGCTCGAGGCGGCGGCCGCGGGCCGGACGCTGGTTCTCCGGGCGGCGGACCGGCCGGATCGCCACGGCCGCCTCGTCGGCTACCTCGCCGCTCCCGACGCCACGGACCACGCCGGACTGTCCGCGCGGCTGGCGCGAAGCGGCGCGGTCCGCGTCGCGGCCGACCGCGCCGGGCGTGACTGCGGCGCCACGCTCGCCGCGGCGGAGTCCGTCGCGCGCCGCCAGCGCCTTGGTTTGTGGGCTTATCCATACTACGAGGTTCGCGACGCGGCGGACGCCGGAGCTTTCGCCGACTCGACGGGCCGTTTCGAGCTCGCCGAAGGGCGGGTGGCGAGCGTGAGGTCGGCCGGCGGCCGCACCTATGTGAACTTCGGCGCGCGATGGCGCGACGCGCTGGCGCTCACCATATCCGGGAACGCGCTTGCGCGGCTCGGCGGACTGGCGGCGCTGCGGATCGAGCCGGGCGCGCGGCTCAGGGTGCGGGGCGTCGTGGAGCGGCGGCTCGGGCCGACGATTTCGATCACGGAGGCGGCGCAGGTCGAGCGTCTTGCGAACGTGGTCGGCAGATGATGGGAGCGTTGTCGGGCATGCGGTGTTTCGGACGAGGCGCACTTGCGATCGTCTGCCTCGCCGCGCTCGCGGGCTGCGGCAGCTTCAACGCCGAGAAGCCGGCGCCCCAGCCGATCGTCCCGCCGTCCGCGCCCAAGGTCGTGGGCCCCCCGACGGCGGTCAGCCAGGAGCAGGCCCGCATCGCCGCGGCCTATGGCGGCGTCTATGACAAGCCCGAGCTCACCGCGCTGCTGAACAGCGTGGCCGACCGGCTGGCCGCGACCTCCGACCGGCCGGACCTGCGCTACAAGGTGACCCTGCTGAATTCGCCGCTCGTGAACGCCTTCGCGCTGCCGAACGGCAGCCTCTACGTCACGCGCGGCCTGCTCGCGATCGCGAACGACACCTCCGAAGTGGCCGCGGTGCTGGCGCACGAGATGGCGCACGTGACCGCGCGCCACGCCTTCCAGCGCGCCGACGAGGAGCGCAAGGCCGTGCTCGTCAGCCGCGTGGTGTCGGACGTGCTGGAGGACCGCGAGGCCGGCGCGGTGGCGCTCGCCAAGAGCAAGCTGTCGCTCGCGAGCTTCTCGCGCTCGCAGGAGCTCGAGGCCGACCGCATCGGCGTGCAGAACATCGCCCGCGCCGGCTTCGACCCCTACGGCGCGTCGCGCTTCCTGCTGTCGATGGGCCGCCAGACCGAGCTGCGCAGCGCGGCGCTCGGCCAGAAGCCGGCGCAGCCCGGCCTCGATTTCCTGTCGACCCATCCGTCGACGCCCGAACGCGTGCAGCTCGCGGTGTCGGCCGCGCGCCAGATCGGCGCGCCGGGCCTCGGCGAGCGGGACCGCGACCGCTACCTCGCCGCGCTCGACGGCCTCGTCTACGGCGACGACCCCTCCCAGGGCTACGCCCGCGGCCGCCGCTTCCTGCACCCGCGCCTCGGCTTCACCTTCATGGCGCCCGAGGGCTTCATCTTCGAGAACGGCTCCGAGGCGCTGCTCGGCGTCGCCCCGGACGGCCGCGCGCTCCGTCTCGACGCCGCCCGCCTCGGCTCGGGCCAGAGCCTCGACGGCTACATCCAGGAGGGCTGGATCGAGGGCACCGAGCCCGGCCCGGTGGAGCGGCTCGACATCAACGGCATGGAGGCGGTGACCATCGTCGCCAAGGGCAGCGAATGGACCTTCCGCTTCGTGGCGGTGAAGTTCGGCGCCGACGTCTACCGCCTGATCTTCGCCGCGCGCGAGCTGACGCCCGAGATCGACGCCGGCTTCCGCGCCTCGCTGTCCTCGTTCCGCCGGCTGTCGCAGGCCGAGATCGACAGCGCGCGGCCGCTCCGGATCGAGACCGAGACCGTGCGTCCGGGCGAGACCGACGCCACCTTCGCCGCCCGCATGGCGCTCCCGGACCGCGCCGTCGAGCGCTTCGCGGTGCTGAACGGCTTCGCGCCGGGCGAACCGCTGCGGGCCGGAGCCAAGGTCAAGGTCGTCCGGGAGTAAGGGTCAGGCGCGGGCCTCAGGGCCGGCCCGGCTCCTCCGGCGCGCGGGCGTCGATCGCGAGCGCGTGGACGGGGCCTGCGAGCTCCTCGGCCAGCAGCGCGTTGACCCGGCGGTGGCGGTCGACCCGGCCGACGCCGGAGAACGCCTGCGACACCAGCCGCACGCGGAAATGGGTCTCGCCCTCGGGCCGCGCGCCGGCGTGCCCCGCATGGAGGTGGCTCTCGTCGATCACCTCGAGCCGGATGGGGGCGAAGGCCTGCGTCAGCTTGGCCTCGATGCGCGCGCGGACCGTCATGGCGCTTCCTCCCTCACGTCGCGAAGCAGCGCGGATCAGGACTGCGGCCGGCTCCCGCGTCAAGCCCGCATCACGCCTCAGCGGGTTTGCAGTCCGCGTTCTTGTTCCCTCCCGTCGCCCCACCCATAATGACCCCGTGATGAAGCTCGACAGCCCCTGGTTCGATAGAATCCGCGTCTCGAAGGCGACGGCGGAGCGGCCGCAGCCGCAGACGCCGCGCTGCGACCATCCCGGCTGCCGCCAGCCGGGCGTCCATCGCGCGCCCAAGGGACGCGACCGCGAGAACGAGTACTGGCGCTACTGCCTCGAGCATGTGCGCGCCTACAATCAGAACTACAATTTCTTCTCCGGCATGTCCGACGACGCCGTGATCGCGTACCAGAAGGACAGCCAGACGGGTCACCGGCCGACTTGGCAGATGGGCCAGAACGGCGCGACCGCGACGCCGGAGGCCCGCGCCAAGGCCGGGAGCGGCCGTCGCGGCCGCAACCGCGGCTGGGCGGGCGACCACGTCTTCGAGGACAATTTCGACCTGTTCGGCGAACAGGGCGCGACGCCGCGCCCGGAGAAGCCGAAGCGCGAGGTGCGCAAGGTCGAGCTCAAGTCGCTCGAGGCGCTCAATCTCGGCGCCGGCGCGTCGCGCGAGGAGATCAGGGCCCGCTACAAGGAGCTGCTGATCCGGTTCCATCCCGACACCAACGGCGGCGATCGCGGCGCAGAGGACAAATTGCGCGAGATCATCCAAGCCTATAACTATCTTCGATCCGCCGGCTTCTGCTGACCTGACCGCACTTTCCGCGCGCCCGCGCGCCGCCGGACCCCGCATCACGACGTGCGGGTCCGCCTGGAGGCTCCATGACCACCGTCGCTCTTGAAACGTCCGCCGACGCCCCCGCTCCGACGCCCGACATGAAGGTCTCGGTGCGCCAGACGTTCGGCATCGACAGCGACCTCGAGGTTCCGGCGTTCAGCGAATCCCACGGCGCCGTGCCGGATCTCGATCCCGACTACCTGTTCGACCACGACACCACGCTCGCGATCCTCGCGGGCTTCGCGCGCAACCGCCGCGTCATGGTCACGGGCTACCACGGCACCGGCAAGTCGACTCATATCGAGCAGGTGGCGGCGCGGCTGAACTGGCCCTGCGTGCGCGTGAACCTCGACAGCCACGTCAGCCGCATCGACCTGATCGGCAAGGACGCGATCGTGGTCAAGGACGGGCTGCAGGTGACCGAGTTCCGCGACGGCATCCTGCCCTGGGCGCTGCAGAACAACGTGGCGCTGGTGTTCGACGAGTACGACGCCGGCCGCCCGGACGTGATGTTCGTGATCCAGCGCGTGCTGGAGCAGTCCGGCAAGCTGACGCTGCTCGACCAGCGCCGGGTCATCCGCCCGCACCCGGCCTTCCGCCTGTTCGCGACGGCCAACACGGTCGGCCTCGGCGACACGTCCGGCCTCTATCACGGCACCCAGCAGATCAACCAGGGCCAGATGGACCGCTGGTCGATCGTCACCACGCTGAACTACCTCGCCCACGACCGGGAGGTGGACATCGTGCTGGCCAAGTCGCCGCTCTACCAGCGCGAGAAGGGCGGCCGGGACACCGTGTCCAAGATGGTGCGCCTCGCCGACCTGACCCGGCAGGCCTTCATCAACGGCGACCTTTCGACCGTCATGAGCCCGCGCACCGTGATCACCTGGGCCGAGAACGCCGACATCTTCGGCGACGCCGGCTTCGCGTTCCGCCTCACCTTCCTGAACAAGTGCGACGAGCTGGAGCGCAGCCTGGTGGCCGAGTTCTACCAGCGCTGCTTCGGCCGCGAGCTGCCGGAGAGCGCGGTCAACGTGGCGATGAGCTGACGCGCGGCGCGAGCGCTGGAGACCTCATGGCGACCGCGGCGGATATCGCTCCCGGACATGCGTGGAGCTATCGCGGCGCGCAGCTTCCGAGCTCGCGGGTCGTGATCGGCCGGATCGACATCGCCGGCGCGACGACGGTGGCGTCCGTCTCGATCGTAGACGCGCCGTTGCCGGATCCGGAGACGGGCGCGCTGGCGCCCCGGCTCGTGGAGCACGCACCGATCGCCATTGAGGCGCTGCTCCCGAGCCTGCTGCGGCGCGAGGGCGACGCTCCGATCCCCGATGGCTTCGACGGCGGCTACCGCGTCTGGCGGAACGCCTTCGACGCAGGCCAGGGCGGCTTCTTCACGCTCGGCGTCGAGGAGATCGTTCGCATGTTTCAAACCGCCCTCGCCCCCCAGCGCGCGGCGCATTAGCGGAGGCGTCCCATGTCCGGATCCAACCGCAAACCCGGCGAGAAGGTCGCGCCGCCCGCCGAGCCGTTCAAGCGGGCGGTGGCCGGCTGCCTGCGCGCGATCTCCGGCGAGCCTGAGATCGAGGTCGTCTACGCCTCCGAGCGGCCGTCGCTGACGCCCGACCGCGCCCGCCTGCCGGAGCCGCCCCGCCGCCTCACCCCTCAGGACGTCGCGATCCTGCGCGGCCACGCCGATTCGATGGCGCTGCGTCTCGCCTGCCACGACAACGCCACCCACGCCCGGCTCGCGCCTCAGGGCACGGAGGCGCGCGCCGTGTTCGACGCCGTCGAGCAGGCCCGGGTCGAGGCGATCGGCGCCCGCCGCATGACCGGGACCGGCGACAACATCGCCGCCATGCTGGACGACCGCTACCACCGCGGCCCCTACGCCGAGGTCACCGACCGGGCCGACGCGCCGCTGCAGGACGCCGTCGCGCTGCTGGTGCGCGAGAAGCTGACCGGGCGGAAGCCGCCGGAGGCCGCGCAGAAACTGGTCGAGCTGTGGCGGCCCTGGATCGAGGACAAGGCCGGCGGCGATCTCGCCCGCCTCGACCGCGTGCTCGAGGATCAGGACGCCTACGCCCGCACGATCCGCGAGCTGCTGTCGTCGCTCGACATGGGCGAGGAGCTCGCCGCCGAACGGCAGGACAGCGAGGAGGAAGGCGATCCCGACGGCGAGGACGCGCCCCCGCAGGACGGCGAGGCCGCCGACGCGCCCGAAGACGTCGACGACGGCGCCGATCCCTCGGAGACCGATTCCTCCTCCGAGATCGACGACGACGCCGAGCAGATGGAGGCGGCCGACGCGCCGCCGACCGACGCGCCGGACGACGACGAACTCGGGGAAGCCGAGGAGGCGACCGAACCGTGGCGGCCCGCCGACGACAAGCGCAACGAACGCGAGCGGCTCGAGTATTCCGCCTTCACCACCAAGTTCGACGAGGAGGCGCTGGCCGAAGAGCTGTGCGATCCGGACGAGCTCGCGCGGCTCCGGTCCCATCTCGACAAGCAGCTCTCGGCGCTTCAGGGCGTCGTCGGGCGGCTCGCCAACCGGCTGCAGCGCCGGCTGCTGGCGCAGCAAAGCCGCTCCTGGGACTTCGATCTCGAAGAGGGCGTGCTCGACCCGGCGAGGCTGTCGCGCGTGGTGGTCGACCCCTTGAGCGCGCTCACCTTCATGCGCGAGCGCGACACCGAGTTCCGCGACACGGTCGTCACGCTGCTGCTCGACAATTCCGGCTCCATGCGCGGCCGCCCGATCACGGTCGCGGCCACCTGCGCCGACATTCTGGCCCGCACGCTGGAGCGCTGCGGCGTGAAGGTCGAGATTCTCGGCTTCACCACCCGCGCCTGGAAGGGCGGCCAGTCGCGCGAGCAGTGGCTCGCCTCGGGCAAGCCGATGGCGCCGGGCCGCCTCAACGACCTGCGCCACATCATCTACAAGGCCGCCGACGCGCCCTGGCGGCGCACGCGCAAGAACCTCGGCCTGATGATGCGCGAGGGGCTGCTGAAGGAGAACATCGACGGCGAGGCCCTGGCCTGGGCGCATGAGCGCCTGCTGCGGCGGCCCGAGCAGCGGCGCATCCTGATGGTGATCTCGGACGGCGCGCCGGTCGACGACTCGACGCTGTCGGTCAACGCCGGCAACTTCCTTGAAAAGCACCTGCGCCGCGTGATCGAGGAGATCGAGACGCGCTCGCCGATCGAGCTGATCGCGATCGGCATTGGCCACGACGTCACGCGCTACTACCGCCGCGCGGTCACGATCGTGGACGCCGAAGAGCTTGGCGGGGTGATGACCGAGAAGCTCGCCGAACTGTTCGACGACGCGCCGCCGGCGCGCCGCACCCGCCACTGACGTCTGTGCGGCGCTTTCTCACGGCCGTCGCCGCGCTGTTCGGGATCGCTCTCGCATTCCCGTCCGAAGCCGCGCGGGCGCAGGAGACCGCGATCGACGTGGCCGCGACGCGGATCGACCGCTTCGACATCGGCACGCCGGCCGGCGCCCGCTATGGCGAGCTGGTGTTTCTCGGCGGCCTGCGCCTCACTTCGACCGATCCGGCCTTCGGCGGACTTTCGGGCCTGCGCCTGTCGGAGGACGGCCGGCGCTTCACCGCCATCAGCGACCGCGGTAACTGGTTCCGCGGCGCGCTCGTCTATGACGGCCGCGCGCTCGCCGGCGTCGGCGACGTCACGCGGGAGCCGATCCGCGGGCCGCGCGGCCCCCTGCCCGGCCGGCGCGGCTCCGACACCGAAGCGCTCGAAATTCGGGGGTCGAGCGCCTGGATCGCCTCGGAGCGCGTGAACGAGGTTCTGCGCTTCGCTCTGGAAAAGGATGGGCGGGCGGGACCGGGACGGCGCGTCGCGCTGCCCGAGGAGGCGCGAAAGGCGCCGTTCAACGAAGGCTTCGAGGCCATCGCCACGACCCAGGGCGGCGCGCTGCTGATGGTGGCGGAGAAGTTCCTCGACGCGAACGGCGACAACCGCGCCTTCGTGGTCGGCGCGAAGAGGCCGTTCGCCTTCTCCGTCCGGCGAACCGAGGATTTCTCGCCGACCGATCTCGCCCGGCTGCCGGGCGGCGGCTTCGTGCTGCTGGAGCGCCGCTACGTGCCGCCGTTCTCGCTCACGATCCGGATGCGGCGGCTGGACGAGGCGGACATGCGGCCCGGCGCCGTCGTCGACGGGCCGGTGCTGATGACCGCCTCGCTGATCCAGACGATCGACAATTTCGAGGGCGTCTCGGCGCACCGGGACGCCTCGGGCGTGACGGTGATCACCGTCGTCTCCGACAACAACTTCTCGCTGCTGCAGCGCACGCTGATGCTGCAGTTCGCGCTGCCGGACTGAGGCGGCCTCACGCCGTCAGGCCAGCCCAGCCGGCGGCGTCGATCAGCGACGGGCGCTCGACGCCCCACGCCGCGGGATCGGCGCCCCAGCTCGCGAACAGCGCCAGAAACGCCAGCGCGACGAGGGCCACGGCGACGCCGAGCGGCTCGACGCGAACGCGCCCGCCGGCGGGCGAAAGACGATCGAAATCGATGGCGGCCATGACGTGGTCTCCGTGTTGGGGCCGCTGGAGCGGCTTGACGAAGACGACGTTAGCGCCGATGAATTGACCCGATAATCAGATTGTTTTTGACTCATCATTCGGATTTTTGAGATCAAAGGTAATGCGGCCCAACCTCGACATCGACAGCCTCCGGATCTTCGCGGAGGGCTTCGCGCTCGGCAGCTTCGCCAGGGCGGCGGACCGGCTCGGGCGGTCGCAGTCGGCCGTCAGCGCCCAGCTCAAGAAGCTGGAGGAGCGCGTCGGGACTCCGCTGACCCGCAAATCCGGCCGCGGCCTCGCTCTGACCGACGCCGGCGAAGTGCTGCTCGGCTACGCCCGCCGCATCCTCGAACTGAACGACGAAGCCGTGGACCGGGTCGGCCGCCCGGACCTGGAGGGCTGGGTGCGGCTCGGCCTGTCGCAGGATTTCGCGGAGGCGTGGCTGCCCGCCGTGCTCGCGCGTTTCGCCCGCGCCCATCCGAAGGTGCGCATCGAGGTGCGGGCGGAGCGCAACGCCGAGCTGATCGCGCGCGTCGGCGCCGGCGACCTCGACCTCGCGCTCGCCTGGGAGAGCGGCGAGCCCGACGGCCGGGCCGAAACGGTCGGCGCGCTGCCGCTGGTCTGGATCGGCGCGCCCGGCGCGTCCCGGCGCCTGTGGGACGGCGAGCCTCTGCCGCTGGTCGCCTTCGACCTGCCCTGCATCTTCCGCAGCGCCGGCGTCGCGGCGCTCGATCGCGCAGGGATCGCTTGGCGCGTGGCCTTCACCAGCCCGAGCCTCGCGGGCCTGTGGGCCGCGGCGGAAGCCCGCCTCGGCGTCACGCTGCGCACGCCGCTCGGCCTGCCGCGCGGGCTCGCGCCGCTCGATCCCGCCCGCGCCGGCCTGCCGCCGCTGGCCGATGTGCGGCTCGCGCTGCACCGGGCGGAGGCGCATCCGGCGCCGGCGGTCGCGCGGCTCGCCGAGATCCTGCGCGAGACGATCGCGGACGCGACGGCTCGGGCGGCGGACGCCGCCTGAGCCGTCGTCTCACTCCACGAACGAGCCTTCGAGTTCGTCCTCGATATGGGCGCGCACGATCGCCTCGAAGTCGGCGTCGGCCGTGAAGCCGAGCTCCAGCGAGCGCTTGGCCTCGAACGCCTCGGGCCAGCCGGAGATGATCTTCGACACGGCCGGGTCCGGCTCGCGGCGGATGCGGCTCGCGACCGTCTCGCCCGCGACTTTCTTCAGCCCCTCGATCATCTCGCCCACCGTCACCTCCACGCCCGGCAGCGTGATGTTGCGGCGCGGGCCGATCGCGGCGCCGTCGAGGCCGGCCGCGTGGACGAGGAAGCCCACCGCCGCGCGCGGGCTCGCCAGCCAGTGCCGGACGTCGTCGCCGACCGGCAGCACCGCCTCGATGCCCGACAGCGGCTCGCGGATGATGCCGGAGAAGAAGCCCGAGGCCGCCTTGTTCGGCGCGCCGGGCCGCACGACGATGGTCGGAAAGCGCAGGCCGACGCCGTCCACGAAGCCCTTGCGGGTGTAGTCGGCGAGCAGCAGCTCGCAGATCGCCTTCTGGGTTCCGTAGGAGGTGAGCGGCGTCAGGTTGAAGTCGTCGGGCACGCGCGAGGCCGGGAACGGCGCGCCGAACACCGCGATCGACGACGTGAACACCAGCCGTGGGACGTAGGACGCCTGCCGGATCGCCTCCAGCAGGAAGCGCGTGCCGTCGAGGTTGATCCGGTAGCCCTTGTCGAAGTCGGCCTCGGCCTCGCCCGAGACGATGGCCGCGAGATGGAAGATCACGTCGGGCTTGTCGGCGACGAGCCGCGCGGCGACAGCGGGCTCGGACAGGTCGGCGGCGGCGACGTCGACCTCGAACGCCACGCCCGAGGGGGCCTTCGGCGCCGCCACGTCGACGAGGTCGAGCCGTTCGATCGGCCGCCCGTTGAGCGCGCCGTCGCGCGCCAGACGTTCGGTGAGCTTGCGGCCGATCATGCCGGCGGCGCCGATGATGAGAATGTGCATGCGCAGGTCCCGGGAGTGAGAGGGCGGCGGGCCGATGAGGCTCAGAGCGCCGCCCTGATGTCGTCCAGCCGGCGCTTCTGGGCGCCGTCCGGACCGAAGTTCGCGGGGTCGAGCCACCGCTCGAAAGCCGCCATCACGCGCGGCCAGTCGTCGTCGGTGATCGCGAACCACGCCGTGTCGCGGCTGCGGCCCCGAACGATCATGTGCTTGGCGAACACGCCCTCGAACCGGAAGCCGAAGCGCGCGGCGGCGGCGCGCGACGGCGCGTTGAGCGCGTCGCACTTCCACTCGTAGCGCCGGTAGCCGAGATCCTCGAAGGCGTGGCGCGCCATCAGGTACATCGCCTCGGTCGCAGCCGGGGTGCGCTGGAGCGCGGGCGTGAACAGGATCGAGCCGACCTCGACGACCCGGTGCCGCGGCTCGATCCGCATGTAGCTCGCGCGCCCGACGGTCCGCCCGGAGCGCGCGTCGCGGATCGCGAGCGGAACGACGTCGGGCGACGCCACGGAAGCGTCGATGTCGGCGCGGAAGGCGGCCTCGTCCGCGAACGGGCCGGTGAAGAGATAGGCGAACAGCCGGGCGTGCTCGGGCCCCGAGGTGGCCGCGAACAGCTCGGCCGCGTCCTTCGCAGGCTCGACCGGCGCCACCACCACATGCCGCCCCGCGAGCGTGACCGGCTCAGGCCGGCGGGCGGGCGCGGCGTCGACCACGGGGCCGAGCGGCGGATCGTCGGCGCGCGTCATGGCCGCCTGACGAAACGTGACGCAAGGAAAAGCATCGATCGCGACCCCGGCGAAGGCGGAACGACTGGCGCCGGAGCGGCGCGGCGGGAGCGGGACAATGCCCGGACGGTCGCGCCGTATCAAGCCGCCGGAACTCAAGTGCAGGCGGCGGACGATCGTTTGAACGTGAAAGCGCCCGCCCCGCGGCTGCGGGACGGGCGCCTTCTGCCGCGCGTGGGGCGCGTCAGCTGCGGTTGTTGGTCGGACCCAGCGGCTTGCCGTCCTTCGGAGCGGAGCCGGCACCATGCGGCGTGGCGGTCTCGTGCTTGCGCGTGGCGTCGGACTCGGCGCGATCCTTGAGCGCGCGCTCGCCGCCGGTCGCCTTGGCGTTGTCGCCCGGCCCGCGGACCGAAGACTTGCCCATCGGAGCGGTGGTCTGGCCCTCGCGGGCGGCGTCGGATTCGGCGCGGTCCTTCTCGAAGGTGGCGCCGCCGGTCGAGGTCGCGGACGGCGAGGTCTGCGCCATCGCGGCGGGCGCGGCGACGACGCTGGCGGCGAACAGGGCGCAGGTGGCGGCGCGAACGAAGGTCTTCATGGCTTTTCTCTTTCGTCTCTGGGCCATACCGTGGGCGTCGGGAGAAAACGACGCGCCAAGGGAGGCGGAATGACTGCTCTTGAAGGTGGACCGGCCGGCTGGAAGCTGACCGTTCCGGTGGTGAATCTGCCGGGCCCGCAGCGCACCGGCGGCTCGTGGGTCGCAGCGATCGCGGACGAGCTGTCCGCCCGGCGGGCGATACCGTTCGGCAGGGCGGTGCCCAGCGCGCGGCTGCAGCCGGTCTCGCAGGCCGAACTGGACCGCTACGGGGTCGCGCCCGGCGAAGTGCTCAAGGTCGGTTGACGTCGATCAGGCGGCGGACCGCGACTGGCCGGAATGGCGGCCTTCCGCGAATTCCTCGATGACCTTGGCGTTGAAGGCCGGGATGTCGTCCGGGTTGCGGCTCGTCACTAGCCCCTGGTCGACGACCACGGGCTCGTCGCTGACGTCCGCGCCGGCGTTCTTCAGGTCGACCTGGATGGCGGCGTAGCCGGTCATCCGGCGGCCCTTCACCAGCCCCGCCGAGATCAGCACCTGGGGTCCGTGACAGATCGCGGCGACGGGTTTGCCGCCGTCGAAGAAGGCGGAGGCGAAGCGCAGTGCGGCTTCGTCCTGCCGCAGGGCGTCGGGGTTGAACAGCCCGCCTGGAATGAGCAGGGCGTCGAACGCCGCGGGATCCGCGGCGTCGAGGGTCACATCGACGGGGACGGTGGCCCCCGGCCGATCGTGCTGGAATCCCTGAATGGAGCCGGCTTCGGGACTGACGACCTTCACCTCGGCGCCCGCGTCCCGGAGCGCCTTCGCCGGGGCGGAGAGTTCGATCTCCTCGAATCCGTTGGTCGCGAGAATCGCGACTTTCCGTCCGTCGAGACGGTTGGCCATTGCTGACCTCCTTGACTTGATGTGCGGTTGAGCGGCTGAGATGCGCCGCGCGGTCGAGTTGTCGACCGTCTTCATCCGAACAACTCGCCAAGGGCGCTTCCGTTCCCTGCGCCTCACACAACCGTGCATCCGGAGCAGCCTATGACCTCGCTCACGACCGTCGCGGCGTTCGACCGCATCGGCGAGGAGAACGCCTTCGCCGTGCTCGCCCGCGCGACGGCCCTCGCCGCGCAGGGCCGCGACATCGTCAATCTCGGCATCGGCCAGCCGGACTTCCCAACGCCGCCGCATGTGGTCGAGGCGGCGGTCAAGGCGCTCCGCGACGGCCAGCACGGCTACACGCCGTCCGTCGGCATCCTTCCGCTGCGCGAGGCGGTCGCCCGCGATCTCCACCGCCGGTTCGGCGTCGAGGTCGATCCGGACCTCGTGATGATCGTGCCCGGCGGCAAGGTGACGATGTACGCCGCCATCCGGCTGTTCGGCGAGCCGGGCGCGGAGATTCTCTATCCGGACCCCGGCTTCCCGATCTACCGCTCCATGATCGAGCACACCGGCGCGACTCCGATCCCGGTCCCCGCGCGCGAGGAGAACGGCTTCGCCTTCTCGGCGGAGGAGCTGCTGGCGCTGATCACGCCGAAGACGCGGCTGATCATCATCAACTCGCCCGGCAACCCGACCGGCGGCGTCACTCCCGCCGCCGAGATCGACAAGCTCGTGAAAGGGCTCGCGGCGCATCCGAACGTGGCGCTGATGTCGGACGAGATCTACGACCAGCTCGTCTTCGACGGGCTCGAGCACCGCACGCTGCTGGCCTATCCCGAGATCCGCGACCGGCTGATCGTGCTGAACGGCTGGTCCAAGACCTACGCCATGACCGGCTGGCGGCTGGGCTGGTCGGTCTGGCCGAAGACGCTGTACGAGAACGTGCGCAAGCTCGCGGTGAACGCATGGTCCTGCGTCAACGCCCCGACGCAGTTCGCCGGCATAGCGGCGCTCGACGGGCCGCAGGACGCGGTCGCGCATATGCGCGAGGAGTTCGACCGCCGCCGGAAGCTGGTGACCGAGGGGCTGAACAAGCTGCCGGGCGTGAGTTCGGTCTCCCCGAAGGGCGCGTTCTACGCCTTCCCCAATGTCGGCGAAACCGGATGGAAGGCGAAGCCGCTCGCGTCCGCCCTGCTGGAGGAGACCGGCGTCGCCACCATCGGCGGGCCCGATTTCGGCGTGCACGGCGAAGGCTACATCCGCCTGTCCTACGCCAATTCGGCCGAGAACATCGCCCGCGCGCTGGCGCGGATGGGCGACTTCCTGAGCAGCCGCCGGCCGGGCTGATCGGAGCGGGCCCAACGCGATCCCAACGCGGCGGGCCATACGGCACCCTCGATTCCTTACGGGCGGGCGACGACCTTCGTGGCGCGGTCCCCAGACGGATCGCGTCACCCGAAGGCTTCGATGCCCTACGTTACCGAACCTCCGCAACTGATCCGCGTCGACGCGGCCAGCCGTCCCGAATTCATCGTCGGGCAGAGCCCGGAAGGCTGGTGGCTCGCCGTCGAGACCCATGGCCGCGGCGGCGGCATCTTCCGCGACCGCGATTCCGCGATCGCCTATGTGGCGGAAGAAACCGGGTCGATGCCCGGCTCCGTCGCGATCGCGACGGCCCCTGTCGCGCTAAAGATGTGACGCCATGCGCGGCGTTCGTTCCGGGATCGGCGGCTGCATCGCGGCCTTGCCGAGCTTTTTCACCTCCGACGGCCGCCATCTCGACGAGGCCGCGGTCGACCTTCACGCCCGCAGGCTGCTGGCGCAGGGCGTCGGCGGGCTGGTGTGCTGCGGGGCGGTCGGCGAGGGCGCGACCCTGACGTTCGCCGAGCGGTCGCGCGTCGTCGCGGTCGCGGTCGAGGCCTCGGCGGGACGCACGCCGGTGATCGCCGACGTCAGCGCCTGCGGAACGCGGGCAGCGGTCGAACTGGCGCGCGCCGCCAAGGAGGCGGGAGCCGACGCGGCGATGGTGGTGACGCCCTGGTACAGCCGTCCGACCCAGCGCGGCGTGATCAGGCACTTCGAGGATATCGCGCAGGCCGCCGTGCTTCCGGTCATCGCCGCCGCGGACCCGCGCCGCGCGGCGATCGACGTGGAGCCTGCGAGCGCATGGCGGCTTCAGGAGCTTCCCGGCGTGATCGGCTTCGCCGACATGGCGGGCTGTGCGGAACGGCTCGCCGAGCGGAAGCGCCGATCCGGCGGCGCTTTCGTCTGGTTGACGGGGGATGACGCCTCAGCCCTGTCCTTCCACCTCGCGGGCGGAGACGGCGTCGTGTCCGCCGCGGCGAACCTCGCGCCTGCGGCCTGCGCTGCGTTTGCCGCGGCGTGTCGCGACGGCGACTTCAAGCGCGCCGTCGATCTTCACCGCGGGCTGGCCGCGCTGGTCGGCCTTCTCGGACGCAAGCCCTGCGCCTCGCTCGTCAAAGCCGCGCTGGCGACCGCCGACCCGCGCCTGTCGCCAGCCGTGCGCCTGCCGCTTGTGCCGCCGCCGCTGGCGGCCGTGGCGCGGCTGATCGCGGCGATGGCTACCGCCGATGTTCCCCGGACGCGGGCGGCGGCCTGAGGAGGTCGGTCCTCACTCGCGGTCGGGCGTCTGTTCGCGGTCTCCGCGGTCGGTCTGCAGCCCCGGGAACTCGCCCAGGTTCTCCTGCAGCTTGGCCTCCTCGACCGGCTGGCCGCGCTCGGCCGGCGTCACCACGCCGTCGGCCAGCGGGTTCGGCTCGAGCCCGGCCTCAGGGTTCGATTCGAGCCCCGCCAGTTCCTTCGCGCGCTCCAGATAGTCGGCCTCGCGGCCTTCCGGGGAACCGGCGTCGATCCAGAGCTTCCTGGCGCGCTCGCGCAGCTTCGGGGTGACGGGCGTTTCGGACATGATGATCTCCTCGCATGCGGCTTGACCGGAGCGCCGAGGGCAACTCCGCGGCTGGGCTCATGGTTCCTGCGCGACGCGCCGCGGCCGGGAAAAACAGCGAAGGCCCGGGGCGTCGCCCCGGGCCTTCCGATGTCGCACGAAACGACGCTGATCAGTGATTGTAACGGGGCCGGCGGCGCGCGCTGCGCTGCGCGAACTTCTTCGTGATCCAGCCCATGAACAGAACCTTCAGAATGTTCTTCAGCATTCCTGCCTCCTTCATGTCTCTCGGCAGGACAACTGACGACACGGCGCTTCGGTTCCTCTAGCGGCTCGACGACGACCGACTTGCGTTCAACATGTCGTTATCAGCCGGAAACGACGCCTCAACCCGTCGTGACGCCGCCCTGCTTGGCCTGCGCGGCGGTCGCTTCGAGATGGGCCACGAGCTCCCGGTCGAGCTTGAGCTTCGACGCGAGCGTTTCCAGGAAGTAGCGCTCGCCGGACGTGTCGGGCTCGATCGTGAGGCGGGCGGCGAGCCAGACCTCGGAGGCGAGCTCGGGCCCCTGCGCCTCGGCGGCGATGGCGTCGAGATCGTCCGGCTGGCCGAGATGCTCCAGCAGGAAGTTCTCCTCGTCGTCCTCCGAGCCGGCCGCCTTCAGCGCCTCGCGGATCTTGGCGATCTCCTCGCGGTCGATCTTTCCGTCCGCGCGGGCGGCGGCGATCATCGCGCGGATCAGCAGCAGCCCGAGCTGCTGCTCCTCGGCCTGGCTCGACGGGGTGAACGGGGTGGAGGACGGCGGCGGCGTCACCTCGACAGGCGCGTTCTGCGCCTGAGGCGCGTGATGCTCGACCTGCGGATAGGGGTAGGGAGCGCCCGGCTGCGGCGCCTGCTTCTGCTGGTAGTTCTGCCACGCCTTGTAGGCGAGCCCGCCCAGAATCGCGAGGCCGCCGAGCTGGACGGCCGAGCCGCCGAGCTTCTTGACGGTTTTGCCGCCCTTGCCGCCGAGAAGCACGGAGGCGAGCGTTCCCGCGAGCGCGCCGCCGGCGACGCCGCCGAGACCGCCCTTGGTCAGGCCGCCGAGGATGTCGCCAACGCCGCCCCCGCCCGCGGACGGCTGCGACGGCTGGCCGGGGCGCGCCGGCGTCTGCGGTCCGCCGATCTTCGCCAGCGCGTCGCCCACGGCTCCGCCGAGCCCGCCGCCGCGGGACGGCCCGGAGCCGCTCCCGGCGCCGAGGAACTGGTCGAGAATCTTCTTGGCGTCGAGCACGGGGGCTGCCTCCGATCATCGTTCTTGGATGTCGGACGTAGGGTTGCGGCGCCCCCGCCGCAAGGCGAGCGGACTACCGCGCCTTCAGCGCGGACGCCTCCTTGGCGAGCGCCCGGATCGCGGCCCAGTCGCCGTTGCGGATCGCGTCCGTCGGCGCGACCCAGGAGCCGCCCACCGCCGCGACGTTGCGGACGGCGAGATAGTCCTGCGCGTTCTTGAGCGTGATGCCGCCGGTCGGCACGAAATGCAGGTCCGGCAGCGGCGCGACGAGCGCCTTGAGGTAGTCGGGGCCGCCGGCGGGACCGGCGGGGAAGAACTTCGCGAAGGTCGCTCCGCGTTCGGCGAGCTGCATCGCCTCTGAGGCGGTCGCGACGCCCGGCATGAACGGCACCGGCGCCTCGGAGCCGGCGGCGAGCAGCCGCGAGCTGACGCCGGGGCTGATCAGGAAGGCCGCGCCGACGCGGACCGCGTCCTGCACATGCTCGGGCTCCAGCACCGTGCCGGCGCCGACGGTCACGCCCTCGACCTCGTCGATGATCGCCTTGAGCGCCTCCATGGAGGCGGGCGTGCGCAGCGTGACCTCGAGCACCTTGAGGCCGCCGTCGCGGAGCGCCTTGGCGGTCTCGACGCCGCTCGCGGCGTCCTCGAAGGTGAGAACCGGGATCACCGGACTCTGCGACAGGATCGCGGCGAGACGTTCGGTCTTTGCGAGCGTGAACGACATGGCTTCTCCTCGCAGATTGTGGCGGTCGCCGGACGCTCCATCGCGCCCCGAAGCCGCGACGTCAAGCGCGCGGCGCGCAACGGGGCCGTGCGCGGCCGCCGGAACGGGGCCGCTCGCGGGCCGTACGCCGCCGCGCTATGGTGAACGGTACGGTCCCGCGCGGACCGCCCGGAGGCCGGCGATGACACGACATCTCGATCTCGACGCGCTCGCGACGCTCATCGCCGTCGTGGACACCGGCGGCTTCACGGCCGCGGCCAACCGGCTCGGCCGCACGCAGTCCGCCGTCAGCGCCAAGATCGCGACGCTGGAGGCCGAGCTCGGCCACCGTCTGCTCGACCGCGGCCGCGGCGGCGCGGCCCCGACCGAAATGGGCTCCGTGCTGCTCGGCTACGCCCGCCGGCTGCTTCAGGTCGAGGACGAGGCGCGGCTCGCGCTCGGCGGCGAGAGCCTGCAGGGGCGCGTGCGGCTCGGCATGCCGGACGACTATGTGGAGCCGTTCGGCGCCCTGCTGCTCAACCGCTTCGTCGCGGCCCATCCCCGCGTCCAGCTCGAGGTGCGCTGCGACATCAGCCAGCGGCTGGAGCGGGAGCTCGCGCAGGCGGCCATCGACGTCGCAGTCATCACGCGCGATCCGGCGCGGCCGACCGGCGAGCTGCTGCGCTACGAGCCGCTGGTGTGGTGCGCGCCGCCAGACCATCGGCCGGAGCTCAGCGATCCGCTGCCGCTCGCCCTGTTCTCGGAGGGCTGCCGCTTCCGCAACGTCATTCTGAGCGCGCTCGAAAGCGTGGAGCGGCCCTGGCGGATCGCCTACGCCTCGTCGAGCCTGCACGGGCTGCTGTCGGCGGTGAACGCCGGTTTCGCCGTCACCTGCGTCGCGGAAAGCTCGATGCCCGCCGGCTGGCGCCGGCTCGGCGCGGCCGAGGGGCTGCCGTCGCTGCCTCCCGCCGAGATCGGCCTGCTGGTGCGGCCGGACGCCGGCGTCGCCTCGCGCACGCTCGCCTCCGCCATCCGCTCCGCGCTGTCGCGCCTCGATCAGGCCGCCTGAACCGGCATGCTCATCGGACTCGACTGGGGCGGCACGAAGATCGAGGCGATCGCGCTCGACGATTCCGGCCAGACGCTGCTGCGACGGCGGATCGCGACCCCACGCGACGATTACGACGGCGGCGTCCGGGCCGCCGCGGCGCTCGTCCAGGGCATCGAGAGCGTCACCGGACGGAAGGCGACGGTCGGCGTCGGCATCCCCGGCTCGCTGTCGCCGGCGACGGCGCTCGTCCGCAACGCCAACTCCACCTGGCTGAACGGCCGGCCCCTGCGCGACGATCTGGAGCTCGCGCTCGGCCGCCCGGTGCGGATCGAGAACGACGCCAACTGCTTCGCCGTCTCCGAGGCGACCGATGGCGCGGGCGCCGGCGCCGCGGTGGTCTGCGCCGTCATCATCGGCACCGGCTGCGGCTCGGGGATCGCCATCGGCGGCCGGCCCTGGCGCGGCCGCAACGGGGTCGCCGGCGAGATAGGCCACAACCCGCTGCCCTGGGCGCAGGGCGTTTCGGAGCAGCCCGGCCCGGCCTGCTGGTGCGGCAAGCGCGGCTGCGTCGAGAGCTTCGTGTCCGGGCCCGGCTTCGCGCGGGCCCACGCGCTCGCGACCGGGGCCGTGATGCAGGCCGAGGCGATCGTCGAGGCCGCCCGCGCCGGCGACGCAGAAGCCGGCGCCTCGCTGGAGGCCTACGCCGGCCGTCTCGCGCGCGTCCTCGCCGTCGTCGTCAACACCCTCGACCCGGACGTGATCGTGCTCGGCGGCGGCATGTCGAACGTGGCGGAGCTCTACGAGGCCCTGCCCGCTCTGATGCGTCCTTACGTGTTCTCCGACGTCTGCGTCACGCCGGTCCGACAGGCGGTCCACGGCGATTCGTCGGGCGTGCGCGGCGCGGCCTGGCTGTGGGCGTCGTGACGCGGGAGCCGCCCGAGACGCCCGGGCGCGAAAGCGCGCTGGAACGCAGGCTATGGATAGCCGGCTATATCGTCATTATGCTCGCAGTGGGCGCCGGGGCCCTGCGGCAGATCCTGAAGCTGGTCGGCTGAAACCGGCGCTCAGTGGGTCAGCAGGCGCGCGACGTCGACCAGATTGACCACGAGCCACAGACCGACGCCCCAGGAGGCGACGAGAGCCGCCGAGGCGCTGTAGTCTGCGGCTCTGCGGCGGCGTTCGAATCGGATGAGTGTGCGGTCGATCATGATCAGGTCCCCCCGCCGGCCCGCGCCGGCGCCTTCAGCGCCCTCGTCGTCCAAACGTGGCGACGCCGCGGCGGTTCCACACGATTTCGCCATTTTTCCGTCCCCGGCGGGCGTAGGGTCGTGAACGCCGGCGGCGCGCCGCTCTATCTCGGCGTCGACGGCGGCGGCACGCGCTGCCGCGCGCGCATCCGCACCGCCGACGGCCGCCTCGTGGGCGAAGGCCTCGCGGGCGCCGCCAACGCGCGCCGCGGCGCGCGGGCCGCGATCGAGGCCAGCGTCGCGGCGGCCAAGGCGGCGCTCAGCGCCGGAGGGCTTGGGGAGGATGCCCTCGGGCGGCTCCACGCCGGGCTCGCGCTCGCGGGCGTCTGCCAGCACGAGGGCCGCGAGGCCGCGCTCGCCGAGCCGCATCCCTTCGCCCGCCGCGAACTCGCCACCGACTTCGCCGCCGCCTGCCTCGGCGCCCATGGCGGCGGCGACGGCGGCGCCGTCATCCTCGGAACGGGCAGCGTGGCCTACGCCCGCCGCGACGGCCGCGAGATCCGCCTCGGCGGCTGGGGCTTCGAGGTCAGCGACGAGGGCGGCGGCGCGCCGCTCGGCCGCGCCGCGCTGCGCCACGCGCTTCGCGCCGCCGACGGGATCGAGCCGCGCGGGCCGCTCGCGGACGACGTTCTCGCGCGGGTCGGCGGAGATCAGGACGCCGCCGTCGCCTGGGTGGGGCGCGCCGGCCCGGCCGAGTTCGGGACGCTCGCCCCGCTGGTGATCGCCCACGCCGCCGCCGACCCCGCGGCGGAAAAGCTGCTGGAGCAGGCAGCGATCGAGATCTCCGCGCTTGTGGTCCGGCTCGGCGCATGGGGCGCCGGCGCGGTCGCGCTGGTCGGCGGCCTGTCCGGGCCTTACGCGCCGCGACTCAGCCCGGCGGCGCAAGGCCTGCTCGTCGCGCCGCAGGGCGACGCGCTGGAGGGCGCGATCGCGCTCGCCCGCATGGGCGCGGGAGCCGCGCCATGAGCGCGGTCGCGCTCGTTCCCGACCGGCTGTTCGACGGCGACGCTATCCACGAAGGCCGCGCGGTCGTGATCGAGGACGGCCGGATCACGGCGGCGCCCGCCGCGGCCGATCTGCCCGCCGCGATCCCGCGGGAGCCGCTCGCCGGCCTTCTGGCGCCGGGCTTCGTGGACGTGCAGGTCAATGGCGGCGGCGGCGTGCTGCTAAACGACGATCCGAGCCCCGAAGCCCTCGCCGCCATCGCTGCCGCGCACCGCCGCTTCGGGACCACCGGCCTGCTGCCGACGCTGATCACCGACACGCGCGCCGCCATGGCGCGGGCGCTCGACTCCGCTCGGGCGGCGATCGCCGCCGGCGCGCCGGGCGTGCTCGGCGTCCACATCGAGGGGCCGTTCCTCAACCCGCTGCGCAAGGGCGTGCACGACCCCGCGCTGATGCGCGCGCCCGACGCCGAGGACGTCGCGCTGCTGACGGCCGGCGGCGCGGGCGTCGTCGTGGTCACGCTCGCGCCGGAGCGGGTGGGGCGGGACGCGATCGCGGCGCTCGCCGGGGCCGGCGTGCGCGTCGCCGCCGGCCACACCGAGGCGACCGCCGCCGAACTGGCGGCCGCGCGGGCGGCGGGCCTCAGCGGCTACACCCATCTCTTCAACGCCATGCCGCCGTTTCTCGGCCGGGTTCCCGGTCCAGTCGGCGCGGCGCTGTCGGAACGCGACACCTTCTGCGGCCTGATCGTCGACCTGCACCACGTGGCGGAGGAGTCGCTCAAGGCGGCGATCCTCGCCAAGGGCCGGGACCGGATCATGCTCGTCACCGACGCCATGTCCACGGTCGGGAGCGACATGGACGAGTTCCGCCTCCAGGGCCGCCGCATCCTGCGCGGCGGAGGGCGCCTCACCACCGCCGACAGCGTGCTGGCCGGCTCCGATCTCGACATGGCCTCCGCGGTCCGGAACACGCGCCGCGCGCTCGGGGTCCCGCTCGAAGACGCGCTGGCCATGGCCTCGCGCACGCCCGCGGCCTGGCTCGGGCTCGACGGCGAGATCGGCCGCGTCGCGGCCGGGTTCCGCGCCGATCTCGTGCTGCTCGACGACGACCTCAACGCCGCCGCCACTTGGATTTCGGGCGCGCGAGAGGACGCGTGACGCAAAAGCCTGGATTGCGTTAGGCTGAAGCCCGCAGGTTTTGCACGGGCAGGCGCATTGTGACCGAGACGTTGGACGATCCGCCGGGATCACGGCCTCACGGAGGCCTGTCCCGGCTCGGCCGTTTCCTCACCTCTCCGCTTCGTCGCCTTCTCGCGAACGCCGACGATCCGGCCACGGTCCGCGCCCGCACCATGTCCGACGCCGAACTCGCCGAAGCGCTGGGGCGCGAGGTCTACGCCGCCCAGAACGCCGACGACGAGATCTGGGTCGAGGGCATGGCGCTGGTCGAGGAGGCCGCGCGCCGCCTCGCCGGCCGCGAGCGGCCGTGACGGCTCACTTCGTCCCGTAGAGGCGGTCGCCGGCGTCGCCGAGGCCCGGCGTGATGTAGCCGATCTCGGTCAGCTTCTCGTCGATCGCCGCGGTGAACAGCGGCACGTCCGGATGCGCCTCGGTGAAACGCTTCACGCCCTCGGGGGCGGCGAGCAGGCACACGTAGCGCAGGTCGCGCGCGCCCTTGGCTTTCAGCAGGTCGACGGCCGCCACCACCGAATTGCCGGTCGCGAGCATCGGATCCACCACGATCACCAGCCGGTCCTCGAGATTGGTCGGCGCTTTGAAGAAGTACTGCACCGCCTCGAGCGTGTCGTGGTCGCGGTAGAGCCCGACATGGGCGACGCGGGCGGAGGGCACGAGGTCGAGCATGCCGTCGACCAGCCCGTTGCCGGCGCGCAGGATCGAGGCGAAGACGAGCTTCTTGCCGGCGATCTTCGGCGCCTTCATCGGCGCGAGCGGCGTCTGGATGTCGACCAGCTCGGTCGGCAGGTCGCGCGTGACCTCGTAGGCCAGCAGCAGCGCGATCTCGCGGAGCAGCGTGCGGAACGCCGCCGTGGAGCGCTCCTGCTCGCGCATCAGCGTCAGCTTGTGCTGCACCAGCGGGTGCTCGATCACCGTCACCTGCGACATGCGCGTCCCCGTCTCCTCATGATCACGTCAGTCTCTCGCGAATAAGCGGCTGCGGCGAGCCCTCGTCGCCCAGCCGGTAGGCGGCGCGCACGGCTTCGGCGGCGCGGGCCGCGGCGGCCTCGTCGCGGGCGTGGACGACGCCGAGCGGCGCGTCCGGGCCGACCGCGGCGCCGACCGCCGCCAGCCGGTCGAATCCCACCGAGAAGTCGATCGCGTCGTCGGCCCGCCTGCGCCCGCCGCCGAGCGCGACCACGGCGAGGCCGAGCGCGCGGACGTCGACGCCCGCGATCACGCCGGCGCGCTCCGGCGCGATCTCCCGCACGACCTGGGCTTTGGCGAGATGGGCCTCCGGCCGCTCCATCAGGTCCGTCGGCCCGCCAAGCGCCGCGGCCATGCGTCCGAAGCGCTCCGCGGCGGCGCCGGAGGCGAAGGCGCGCTCGATCCTTGCGCGCCCTTCCGCGACGTCGGCCGCGAGCTTGCCGAGCACGAGCGCCTCGGCCGCGAGCGCGACGGTCACCGCCATCAGCCGGGGATCGTCGCGGCGGCCGGCGAGCACCTCGATCGCGTGGGCCGTCTCCAGCGCGTTGCCGGCGACGGGGGCGAGCGGCTCGTCCATGTCGGTCACGAGCGCGACCGTCGGCATGCCGGCCCCGTTCGCGACGTCGACGATCGAGCGCGCCAGAGCGCGCGAGCGCTCGGGTTCGGTCATGAAGGCGCCCGAGCCGGTCTTCACGTCCATGACCAGCGCCGAAAGCCCGGCCGCGAGCTTCTTCGAGAGGATCGACGCCGTGATCAGCGGGATCGACTCCACCGTCGCGGTCACGTCGCGGATCGCGTAGAGCCGCCGGTCCGCCGGCGCGACGTCGGCGGTCTGGCCGATGATGGCGCAGCCGACGTCGCGCACCGCCTTGCGGAAGATCGCGGTCTCCGGCCGCACGGCGTAACCGGGGATGGCCTCCAGCTTGTCGACGGTGCCGCCGGTGTGGCCGAGGCCGCGGCCGGCGATCATCGGCACGAAGGCCCCGCAGGCCGCGAGCGCCGGCGCGAGCAGCAGGCTGACCGTGTCGCCCACGCCGCCGGTCGAATGCTTGTCGACCGCGGGCCCCGGCAGGTCGGTCCAGTCGAGCGTGCGTCCCGAGGCCGTCATCGCCCGGGTCAGCGCCACGGTCTCGTCGCGGTCGAGCCCGTTGAGGAAGGCCGCCATGGCGAAGGCGCCGACCTGCGCGTCCGACAGCGTCTCCGACGCGATCCCGGCGACGATCGCCTCGATCTCGCCGGCCGAAAGCCGTTCGCCGTCGCGCTTGGCGCGGATGATCTCCTGGGGCAGCGCGTCAGTCATGGAGCGATCCGATCAGGCGGGCGAGCAGCCGGCGCAGCGCCTCGGCGCCCGTCGCGGCGACGGCCTGGGTCTCGGCGTGGCTCGGACCCGCCGGCCCGAGGCCCGCCGCCATGTTCACGACCACCGAGACGGCCGCGAGCTCAAGTCCGAAATGGCGCGCCAGCACCGCTTCCGGCGCGACCGACATGCCGACGAGGTCGGCGCCCAGCGCCCGGGCCGCGCGGATTTCGGCCGGCGTCTCGAAGCTCGGACCGGGAAACCACATCAGCACGCCCTCCCCGAGCGCGATCCCTTCCGCCGCCGCGGCCCGGCCGAGCGCCGCGCGCAAGCCGGGCGAATAGGCGTCGACCATGTCGACGAAGCGGGCGTCGCCGCCGACGCCCGTCAGCGGGTTCAGCCCGGTGAGGTTGATGTGGTCGGAGACCGCGACCAGCGTTCCCGGCGCGAACGCCGGATCGAGCGCGCCGACGGCGTTGGTGAGCAGCAGCCGGGTCGCGCCGAGCGCCTTCAGGGTCGCGATCGGCGTGCGCATCGCGCCGGCGTCGCCGGTCTCGTAGGCGTGCGCGCGCCCCTCCAGCGCCGCGACCCGGCGGCCTGCGAAGCGGCCGACAATCACGCGCTTCGCGTGACCGGACACCGCCTCGGCCGGAAAGCCGGGGAGATCGGCGAAGGCGACGCGATGCGCGTCCTCGAACGTCTCCGTCAGCCCGCCGAGCCCGCTGCCGAGCACCAGCGCGAGCGTCGCCGGCTCGTCGCCCGCGACGGCGCGGATGCGGGCCGTCGCGGTCTCGGCGTCGCTCAACGTCCGCCTCCGGCGGCGTCGAGGACGTCCGGCCCGAACGAGGCCGGCAGCAGCTCGCCGAGCGTGAACGACCGGCGCACCCCCTCGGGGCCGGCCACGAGCACCACGGCATCGTCTGCGGCGAACTCGCGGATGCGCTGGCGGCAGGCGCCGCAGGGCGTGCAGAGCGCGTCGCCGCCGCCGAGCACGAGGATCGCCGCGATGCGGCGCCCGCCGGCCGCGACCATGGCCGAGATCGCGCCGGCCTCGGCGCAGGAGCCGACGGGATAGGCGGCGTTCTCGACGTTGCAGCCGGCGTGGATCGCGCCCTCGGGCGTCACGAGCGCGGCGCCGACCGCGAAGCGGGAATAGGGCGCGTAGGCCTGCGCCCGCGCCGCGGCGGCGGCGGCGAACAGGGCGTCGACGGCGGCGTCGTCGATCACGGGCGGTCTCCCTCGGCGAGGCGGCCACGATAGCCCGGCGCGCGCGGCTGCGGGAGCCTGCGTCGCATCGCAGCGGTGGATGATGCGTCGCAGCGCTGGCGAAGCGGCGAATCGGGTGGCACCATGGTGGGTAGCTACCGTGACGCGAGCTTCGAAGGAGCGGGCCGATGGGGGTGGACGAGCGGACGACGCGTCGTGGCCCTCTGCGCTTGCTCACCCTTCTCGCCCTCGCCGCACTGCTCGCCGCCGCGCCGCGGGCGACGGCCGCCGACCTCGGGCAGGTGGACCTCGAGCTCGTGCTCGCCGTCGACATCTCCTACTCCATGGACGTCGAGGAGCAGCAGGTGCAGCGCGACGGCTACGTCGCCGCCATCACCTCGAAGCCGGTGCTCGACGCCATCCGCGACGGCCTGCTCGGCCGCGTCGCGGTCGCCTATGTGGAATGGGCGGGCGCGGACGAACAGCGCACCATCGTCCCGTGGCGGCTGATCGACGGCCCGGCGAGCGCGCAGGCCTTCGCCGACGAACTCGCCGCCCAGCCGCTGCGCCGCGCCTACCGCACCTCGATCTCGGGCGCGCTGACGCACGCCGTCCGCATGTTCGACGGCAACGGCTATGACGGCCTGCGCAAGGTGGTCGACGTGTCGGGCGACGGCCCGAACAACCAGGGCGCGCCGGTGGAGAACGTCCGCGACGAGGCGATCGAGCGCGGCGTCGTCATCAACGGCCTGCCGCTGATGCTGAAGCGTCCGTCCTACGCGATGATGGATCTGGTTGATCTCGACGTCTATTACCGCGACTGCGTGGTCGGCGGCCCCGGCGCCTTCGTGCTGCCGGTTCGCGCCATCGAGCAGTTCGCGGAAGCCGTCCGCACCAAGCTCGTGATGGAGATCGCGGGCCTGCCGCCGGAGGCGCCGGCGATCGGCCTCTCCACCGCGCCGCGCGTCCAGCCCGCCGCCGACGATCCGACGAGCTCCTGCACCGTCGGCGAACAGCTCTGGCGCGACCGCTTCGGCAACTGAGCCCCCGCTCCGCCCGAGGTTCTCGCGCGCGCCAAAAAGTGCTACCGGCCGGCCGACCGCACCCGTCGAAGGCCCGAAGCCCCCATGTCCGAACGCCCCGTCGCCCGCGCGCTGCTCTCCGTCTCCGACAAGACCGGGCTGATCGACTTCGCCCGCGCGCTGCACGAGCGGGGCGTGGCGCTGGTCTCCACCGGCGGCACCTCGAAGGCGATCGCCGAGGCCGGGCTGCCGGTGCAGGACGTCTCCGACCTCACCGGCTTTCCCGAGATGATGGACGGCCGGGTGAAGACGCTGCACCCGAAGGTCCATGGCGGCCTGCTCGCGATCCGCGGCGACGCCCGCCACGAGGCCTCCATGGCCGAGCACGCCATCCTGCCCATCGACCTGCTGGTGGTGAACCTCTACCCGTTCGAAGCCGCGCTCGCCCGGCAGGCGGACTACGACGACATGGTCGAGAACATCGACATCGGCGGCCCGGCCATGATCCGCGGCGCCTCCAAGAACCACGCCCATGTGGCGGTGGTGGTGGACGTGGCGGACTACGCCGCCGTGCTGGCGGATATGGACGCCCATGGCGGCGCCACCTCCTTCGCCTTCCGCAAGCGCCTCGCCGCCAAGGCCTTCTCCCGCACCGCGGCCTATGACGCCGCGATCGGGACCTGGCTGTCGGGGGAAGCGGGCGAGACGACGCCGGCCTTCCGGGCGCTCGGCGGCGCGCTGGCGCAGGGGCTGCGCTACGGCGAGAACCCCCATCAGCAGGCGGCCTTCTACCGCACGGCGGAGGCCCGCCCGGGCGTCGCGACCGCCGTCCAGCTCCAGGGCAAGGAGCTCAGCTACAACAACCTCAACGACACCGACGCGGCCTATGAGCTCGTGGGCGAGTTCGACCCCGCCCGCACGGCCGCCTGCGTGATCGTCAAGCACGCCAACCCCTGCGGCGTCGCCGAAGGCGCCTCGCTGAAGCAGGCCTACGAGCGGGCGCTGGCCTGCGATCCCGTCTCCGCCTTCGGCGGCATCGTGGCGCTGAACCGGACGCTCGACGCCGAGGCCGCCGCCGAGATCGTGAAGATCTTCACCGAGGTCATCATCGCGCCCGACGCCACCGACGAGGCCCGCGCCATCGTGGCGGCGAAGAAGAACCTGCGCCTGCTGGTCGCGGGCGCCCTGCCCGATCCGCGCGCCGGCGGCCTTGCGATCAAGACCATCGCCGGCGGCTTCCTGGCCCAGACCCGCGACAACGCCGTGGTCGACGATCTCGAGCTCCAGGTGGTGACCAGGCGCGCGCCGACCGAGGCCGAGCTCGCCGACCTGCGCTTCGCCTTCCGGGTGGCGAAGCATGTGAAGTCCAACGCCATCGTCTACGCCCGCGACGGCGCCACGGTCGGCGTGGGCGCCGGCCAGATGAGCCGGGTGGACTCCGCCCGCATCGCCGCCCGGAAAGCCGCCGACGCGGCCGAAGCGGCGGGCGCGGCGGAGCCGCTGACCCGCGGCGCGGTGGTCGCCTCCGACGCCTTCTTCCCCTTCGCGGATGGGCTCGACGCCGCGATCGAGGCCGGGGCCACCGCCGTGATCCAGCCCGGCGGCTCCATGCGCGACGCCGAGGTGATCGCCCGCGCCGACGCGGCCGGGCTCGCCATGGTGTTCACCGGCGTGCGGCATTTCCGCCACTGAAGCCGACCGCCGAAACGCCGTTCACGGCGAGTTCAACATCGGGGATTCTGCGCACCTGACTTTTGGATGAGAGCCATGCTAATGGAGGCTCATGGAGGGACCTTGATACCCCCTCCGTGACCGCAGCGTTCTCCCCGACCAGCCAGAGGTCCGCATGGCGTCCGCCGTCTCCCTGCTCCGCGCCGGTCTGCTCGCCGGTTTCGCCATGCTCGGCGGTTCCGCCGGCGTCGCCGAACCGGCCCGCCCCTGCAAGGTGGCGGACGAGCACCTCGCCATGACCGGCAAGCTCGACCGGGCTATTGCGCAGATCAAAAGCGGCGACGTCTTCAAAATCCTGGTGATCGGCTCGTCCTCGACCGCGGGCGTGGGGGCCACGGCGCCGGAGAAGGCCTACACCGAGCGCTTCGAAGAGGAGCTGGAGCGTCGTCTCGCCGGCGTCGACGTCGACGTGGTGGCGCGCGGCATCGGCGGCGAGACCGCCGCTGGCGCGGACGCCCGCCTCGAACGCGAACTCGCCGCGGTGAAGCCCGATCTCGTCGTCTGGCAGATCGGCACCAACGACGCCGCCCGCCGCGTGGCGCTGGACGGCTTCCGCGAAACCACCGCGCGCGGTCTGAAGCGCATCGCCAAGGCCGGGATCGACGTCGCCCTGCTCGACCCGCAATTCGTGCCGCAGGATGAGGCGGTCTACGCGCCCTACATCGCGGCGCTCGACCAGCTTTCGGCCGCGACGGGCGTTCCGGTCGCCCACCGCTACGCCGCCATGCGGGCGCTCGCCAAGGCCGGCGCCGCCGACATGCTGTCGCGCGACCGGCTGCACATGAACGACGGCGGCCACGCCTGCGTCGGCGCGTTCCTCGCCGAGGCTCTCGGCCGCAAGCTCGCCCCGCTGCCGGCGGTCGCCGAGGCCACGAAGCGGTCGTAAGCGCCCTTCACGGCCGCCCCCGGCGTTCCCATTTTCCCCGAGACGCCGCGCGGGGGAGAACGCCATGCTAATCACCACCACCAACACCGTCGAGGGTCGCCGGATTCTCGAATATCAGGGCCTCGTCACCGGCGAGGCGATCCTCGGCGCCAACATCTTCCGCGACCTGTTCGCGGCGGTGAGCGACGTCGTGGGCGGCCGCTCCGGCGCCTATGAGCGCGAGCTCAAGAACGCCCGCGACATCGCGATCGAGGAGATGGCGGCCGAGGCCCGCTCCCGCGGCGCGAACGCCGTCATCGGCGTCGATCTCGACTACGAGACTGTCGGCGGCAAGGGCTCCATGCTGATGGTCTCCGCCTCCGGCACCGCCGTGCTGCTGGGCTGAGGCCCTACCGGTCGTCCGGCATCCGCACCGCCGACAGCAGCGCGCCGCCGGCGAGGAAGAAGCCCATCAGCACCGCGACGCCGACGCGCTGGCTGTCGGTCAGCGCCGTCACGATCGCGACCAGCGTCGGCCCGAGAAACGAGGTCACCTTGCCCGACAGCGCGAACAGGCCGAAGGCCTGCGTCAGCTTGTCGGGCGGGGCGAGCTTCACCAGCATGGTGCGCGAGGCCGCCTGCAGCGGCCCGCCGGCCGCGCCCAGCACCAGCGCGACCGCGACGAACAGGCGCTCAGGCGTCGAGCCGAACAGCGCGTCGTCCGCCACCGGCGGCGCGACCGGCACCACGAACAGCACCCGCGCGCGCTCGATCGAGACGATCACCACCGCCGAGGCGACCAGCAGCGCCAGCGAGCCGGCGACCACCTTCTGCGGCCCGATACGGTCGTCCAGCCAGCCGCCGACCAGCGCGCCGACCACGCCCGAGATGATCACGAGGATGCCGAACACGCCAAGCTCGATCACGCCCCAGCCGAGCGCGCCGGCGCCGTAGATGCCGCCGAAGGCGAACAGCGCCGTCAGCCCGTCGACGTAGAGCATGTGCGCGAGCAGGAAGAGCGCGAGGTCGCGCGAGCCCCGCAGGTCGAGGATCGTGCGCTTGAGGTCGGCGAGGCCGGCGCGGACCGCGCGGCGGATCGGCATGCCGCGCGGCTCGTCCGGCGCGAACAGGAACAGCGGCGTCACCAGAACGAGGTACCAGAGCGCGGCGAAGGGACCGACCGCGCGATCGCCCTCGAAGCTGCGGGGATCGAGCCCGAACAGCGGCGCGATCCCGATCAGGGTCTCGCCGTCGCGCGGGTCGGCCGACAGGAAAAAAAGCGCGAACACCAGCGCGACGAGCCCGCCCACATAGCCGAGCGCCCAGCCAAGGCCGGACAGACGGCCGAGCGCTTCCGGCCGCGCGAGCGACGGCATCATCGCGTTGGTGAAGGCGGTCGCGCATTCCGCGCCGATGGTCGCCACCGCGAAGCCGCCGAGCGCGAAGGCCATGGCGTAGGGCGCGCCCGGCTCCGCGAACCACAGCGCCCAGGAGCCGAGCACAAGCGGGACCGAGAACGCCGCGAGCCACCATTTCCGCCGCCCGGTGCGGTCGGCGATGGCGCCGAGCGGCGGCGACAGCACGCCGATCGCAAAGCCTGCGGCGCCCGCCGCGAACCCCCAGGCGGCCTGGCCCTCGGCCGGGTTCTCGGCGATCTGCGCCGCGAAGAACGGCGCGAACACGAAGGTGGCGATCAAGGTGAAGATCGGCTGGGTCGCGGCGTCGAACATCGCCCAGGCCCAGACCGCGCGGCGCGGCGCGGGGGATGTGGTCATCGCGTCAGCACCATGTCGTCGAAGGGAAGCCGGTCCTGCCAGCCGGCGCGGACCAGCTCGGGATCGTCGTGCTCCTCGACCGGGCGGCCCAAGCAGAGATAGCCGACGAGACGCCACGAGGCCGGGACGCCGAGCAGCGCGTGGACGCGCGCGGGGTCGAGGATCGACACCCAGCCGAGGCCGAGCCCTTCGGCGCGGGCGGCGAGCCAGAGCGTGGCGATAGCGCCGGCGACGGAATAGCTCAGCGTCTCCGGCATGGTCATGCGTCCGAGCCCGCAGCCGACCGGCGTCTCCTCGTCGCAGAAGGCGGCGATGTGGACCGGCGCCTCGGCCATCCCCTCGAGCTTGAGCGAACGGTAGAGCGCGGCGCGCTCGCCCTCGTAGGTCTCGGCCGCGGCAGCGTTGGCGGCGAGCGAGCAGTCGCGCGCCGCGCGTCGGGTATCCGGGTCCTCCACCAGCACGAAGCGCCAGGGCTGGCTGTTGCCGACCGAGGGCGACAGGGCCGCGAGCGCGAGCAGCCGCCTGACCTGTTCGGGCGGGATCGGATCGGTCCGGAACCGCCGCACGTCCCGCCGCCAGGCGATCAGGTCGGCGAGACGTTCGCGGAAGCCGTCGTCGAACGCGGGAGCCTCGCCGGTCGTCACTCGACCTCCCGTGCGAGGTCGGCGAGCAGGCTCGACGCCACCGAGAGCCGCGCGAGCGTCAGGCCGGAGCCCGCGATCTCGGTGACGGCGCGGCGCACCCGCGCGGCGTCGGGCGAGGCCTCCGCCCAGCGGACGACGGCGGCGGGACCGGCCTCCTGCGAGGCGCCGAGCGCCGCCACCGCCATGGCGCGCGCGGCGACCCCGATCTGGTCGAGCGCGCGGTCGAGCGCCAGCCGCTCGTAATAGTCCGCCGCGGTCACCGCCTGGGCGGCGCGCACGATGCGCGAGAGCTGGAACTGGTCGGCGACCGCGAACAGGGCCGCGGCCGCGTCGGCGATCGACCGGCCGGTCTTCTCCGCGATCAGCACCGCGTCGCTGGCGCCCTCGATCGCGAGCAGCGCCGAAAACCGGTCCGCGAGCGTCGCGGGCAGGCCGGCGCGGGCAAGCTCGGCCGCGCGCTCGGAGCGCCGCTCCGCCGCCTCCTGCCCCAGCGAGGCGTCGAGATTGGCCGCGACCGCGTCGACGCCGTCCCGGAAGCGGCGCGCGAGCTGGTCGAGCCCGCTGTCGAGATCGACGTTGCGCAGGAACCAGACCATGCGGTGCAGCAGCAGGTCGCGCATGCCGGCGTAGAGCGTGAGCTGAAGATCGCCCGGGATCTTGGTGTCGAGCGCGTCGATCTCCTCCTGGACCTCGTCCATGCGGAAGGCGTCGCGCGCGACGGCGAAGGCGGCGGCGACGCGCGAGGCCGGCGCGCCGGTCTGGTCGGAGAGCCGCACCACGAGCGCCGGTCCGCCGCGGTTGATCATGGCGTTGGCGAGCGCTGTCGCGACGATCTCGCGCTTCAGCCGGTGGCCGGCGATGGCGGAGGCGAAGCGCTCGCGTATCAGGCTTGGGAAGTAGCCGGCGAGGTCCCGCCGGAAATAGGGATCGTCCGGCCGGTCCGAGGCCAGCAGGTCGTCGTAGAGCGCGATCTTGGCCCAGGCGAGCAGCACCGCGATCTCAGGCCTCGTCAGCGGATCGCCCGCCCGCGCGCGTTCAGTGAGCGTGGCGTCGTCCGGCAGCGCCTCGACCGAGCGGTCGAGCAGTCCGCGCCCCTCCAGCGTCTGCATCAGGCGCGCCTGGAATCCGGCCTCCTCGACGCCGGCGCGCTGGCTGAGCGAGATCGCCAGCGTCTGGTCGTAGTTGTTGGCGAGCACGAGCTCCGCCACCTCGTCGGTCATCTCGCTGAGGATGCGGTTGCGCTCCTCGAGCGCCAGCGCGCCGTCGCGCACGGGGCCGGCGAAGGCGATCTTGATGTTCACCTCGACGTCGGAGGTGTTCACGCCGGCCGAGTTGTCGATCGCGTCGGAGTTGATGCGGACGCCGGCGCGCCCGGCCTCGATGCGGCCCTTCTGGGTGACGCCGAGATTGGCGCCCTCGCCGACCACCTTCACCCGGAGCTCGGGCGCGGTGACGCGGATCGCGTCGTTGGCGCGGTCGCCGGCCTGCTCGTCGGTCTCAGTCGTCGCGCGCACATAGGTGCCGATGCCGCCGAACCAGAGCAGATCGGCCGGCGCCTTCAGGATGGCGTTCATCAGCTCCTGCGGCGTGGCGTAGGCCTTGTCGAGGCCGATCGCCGCGCGCGCCTCCGCCGACAGCGGGATAGTCTTCAGGCTTCGCGAAAACACCCCACCGCCGGCGGAGATCTTCGCCTTGTCGTAGTCCTGCCAGCTCGAGCGCGGCAGCGCGAACAGGCGGGCGCGCTCCTCGAACGAGGTCTTCGGGTCGGGATCGGGATCGAGGAAGATATCGCGGTGGTCGAAGGCCGCGACCAGCCTGATCGCGGGCGACAGCAGCATGCCGTTGCCGAACACGTCGCCGGACATGTCGCCGACGCCGACCACGGTGAAGGGCGTGGTCTGGATGTCGACGTCCATCTCGCGGAAGTGGCGCTTGACCGCCTCCCAGGCGCCGCGCGCGGTGATGCCCATGCCCTTGTGGTCGTAGCCGACCGAGCCGCCGGAGGCGAAGGCGTCGCCGAGCCAGAAGCCGCGCTCCTCCGCGATGCCGTTCGCGGTGTCGGAGAAGGTCGCCGTGCCCTTGTCGGCCGCGACCACCAGATAGGGATCGTCGCCGTCGTGGCGGACCACCTCCGGCGGCGGGATCAGGTCGTCGCGCCTGAGATCGTCGGTGACGTCGAGCAGGGCGTTGATGAAGATCTTGTAGGCGGCCGTCCCCTCCGCGAACCAGGCGTCGCGCGGGCCGGCCGGCAGCCGCTTCGGCACGAAGCCGCCTTTCGCGCCCACCGGCACGATCACCGCGTTCTTCACCTGCTGCGCCTTCACGAGGCCAAGCACCTCGGTGCGGAAGTCCTGCGGCCGGTCCGACCAGCGCAGACCGCCGCGCGCCACCTTGCCGAAGCGCAGGTGCACGCCCTCGACCCGCGGCGAATAGACGAAGATCTCGTAGAGCGGCCGGGGCGCCGGAAGCCCCTCCACCTTCGCGCTTTCGAGCTTGAACGCGAAGGTCGGCGTCGGGCGGCCCTGCGCGTCGGTCTGGTAGAGGTTGGTGCGGACGCAGGCCTGGATCAGGTTCAGGAACTTCCGGACGATGCGGTCCTCGTCCAGGCTTTCCACCTGGCCCAGCGCCTCGTCGATCTCGGCGGCGAGCGCCGCCTCCCGCGCCGCCCGGTCGCCCTTCGCGCCGGGATCGAAGCGGGCGTGGAACAGCGCCACGAGCTTAGAAGCGAGCGGGGCGTGCTTGGTCAGGGTCGCCCACATGTAGTCCTGGTCGTAGGCCGCCCGCGCCTGCCGGAGGTAGCGCGACAGGGCGCGGATCAGCGCCACGTCGCGCCAGCCGAGGCCGCCCTCGAGGGCGAGCGCGTTGTAGCCGTCGCTCTCGGCGTCGCCGTTCAGCACCGCGATCAAGAGCGCCTCGAGCCGGGCGTCGAGATCGCGCGTCAGCTCGATCGCCGCGCCGTTCGCGCGCTCGAGCGCCATGTCGTGGATGAAGACGTGGTCTTCCGGCCCAAGGCCGGCGGGCTCGGCCCGATAGCTCCGCTCGTCGATGACGCGGAAGCCCATGTTCTCGAGCATCGGGACGCGCCGCGACAGCGGGATCGGCGCGCCGCGCGAAAACACCTTGAGCCGCAGCTCCGGCTCGCCTTCGCGCCGGAAGAAGTCGATGGCGAAGCCGCGCTCGCCGGCGAGGCTCTCGATGTGGCCGACGTCGATCACCGCTTCGGCGGGTTCGGTGCGGGCCTCGTAGGCCGGGCCGAAGGCCTGGCCGTAGCGCGCGGCGATCGACCGGGCCTGAGCGCCCGAACGGCTCTCCAGCAGCTTCGCGCGCAGCCGGTCTCCCCAGGTCGCCGCCTGCGCCGCGATCTCCTCGTCGAGCGCGACCGGATCGACCTCCGGCGCCGGGCCGCGCAGGCCGATCACGAACTGGACGCGGGCGAGCGGTCCCTCGGGGAAGGCGGGATAGTAGGCCGACACGTGGCCGCCGAGCCGCTCGGCGAGCTTCCGGCCGATCCGCGCGCGCACCGCGGAGTCGTAGCGCTCGCGCGGCACGTAGACGAGCGCGGAGACGAAGCGCTCGAACCGGTCGCGCCGGAGCAGCACCTTCACCCGCGGCCGCTCGTAGAGCGCGAGGATCTCGAGCGCCGTGTCGAACAGGTCGCCGACGTCGATCTGGAACAGCTCGTCGCGCGGGAAGGTCTCCAGCACGGTCGCGAGCGCCTTGCCGGAATGGCTGTCCGGGTCGAAGCCGGCGCGGCGGACGACGAGGTCGATCTTGCGGCGGACGAGCGGCACGCTGCGCGCCGGGCGGTTGTAGGCCTCGGCGGTGAACAGGCCGACGACGCGCAGCTCGCCCGCGAGCCGGCCGTCGGCGTCGAAACGCTTCACGCCGACATAGTCCATGTGCCGGCGGCGGAAGACCTTGGCGTGCACGCTCGCCTTGGTGACGATCAGCGGCTTCGGTTCGTGCAGGAACGCGCGGATTTCGGGCGTCAGGTTCACCAGCTGGCCGCCGCGGCGGAGCACGCGGGCGGCCGGATCGCGCAGCGCGCCGAGGCCGGTCTCGGAGATCTGCTCCAGCCGCTCGTCGTCGCCCTCGCCCCTGAGCGCGTATTCGCGCGCGCCGAGGAAGATGAACTCGTCGCCGTCGAGCCATTCGAGGAACTGGATCGCCTCCGCGATCTCGTCGACGGCGAGCGGCGGCGGCGTCTCCTTGAAGTTCGCGACCTGCGCGCGGACGAGGTCGCGCATGGCGTCGTAGTCCTCAGTGGTCCTGCGGACGTCCGCCAGCACCTCGCGCAGGCCCGCCACGAGCCCGGCCCGGTCGGCCTCGGAGTCGATCCGGTCCACATGCAGGTGGATCAGGCTTTCGCGCGGCGTGTCCTCGAACTCGACGCGGTTGGCGTCGCCGAGGAAGCGGATCAGCGCTCCGTCCGCGCCGCGCTCGACCGCGATGATCGGATGGGCGACGAGCCGGACGGACTGCCCGCGCTCGGCCAGCTCGGCCAGCACGCTGTCGAGCAGGAACGGCATGTCGTCGTTGAGGATCTCGACGACGGTGATCTCGTTGCGGTCGCCGGTCTCGGGGTCGCTCAGCCGGATGTCCGGCGCGCCCGGCGCGCGGCGGGCGAGCAGCCGCCACGCCGAGCCCGCAAGCGCCGCCAGCGTGCGGGCTCCCAGCGGCTCCAGGTCGTCGAGCGCCGTGCGGGAGAACAGCGCTTCGACGAAACCCGCCGGCGGGCCGTCCGCTCCCTCCGCCGCGGACGCCGCGTCGCCGATGAGCTTTGTCCGGATCGCATCGCCCTGCAGCATGGTCGTCTCCTCGCGAACCCGCACCCTGACACGGCGCGGCCACGGCCGGAACCTAGGACTCCGGCCGTGGCAGGTCGATAACGCTTGCGCGACAAGGCGCGTCAGACGTCGCCGATCGCGCGCAGGACGTCGTCGCGCGTCCACCCCTCGGCGCGGAGCGAACGCAGCGAGGGCGAGCCGCGGCTCTTGGAGAGCTTGTCGCCGTCCGGCGCGGCGAGCAGGCGGTGGTGGCGGTAGACGGGCTCCGGCAGGTCCAGCAGCCGCTGCAGCAGGCGGTGGACGGAAGTCGCGGCGTAGAGGTCGCGGCCGCGCACCACATCGGTGACGCCCTGCGCCGCGTCGTCGACGGCCACGGCGAGGTGGTAGCTCGTCGGCGTCTCCTTGCGGGCGAGCACCACGTCGCCCCAGTCCTGCGGCCGCGCCGCGACCACGCCCTCGTCCTGCTCGCGCCAGCTCAGGCGCTCCGGCCCGAGCGCCGCGAGCGCCTTGTCCATGCGCAGGCGCCGCGCGGCAGGGCCGTCGGGATCGCTCGCGACGGCGCCTGCGATCGGAAGCCGGAGCGCCCCGTCCGGATCGCGTGGCGCGTCCGGCGCCGCCGCGGCCGCGATATCGGCGCGCGAGAGCCGGCAGGCGTAGAGCAGGCCCATGGCGTCGAGCCGCGCCAGCGCCGCGGCGTAGAGGTCGAAGCGCTCGGACTGGCGCGCGACCGGCCCGCTCCAGCTTAGGCCGAGCCAAGCGAGGTCCTCCTCGATCGCGGCCGCGAACTCCGGCTTCGAGCGGACGGGATCGATGTCCTCGATCCTGAGCAGCACGCGGCCGCCCGCCGCCTCCGCTGCGCGCCAGACCGTGACGGCGGACAGCGCGTGCCCGAGATGCAGGAAGCCCGTTGGCGAGGGCGCGAAGCGGAAGGTCGGCGTCACGGCGCGAACCGCGCCCGGTCAGCGCGGCAGCAGGACCCAGAGATCGAGGTCGAGCACCACGGCCGGATCGTCCTTGCCGTCCGCGGTCTTGAGCGGGAAGGCGCCCGGCGTCGTGTCCTTGCAGCCCACGAGCCGCACCCGAAGCGCGCCGACGTCGTCGCGGCCGGGCAGCGTCTGCTTGTCGAGGATCTCCGACCAGGCGTAGAGCGTGTCGCCCGCGAAGATTGGCGCCACGTGCCGGCCGCCGTTGATGGCGGCGACGTGGAAGGCGTTTTCGAGCCCGTTGTACATCAGCCCGCGCGCCAGGCTGATGACGTGGCCGCCATAGACGAGGCGGCGGCCGATCTTCGAGCTTTTCTGGGCGTAGCCGTCGAAGTGGACGCGGGCGGTGTTCTGCCACAGGCGGGTGGCGAGCTGGTGCTCGGCCTCCTCCACCGTCATGCCGTCCACATGGTCGATCTTCTCGCCGACCTGATAGTCGTCAAAGCGGCGGGCGCTGCCTGACAGCGCGTCGTCCCAGGCGGAGGCGTCGATGCGCGGGCAGGCGCCGCCGATCTCGGCGGGGTCGACCACGGCCGGCAGCGTCGGCACCACCGGGTCGGGCAGCGGACGGCCGCCGGCGACACGCACCAGCACCCAGCGCACGTAGTCGAGCACCGGCTCGCCGTTCGGCCGCGTTCCGCGGGTGTGCACCCACACCACGCCGGCGTCGCCCTTGGAGGTGGGGCGCACGCCGACGACCTCGGAGGTCGAGGCCAGCGTGTCGCCGGGATAGACCGGGGCGAGGAAGCGCCCGGCCGCGTAGCCGAGATTGGCGAAGGCGTTCAGCGAGACGTCCGGCACGGTCTTGCCGAACACCACGTGGAAGGTGACGAGGTCGTCGACGGGGCTGCGGGGATAGCCCAGCGCCTGCGCGAAGGCGTCGGAGGACTGCACCGCGTAGCGGTTGCCGTAGAGCGCCTGGTTCAGCGCCAGATCGCCGAGCGTGATCGTGCGGGGCGTCGCGTGACGGATGACGTCGCCGACGATGAAATCCTCGAAGAAGCGCCCGGCGCCGGCCATTCCCTACTCTCCGCACGTGTTTCGGCTGTTCGCAGGCGCACATCTGCCACGTTGCGGCGCCCACGGCGACATCGACATTCGTCGCCGCGCCGCCCGATTTGACCTTTCCGGAGGGTGAACGGGAACGAGCGATTGCCGACGTCCCGCTTCACGCGGCTTTCAAGCACCCCATGCGACTGTGCGCCGGTCCGGAGCGGCGACGCTCCCGATCCGCAAGGCTGGAAGGAGCAGACGCATGCCGCTGGGCGACGCCGCAGAACCGTTCGCGCCGCGACGCGAGACGATGGACGCCGCCGCGGCGGCGCGGCGGGCGCTGGCCCATGAACGCGCCGGCCGTTTCCGTCAGGCCTGGGCCGAATGGGAGGCGCTGCGCTCCGGCGACGCCTCGCGCTCCGACTGGAACGCGCCGCTCGCGGCGAGCTACCTGCGCTTCGCCTTCGCCTGGACCGCGGACGGCCCGGAGGGCGAGCTCGCCGAGGCCGAGGCCGCGCTGGTGCGCGGCGTCGCGATCTTGACCATCGACCTGTCCACGCAGCCGGACGACGTCACCCGCCTGCTGCTGGTGGCGCGCGCCTGCGAGCAGCGCTGCATCCTGAGGGCCTATGGCGAAAGCTGGACGCGCGAGGCGCGCGAGGCGCTGGAGCGCGGCGACGCGCCGCCGGTGACCGGCGACCCGCGCCAGATCGCGGCCGCCGGCGTCGCGGCGACCGCGGCCTTCGATCTCGTGGCGATGGAGGCGCCGTCGCTGGCGCTGCTCGCGCCGGATCTCGCCCGAAGCTGCCTTCGGCTCGCCGCCACGCTTGAGGCCGCCGGCGCGCGGGACGCGGCGCACGGGCTGCTGCTGCGCGCGGAGACCGTTCTGAAGGGGCCGTCGCGCGCGCGTCAGGCGGGCAAGGCCCGCCCGCGCCTGATCGCGATCGACGGGGGCGAACCCGGCGAGCGCACGCCGCCGCGACGCCCCGAGCTGCGGATCGTCACCACTCGGACAGCTTGATGTCCTCGGAAAACTCGACGCCGACGACGTCTTTCACGATCGCCTGCCCGCAGATCACGGTCTTCTTCTCCGGATCGTAGGTCAGCGTCGGGTTCCCGTGCAGCGACCAGCCCTTGTTGAGCGCGGCCGAGACCCGCTTGCAGAAGGCGGAGTCGTCGGGGCCGGTGAGGAAGCGGAAGAGTTTCACGGATCGCTCGCTGAAAAAAAACTGGCCCGGATCAGCCGCGCTTGCCGTAGCGGCGATCGAACTTGGCGGACTCGTAGTAGGCCCAGGCCACTCCGACCAATCCCGCTCCAAGAGCGCCGAGCGGCACGCCCCATGTGAACCACAGCGGCAGGTCCATCGGTCAATCCTCGCTCGTCAGCCGTCCAAGCACGACATGCGCAAGCAAATGTAGGCTCAAAGTCGCGAGGAACCAAACCGCGGCCGACAGCGGCAACCGCTCGCCGACCAAAGGCACGAGCACCGCGGCGCCGAAAACGGCGAGCCCGACAGTGTTCAGCGACGAAGCCAGCAGCTTCAGCCGTTCGTTCAGGCGCTTCGCGCGAATGCGGCGCTCGACGTCGTCAGGCGTGAGGCTCACGGACCTGACCCATCAAGCGCCGCGTTCGTTCAGGTCACGCCGCCTGCTTCAGCAGCCCGCGATTGGCGAGGCACTCGGCGATCTGCACCGCGTTCAGCGCCGCGCCCTTGCGCAGGTTGTCCGAAACGCACCACAGCGCCAGCCCGTTGTCGACCGTCGGATCCTCGCGGATGCGGCTGATGAACGTGGCGAAGTCGCCCACACACTCGACCGGCGTGACGTAACCGCCGGGCTCCCGCTTGTCGACGACCAGCACGCCCGGCGCCTCGCGCAGGATCTCGCGCGCCTCCTCGGCCGACAGCGGCTTCTCGAACTCGATGTTCACCGCCTCGGAATGGCCGACGAACACCGGCACGCGCACGGCGGTCGCGGTCAGCTTGATCTTCGGATCGAGGATCTTCTTGGTCTCCGCGACCATCTTCCATTCCTCCTTCGTGTAGCCGTCCTCCATGAAGACGTCGATGTGAGGAATGACGTTGAACGCGATCTGCTTCGGGAACTTGCCGCCCTCGTGCTCAGGCGACTGGTTCACGTAGATGCCCTTGGTCTGGTTCCACAGCTCGTCCATGGCGTCCTTGCCGGCGCCGGAGACGGACTGGTAGGTCGAGACCACGACGCGCGTGATCGTCGCCGCGTCGTGCAGCGGCTTCAGCGCGACGACGAGCTGGGCGGTCGAGCAGTTCGGGTTCGCGATGATGCCCTTCTTCGTGTAGCCGGCGACGGCGTCGGCGTTCACTTCCGGCACCACCAGCGGCACGTCCGGGTCCATGCGCCAGACGGACGAGTTGTCGATCACGATGGCGCCCTGCTTGGCGATCTTCGGCGACCACTCGCGCGACACGTCTCCGCCGGCCGACATCAGGCAGATGTCGATCCCGGAGAAGTCGAAGGTCGCGAGATCCTTGCACTTCAGAGTTCGATCGCCGAACGACACTTCGGTCCCGAGGCTCCGGCGCGAGGCCAGCGCGACGATCTCGTCGACCGGGAACTCCCGCTCTTCGAGGATGTTCAGCATCTCGCGGCCCACGTTGCCCGTGGCGCCGACGACGGCGATCCGATAACCCATCTCCAACTCCATCGGCCCGGTTTCGACCGCGGCCGTCTTGCTGTCGTTCGCGGCGCGACGCCGCGCGATGTGAATGGCCCCGTTGGGCCGAGATTGCAAGAAATTCACGGAACGAGAGCCCGCGAAACGACGTTGCTTCGATGATCGGCGCGGCTCAGTCCCGGGACGCGGCGTTTTCCCCTCACGGAGGCTGCTATGCTTGGTAGTGCGCATGGAACGGCCGCATTCATCCTCGCGGCGGGCGTGGCGCTCGCCCCGCTGGCGGCGTCGGCCCAGACCCGAGAACGCGCGTCCTCGGACGGCGGCGTCTCGATCACGATCCGGAAGGCGCCAAGCTACCTCAACACCCGCACCATCGCGCGCCCGAAGACGAGCGTCGCGGATTACCAGACCTCGGCGCTGTACCAGTCGACGACGCCGACCCGCGGCGCGGGCGGCTTTGAGCGCTATCCGCTGCCCTCGACCTTCACCTTGCCGGGCTATTGATCCGGACGTCCGATGCGTCAGCGCGTCTCGCGCTGGCGCATCGGCATCTCGTCGACGAGCTCGAACAGCTTCGCGGCCTCCAGCGGCTCGCCGGAGCGCAGCTTCTCGCCGCCGTCCTTGCCGACGAGCACCACCGCGAACGCGTCCTCGGCGACGCCGTACGCCGCGCGCAGGCCTGACGCGTCGAGCGTCGCCGGCGCGCTGCCGCCGGCGAGCGTGGTGACGCGTTTGGGCCCCACCACAAAGACCGGCATGTCGCGGCTTTCGAGGCCCTCGCGGTCGGACCGCAGCCTCTTGAGCTGGTCGAGCGCCTGCGGGGCGTCCGGCGCCGGCGCGAATACGACCACCGGCCGCGCCTTGCCGCGGAACGCCTCGAGCCCTTCGGCCACAGCCGGCAGGCTCGTCGCCGCGGCGAAGGCGGCCAGAAGGCCAGCCATGAGGATCGAACGTCTCATGACAGGCGAGATGGCCCCGGCGCCGGACGGGTCAAGGGCCCGGCGCCGGGAGCTCCGTTCACGCCGCGAGGAGCTTCTCGAACGCCGCGGCGACGGCCTCGCCCATCTCGGTCGTGCCGACGCGCTTCGCGCCCTCGACATAGATGTCGCCGGTCCGGTAGCCGTCCGCCAGAACCGCGGCGATGGCGCGGTCGAGCGTGTCGGCGAGGTCCGGCTTGCCCAGCGAATACTTCAGCGCCATGGCGAGGCTCGCGATCATGGCGAGCGGGTTGGCGACGCCCTTGCCGGCGATGTCCGGCGCGGAGCCATGCACGGGCTCGTAGAGCGCCTTGCGCTTGCCGGTGACGGGGTCCTCGGCGCCGAGCGAGGCGGACGGCAGCATGCCGAGCGAGCCGGTCAGCATGGAGGCGACGTCGGACAGGATGTCGCCGAACAGGTTGTCGGTGACGATAACGTCGAACTGCTTCGGGGCGCGGACGAGCTGCATGCCGAGCGCGTCGGCCAGCATGTGGTCGAGTTTCACGTCCTCGTAGCCCTGCGCGTGGGTCGCGGTGACGACCTGGTTCCACAGCAGGCCCGACTTCATGACGTTGCGCTTCTCGGCGGACGTCACGCGGTTTCCGCGCACGCGGGCGAGCTCGAACGCCACCTTGGCGATACGCTCGATCTCGTAGGTCTCGTAGACCTGGGTGTCGACGGCGCGCTTCTGGCCGTTCGGCAGATCCGTGATCTCCTTCGGCTCGCCGAAATAGACGCCGCCGGTGAGCTCGCGCACGATCATCAGGTCGAGCCCGTCCACCAGCTCGCGCTTGAGCGCGGAGGCGTCCGCGAGCGCGGGATAGCAGATCGCCGGGCGGAGGTTCGCGAACAGCTCCAGGTCCTTGCGCAGGCGCAGCAGGCCGGCTTCCGGGCGATGCTCGTAAGCGACGCCGTCCCACTTCGGGCCGCCGACGGCGCCGAGCAGCACCGCGTCGGCCGCATGGGCCTTGGCGACGGCCTCGTCGCTGATCGCCTTGCCATAGACGTCGTAGGCGCTGCCGCCGACCAGATCCTCGTCGATCTCGAACGCGAGCAGCCCCTTCCGCTCGATCACGGCGAGCACGCGGCGGACCTCGGCCATCACCTCCGGGCCGATGCCGTCGCCGGGGAGCAGCAGGAGCTTGTGGGTCGCCATGGGGTGTCCTCGTCGATGTCGTCACGAACACGCTGACGCGCGCCGCTGCGCCTTTTGACTGGACGGACTGCGCTTGGCAAGCTTGTCCCCCCGCGATCATTCCAGAGGCATCAATGGAGCCGGTCGTCTCCGGTCACGACGCCTATTTTCACGTGCGTATCATCATCGGCATGGTGGTGGGGCTTTCGATATCGAGGCTGCTGACCGGCCTCGCGCGCTTCGTTCAGCACCCTTCCGGAAAAACGATCTATCCGATCCATCTTGGATGGACGTTTTTCATGTTCCTGCTGATCATTCATTTCTGGTGGTTCGAGTTTCGTCTTACAGACCTACACCACTGGTCGTTCGAACTCTATATTTTTGTAATATTCTACGCGTGCCTGATATTTCTTGCCAGCACGCTGCTCTATCCCGACAAGATGGACGAATATAAGGGCTATCGGGAATATTTCGTCTCCAGACGGGGATGGTTCTTCAGTCTTCTGGCGCTGATCTTCCTGGTGGACATCGCGGACACCGCCCTCAAGGGCGGGGCGTATTTCGCCTCCTTCGGGATCGAGTATCCGCTGCGCAACATCGGCTACGCGACCGCCTTCCTCGTCGCCGCCATGGTCTCGAACCCGCGCTTCCACGCGGGTCTCGTCATCGCGGCGATCGGCTACCAGATCGTCTGGATTCTGAGGCTGTTCGACAGCCTCTGAGAATCGCTCCGGGAGAGCCCGGCGCGGCCGCCGGCCCCGCTCGTCGTCAGACGAACCGCCCGCCGCGCTTCAGCACCTCGATCTTGTAGCCGTCGGGATCGCTGACGAAGAAGAACCGCGCGAAGGGCTTTCCGTCCCGGTCCATCTGCTTCAGCGCGCCGGGGTTGAGGCCGGCGGCCTCGAAGCGGGCGTGCTCCGCGTCGAGATCGTCGACCGAGACGGCGAGATGGCCGTAGCCGTTTCCGAGGTCATAGGGCTCGCTGCGGCCGGCGTTGACCGTCAGCTCCAGTTCGAAGCCGGTCTCCGGGTTCGACAGGTAGATCAGCGTGAAGCCGTCGAACGGATAGCGGTCCGCGACCTTGAGGCCGAAGGCGGTCTCGTAGAACGCGAGCGAGCGCGCCTCGTCGAGCACGCGGATCATCGAGTGGATCATCTTGGCCATGGGTGGTCCCGCCGTGGGCTGGAGTGAGCTCGCCGCTTCTATAGCGCGGTTCGCGCCGGGCGCGAGCCGTCAGCCGGGACGGGAGGCCGAGGCGTCGGCCGCATGGTCCGCGCCCGGCTTCGCAGGCTCGCCGTCGCGGCTGCGGTATTCCTTGAGGAAGCCTTCCAGCAGCGAGGTCGCCGCGATCGAGCGCGCGATCTCGCGGAACGCCTCTCCGCGCGCCTCGATCGGCGCGGTGACGATCTCGAACGCCTGCGCGTCGCGGCTGTCGGCCATCTTGGGCGCGAACTTCTGGCGGATGCGGTCGAGCCCAAGCGCGTCGTCGGCGAGCGACAGCGCGATCGCGACGCGCATCACGTCGGCGCGGGAGGCCGCGTCGAGCGGCTCAGCCGCGCGCCACGCCGCGCCGAGCGAAGCCTCCAGCGCCTCGCCGGCCTCGCGCCAGCGATGCGCCGACCACAGGATGTCGGCCTTCAGCCGCGCGCCGTCGCGCCCCTCGAGTCCCTCGGCCATCTCCAGGGCGAGCTCGGGACGGCCGGTCTGGGCCAGAGCGCGCGCCTCCAGCAGAAGCCGCGAACGCACCAGCGAGGCCGGCAGGTCGGCCTGCCGGGTCTTCTGCAGCAGGCGCACGGCGTCGGCGGGGCGGCCGTTCATCAGCTGCACCAGCGCGGCGCGCGACGCCACCTGGGCGCGTGCGGCGCCGGTCAGGCGGTGGTCGACCTGATATTCGAGCAGGTCCGCGGCCTGATCCAGCAGGTCGACCTCCACCAGCTTATCGGCGAGGCGGCGCACCAGCTCGTCGCCGCGCCGGCCGGTCGGGCTGAGCTCCTGGAAATCGTAGAACAGCGCCAGCGCGTCGAGCTTCGGCATGCGGTCGACGGCGCCGCCGAGGAACAGGTCGGTGAAGCGCGCCTGCATGCGGTCCTGCAGCGCGCGGGTCTCGTCGGCGTCGGGGAAGGCCTGCACCGCGGTCTTCAGCGTGGTGAAGGCGTCGCGCCAGCGCTCGGCGTCGGCGTAGAGCCCCGCAAGCTTCGCCAGCGCTTCGGCCTCGATCCAGTCTCCGCGCCAGCCGGTGACGAGCCGCTCCAGCGCCGCGACGCCGTCCGTCGCGGGCGTCTTGCCGGTCTGGAGGCCGAGTTCCACCTGGCGCAGCTCGGCCTCGGCCGCGGCGATCGGATCGTGGCCGCGCGCCACCACGGCGAAGGCCGCGAAGGCGCGATCGGGCTGGTCGAGCGTCGCCAGCACACGGCCGCGCAGCACCTCGCGGGCGGCGAGGCCCCGCGGCGCCGGCAGCACGTCGAGCTGGTCGAGCGCTGCGGCGGCGGTCGCCGCGTCGCCGGCGTCGAGCGCGAGCTCGACCTCGAGCTCCACGAAGCGGGCGCGCACCATCGGCGGCAGGCCGCCGAGCGCGGAACGCCCCTGCCGGAACGCGGCGCGGGCGGGCTCGGGGCGGCCGTCGCTCCATTCGACCTGCGCACGCCACAGCGCGGCCTCGGGATTCAGCGCGAGCGCGGGGGCGGACAGGATCGCGCGAGCGAGCTTCGGCCGGTCGAGCGCGGCGGCGGCCGCCCCGCGCAGCAGGGCGACGTCGGCTTCGCGCTCCGACAGCGGATCGTCGCTGACGGCGGCGTCGAGCACTGCCTTGGCGTCGGCGACCATGCCGCGCAGAAGATAGAACCGCGCCAGCGCCACGCGCGCGTCGGTCCGCGCCTCGGGCGGCGAGAGCGAAGCGGCCTCGAGCAGGGCGCGCTCGCGCTTGAGATAGGGGCCCGCCGTCTCCTCCGCCGCGGCCTCGCCCAGGACCAGCGGCGTCGCGTCGGAGGCCACGGCCGAGACCGTCGGCTCCACCCGCGACAGGGCGAGCCCGGCGTCGCGTTCGATGCGGAGGTCGTCGAGGGCGGCGACGAGGCGCACGTCGTCGGCCAGCGGCGCGACGACCACGCCATGGGCGGTCGGAAGCAGCGTCAGCTCGACGAAGGCTTGCGGGCGCAGGGCGCCGCGCGCCGGCGCCTGAAGCGTCGCCACGATCAGTTCGTCGCCGACCTCCGGGTCCGCGAGCCGCCGCACCGTTCCGACGCCGTCGACCTTGGCGACGAGCGCCGCGCGTCCGGCGCGGCTGAAATCCGGCGCGAAGCGGACGGGCTCCGCCGCGCCGACCATGTCGTCGCCGAGCGAGACGACCCAGGAGCCGCCGTCCTGCGCCGCGGTGACGAACCGCGGCTCCCTCAGCCGCATGCGCAGCGCCTGGCCGCGCTCGACGGCGAACGGCTCGACCGCCTCGATCGCCCCGCGCGAGGCGGCGACCAGACCGTCGACCGCGATCGGCCCGGCGTCGTCGAACACCGCCCACAGCGTGCGGCCGCGCAGCGCGACCGCGGCCGCCGTCGCCTTGCCGAAGGGGAAGGCGATCCGGATCGATTCGCCGGAAAAGCTGAGGGCCGCGCTCGCGGGCGTGCTTTTGACCGGCGCGGGCGGGCTTTCGGACGGCGCGGGCGAGGGCGTCGACGCCGCCATCGCGACAGGCGCCGCCGCCGGAACCGGAGCCGGCTCCGCGATCCGGTGGAGATTGGCCTCAGGTTCGGCGCGGGCCGGCGCGGCCGCGAGGAGCGGCTTGGCGGCGGGCTTCGGCGCCGCCTGAGCCGTGACGGGCGCCGGCCGTTCGGGCGCAGGAGCCGGCGTCTCCGCATGGGCCGCGGACGCCGGCGCGGCCGGCGCCGGTTCGTCATGGGGCGCAGCGACCGGGGCGGCGGAGACGGCCGCGGCCGAAGGGTCGCGGTCGTCCTCCGCGCGGTCGATGTCGAGGATGTAGGAGCCGTCTTCGCGGAAGCCGCGCACGGCCACCGCCTTGGGCGCGGGGACAGTGACGGTGATCGCGCCTTCCGACCGCTCGACGCCGATGGCGGTGAGCGCGGCCGGCAGGCGGGCCTTGGCGGCCGCGAGATCGAACGGCAGCGGCGCGCCGATGGTGAGCAGCGCCATGTCGCCGATGCGGCGCAGGTCAGCCGGCACGGAATCGTCGAGCTTGAACACCAGCCGGCGGAAGGTCGGGTTGGTCGCGCCCTGCACGGTGAGCGGCGTCAGCTTCATGAGCCGGCGCCGCTCGGCCTCGATCCGGGCCGCGCGGGCCGCGCGCGCCTCCTGGCCGAGCGCGGCCAGCGCCTCCTTCGGCGGCCCGGGCGGCATGCCGGCCCAGTTCGGCGGCAGCAGGTCGACGTAAAGCGTCTCGCCGGCCTCGATCACGTTGAGCTTCATGGCGCGGTTGAGCGCCATCCTGAGCGCGGAGCCGTCCGGATCGCGCCGGACGACGCCGACGAGGTCGCCCAAGCCCTTGCTCAGACCCGCGGTCTCAAGCTGGACGGGCGCGCCGAAGTTCACCACCAGCACGCCGTTCGAGAGCCGGACGTCGCTCTTCGGCAGCTGGTCGAAGGCGAAGGTCAGGCGGACATAGCCCTCGGGCGCGCGGGCGGCCGTCGCGGTCCCGGTCGCGGCGCGCGCGTCTCCCGGCCCGCCGGCGACCGCCAGCAGCAGAGCAAGCACCCACGCCGTCATCCGTCCGAGCGCCACCGGCTTATCGGTCCCCGCAGCCGAGCGCGGCCGACGGGCCGCCTCTCGCTTACGTCTTACCGGCCAAGCCGTTGGTGGAAGGTTACCGCCGGAGCGGGAATCGGCGCCTGCGGCTCAGCGGCCCTCGATCTTCGGCAGTTCGCTGACGGCGACGGGAGCCGGCGTCTCCGTCTTGTCGCCGTCGCCGCGGGCGAGCGCGACGGTCAGCTTCTGCGCCGCCTCGGGCGACATCTTGCCGAGAATCTCCGACAGCTTGCGCGGGTTCATGCGCCGCGCCACCTCGAAGCGGACGCCCGGCTCCAGATCGTCGAAGATGCGCGCGGCCTCCTTCACCTTCATCCCCTCGTACATGGTGATAAGGTTCTTGAGCTTGGTCTTCTCCTCCTCGGCCCGGCGCGCATCGGAGGCGGCGACCTGCTCTTCCAGCCGGCGCAGCTCGATCAGGCGCTCGTCCATGCGCTTCTCGGCGGCCTTCAGCAGGTTCTCGCGCAGGTCGAGGTCGTCGGAGCGCTCCTCGAGCGCCGCGCGGCGCTTCTGCAGGGCCTCGAGCAGCGCGCGCTCGGACGGCGAGACGTCCGGCGGAGGCGGGGCGGCGGGGGCTTTCGCGGCCATCGGCGCAGGGTCCGCGGCCGGAGCCTCCCCGCCATGGGCGGCGGGCTCGGGCGCGGCGGCGGGCGAAGCGGCCGCCGGGCCCGCGAACAGGTAGGAGCTGTGGGTCATCAGGCCCATGGCCTTCAGCGACAGCAGCGCGGCCGCCGCGATGATCACCACGGGCATGAGGTGGAGCCGCAGACGCGAGGTCATGCCGGCGCCCCGGAGCTGAGCGCCCTCACCCGCGAGGCGAACATCTCGGCGGCGGCGGCGGTGGCGGCCGAGCGTCCGAGCGGCGACGGCGCCGGGATCGCGCGGCGCCGCTGCGGCGCCGGCTCGCGCTCGACCTCGCGCCGCAGCTCGGCGACCGCTTCCGCCTCGGCGCGGGCGGCGAGCCGGGCGGCTTCGCGTTCGTGGTCGCGGCGGGCGGCCTCGGCGCGGATCACCTCCTGCGAGGCGTGCTCGCGCGCCGCCTTGGCGATCTTGGCGATCTGCTCGATCACCTGCTCGCCGTGGGCGAGCTGCTGGGAGATCGCGCCGGAGACCTGCTCGGCGCGGGCGAGCCGCTCGGCCAGCGTCTCCTCGCAGACGCCGAGCGTGGAGCGGAGCGCGACGATCGCCCGCTCCGCGCCATGGGTCGCGGCGACGAGCTCGGTGATGGTCTCGCGCATCACGCCCTCGTCGGCGCGTAGCCGCGACAGCCGGCGGTTCAGCACCGCGCAATAGGCGATGGTCGCCACCAGCAGGATCGCGACGAGCGATTCGATCGCAAGCCCCACGACGTTCTGCATCACGACGCCTCCTTGCGCATGTCGCCCGCGGCTTCGAAGGCCGCGAGCGTGGTGCGCGACCGCCGGAGCGGATGCGCGATCTGCACCGCCACGTGCTCCCCGGCCCGGCCCATGCGGCCCTCGGTCAGAACCTGGTCGCCGCAACGAAGCTGGACGAGGTCGTCGGGCTTCACCTCGAGCATCAGCGTGTCGCCGACGTCGAGATCGAGGATGGTGCGCAGCGGCAGCTTCTTCTCGTAGAGCACGGCGTGGACCTCGGCCTTGGCCGACCAGATCTCGGTCGCGAGATGGCCTTCCCAGGTGGCGTCGCGGCCGAACTTCTCGCCCATGAACTGCTGCAGCAGCACGTCGCGGATCGGCTCGATCGTGGCGTAGGGCAGCAGCATCTCGATCACGCCGCCGCGGTCCTCCATGTCGATCCGGAGCTTGACCAGGATCGCGGCGTTCGCGGGCCGGGTGATGGCGGCGAACTTCGGGTTGGTCTCCAGCCGGTCGAGCGTGAAATCGACCACGCTGATCGGACGGAACGCCTGCTCGGCGTCAGCGAGCACCACCTCGATCATGCGCTGCACGAGGCTGGTCTCGATCGTGGTGTAGGGCCGGCCCTCGACCTTCATGGTGGCGACGCCGCGGCGGCCGCCGAGCAGCACGTCGATGATCGAGTAGATCAGCGCGCTGTCGACCGTCATCAGGCCGAGGCCGTCCCACTGCGGCGCCTTGAACACCGACAGGATCGCCGGCAGCGGGATCGAGTTGAGGTAGTCGCCGAACCGCACCGACTTGATGCCGTCGAGCGAGACCTCGACATTGTCGGAAGTGAAGTTGCGCAAGGATGTCGTGAGCAGCCGGACCAGCCGGTCGAACACGATCTCGAGCATCGGCAGGCGCTCGTAGGACACGAGCGCCGAATTGATGATCGCGCGGATGCCGGACTGCTCGGACAGGCCGAGCTCGTCGGGGTTGAAGCCCAGCAGGCCGTCGACCTCGTCCTGGCTCAGGATGCGGTCGGCGGCCTTGCGCTCGACGACGTCCGGCTGCATCGGCGCGAGCTTGGCGGCCCATTCGGCGGCCGCCTCCTCGTCCTCGCCGACCTGCTCGGCCATCGCCGCGCCCCACTCCGCGGCGAGGTTCGCGTCGAAATCGTCGTCACCGCCCGCCATGGCCCTACGCTCCGCCGGCCGCGCCCGTCACTGGACCACGATGTCCTTGAACAGCACCGCGTCGGCCTTGGCCGGCGCGATCGCCACGTTGACCCGGCGGAGCAGCTCCTCCTTCAGGCGGTAGACGCCCGAGGAGCCGCGCAGGTCGGCGGGACGCATCTCGCGCAGGTGGGTCTGGAAGCTGTCGATCACGCGCGGCATCAGCGGCTTGATCGCGTTGACGAGGTCCGGGCTCGCCACCTCGAGCGCGACCGTCATGCGCACATATTGCTGCCGGTCGGCGTCGGAGCCCGCGAGGTTGACCGTCATTTCGGGCAATTCCACGAAACTCGCCGGCGCGTTGATCGCGAGCGAAGGCGCGGTCACGCCATGCGCGCTGACGGCGCCGCCGCCATGGCCGCCCGCCTCGGCGTGGGCCTCGCCCTTCTTCTTGCCGAGGACGAGATAGGCGCCGGCCCCGCTGCCGATCAGGACGGCCGCCGCGGCGGCCCCGATGATGACGAGCTTCTTCCTGGACTTCGGCTTCGCCGCCGCGCCGTCCGCTCCGGTCTCTTCCGCCATGCCCCGCCGCGGCGTCCCGCGCCGCGCCCCCGTCCCCGGCCCGTCGCCGGAGGTGATGGTTAACGGATAGGTCGCAAAGGTTAACGAAGGATTGCTTTGGGCCCTCGGCCGGCAATTCCTGCCGGGCATTTTGCGCCGGGCGCGCGATCGGCGCCGGCCGCGCCGCAGCCTCAAACGCCGGAAAATGCCTCATTTCCCAACGAACCGCCGACTGGCACGCCGGCTGCACTATGGTTACCGGACGCGGCGCCCGTCGGGGAGGATGGGGAGCGGCGGCCAGAAGACATCATCGGATCGGCCACGGGAGCGTTGGGTGGAGAACGCGTCTCTCGTCGGACTGTCGCGGCAGGTCGCCCTGCGGCGGGAGCTCGACGTCATCGCCAACAATGTCGCGAACATGAACACCGCCGGCTTCAAGGCCGAGGAGATGGTGTTCAACGAGTTCGTCAGCCCGAAGGCCCGCGCGGACACGTTCCCGCGGCCGGACCGGCGGCTGTCCTTCGTCGAGGACCGCGCGACATGGCACGATTTCGCGGCCGGGGTGGTGCAGACCACCGGCGGCGACACCGACGTCGCGATCGACGGCGAAGGCTTCTTCGTCGTGGAGACGCCGGGCGGCGAGCGCTACACCCGCAACGGCGCGTTCCAGATCAACGCCGCCGGCGAGCTGGTGACGAGCGAAGGCCGCCGCGTGCTCTCGACCGCCGGCCCGATCCAGTTCGCGCCGACGGAAAGCGGCCTGACCATCGGCAAGGACGGCACGATCGCCACCAGCGAGGGCGTGCGCGGACGGCTGCGGGTGGTCCAGTTCGAGAACCTGCAGTCGCTGCGCAAGGACGGCACGAGCCTGTTCGCGTCCGACGCGCAGCCGACCGACGCGACCGTCGCCACCCGCGTGGTGCAGGGCTCGATCGAGAAGTCGAACGTCAAGCCGATCGCCGAGATGAGCCGGCTGATCGAGGTCAGCCGCTCCTACACCAGCATCGCGTCGCTGCTCGAGAAGCAGGACGAGATCCGGCGCTCCGCGATCGAGCGCCTCGCCGACGTCCCCGCGTGACGGTCTGAGACCTGAAGGAACCGCACGATGCGCGCCCTCTACACCGCCTCCACCGGCATGGCCGCCCAGGAAGCGAACGTCGAGCTGATCTCGAACAACATCGCCAACCTTCGCACCGCGGGCTTCAAGCGCCAGCGGGCGGAGTTCCAGGACCTGCTCTACCAGTCGATGCGGCGGGTCGGCTCGACCTCGTCCGACGCCGGCACGATCGTGCCGACCGGCGTCGACATCGGCTCCGGCGTCAAGCTGGTCGCGACGCCGCGCGTCATGAGCCAGGGCACCATCGCCGCGACGGAGAAGACCTACGACGTCGCGATCCGCGGCGAGGGCTTCTTCCAGGTCGATCTGCCGGACGGCCGCACCGCCTACACCCGCGACGGCTCGTTCGAGCTCGACCCCACCGGCCAGATCGTCACCGCCGACGGCTATGTGGTCGCGCCGGGCATCACGGTGCCGGAGAACGCGCTCTCGGTCACGATCAACGCCACGGGCCAGGTCGAGGCCACCATCCAGGGCCAGACCGCGCCTCAGCAGCTCGGCCAGCTCCAGCTCGCCCGCTTCATCAACAAGTCGGGCCTGGAGGCGATCGGCGACAACCTGTTCCTGGAAACGCCGGCGAGCGGAACGCCGCTCGAGGACAACCCGGGAGCCGAAGGCTTCGGCTCGGTGATGCAGGCCTATCTCGAACAGTCCAACGTCAACGCGGTGACGGAGATCTCCGACCTGATCGCGGCCCAGCGCGCCTACGAGATGAACTCGAAGGTGATCTCCTCCGCCGACCAGATGCTGCAGTCCACCGCCTCGATGCTGCGGTGAGCGCCATGACCCGGCCCCTCGCCTTCCGCCTCGCGCCTCCGCTGCTGATCGCCGCCGCGCTCTCGGCCGCCGCCACGTTCGCAACCTCCGCCCGGGCGCAGCCGACGCTCAGGGCCGAGGCGCTGGTCGTCTCCGACGTGGTGACGCTCGGCGACCTGATCGAGGACGCCGACATCCGCTCCGGCGCGGCGCTGTTCCGCGCGCCCGATCTCGGCAAGACCGGCACCGTGCCCGCCGCCGTGGTGATCGAGGCCGCGCGCCGCGCCGGCGTCGCCGACGTGATCGCGGGCTCGATCACCGAGATCGCTGTCACGCGGCTGAGCCGCGAGATCGGCGAGGCCGAACTCACGGGCGCCGTCGCCGCCCGCGCGGCCGACGAGCTCGGCGCCCGCGCGGAGGACCTGCGCGTCACGCTCGACGCGCCCGGCCCGCTCCACCTCGACCCGTCCGCTCCGGAGCGGCTCGCGATCGAGCGCTTCGTGGTCGACCGCCGCAGCGGCCGCTTCGAGGCCGTCGTCACGGCAGGGACGCGCGCCGCGCCGCGCCGGCTGACCGGCTCGGCGGTCGAGACGGTCGAGGTCACGCTCGCGGGGCGCGCGCTCGCCCGCGGCGACGTCATCGGCGACGCCGATCTCGTGGTCGAGCGCCGGCCGCGCGCGCAGAATCCCGACGCTATGACGCCCGCCGAGGCCCGCGGCCTCGCCGCGCGCCGCTCCCTGCGCGAAGGCCAGCCGCTCCGCGACAGCGACCTGATGCGGCCGCAGCACGTCGACCGCGGCGCCTTCGTCACGCTGGTCTACGCCTCCGGCGGCATGTCGCTGTCGCTGAAGGCCAAGGCGCTGCAGTCCGGCGCGCAGGGAGACCTGGTCTCCGTCCAGAACCTCCAGTCCAGGCGCACGGTCAGCGGCGTCGTCACCGGTCCCTCCGAGGTGACGGTCACCGCCGCCCCCACCGCCGTCGCCCGCCGCTAGTTTCGAGGAGCGTACCGCCATGACCGCCTCCCTCAGCGCCCACGCGCTCCGCATCGCCGCCGTCTCGCTGTCCGCCGGGCTGCTCGCCGGCTGCGGCGCCGCCGACCGGCTCGCGAGCGTCGGCAAACCTCCGGCCCTCTCGGCGATCGAGAACCCGACGACCCAGCCCGGCTACAAGGCCGTGCAGATGCCGATGCCGGAAGCCATGCCGGTGTCCTACCAGCCGAACTCGCTGTGGCGTTCGGGCGCCCGCGGCTTCTTCAAGGACCCGCGCGCGCGGCAGGTCGGCGACCTGCTGACGGTGCGCGTCGACATCACCGACAAGGCCGAGTTCGAGAACAAGACCAAGCGGACGCGCACCGCCGCCGAGTCCGCCAATGTCGACAACGTGCTGGGCTATGAGGGCTATCTGAAGAAGGTGCTGCCCGGCGGCGTCGACCCCCAGAACCTCGTCAAGGCCGGCTCGACCACCACGAGCGAGGGCGAGGGCACCGTCGACCGCAAGGAGACGCTGACGACCAACGTCGCCGCCGTCGTGACCCAGGTGCTGCCGAACGGCGCGCTGGTGATCGAGGGCAAGCAGGAGATCCGGGTCAATTTCGAGATCCGCGAGCTGATCGTCGCTGGCGTGGTCCGCACCGAGGACATCGACAGCGACAACACCATCGCAAGCGAAAAGATCGCGCAGGCCCGCATCGCCTATGGCGGACGCGGCCAGCTCACCGACGTGCAGCAGCCGCGCTACGGCCAGCAGGTGATGGACGTCCTGCTGCCGTTCTGAGCCCTCTGATCCCCGAGATCGCGGGGCGCGCGGCGGCAGGGCCCGCCGCCGCTCGTCCCGCGCCGCCCGCGCCGGCCTCCACCCGCCGGCAGGGCCTCCACGCGGCCGCCGGCTCCCCCCGGCGGCCGCTCGCGTTCAGGGCGGATGGTGGTAGGATCACAAGGATCGAAAGCGGGTTTTGGCGAGGTTCGCATGACGCGACGCGTTCTTACGGTCCGGCTGCAGCCGGAAACGGCGGCGGCGCTCGAAGCCCTGTCGTCGCGCACCGGCGACAGCGTCGATGAACTGGTCGAAACCGCGCTTGCATTGCTGTTTCAGGACGACGCCGACCACGTCGCGGCCGTGACCGCCGGTCTGGCGGACGCGGAGGCCGGCCGGGTCGTTCCACATGAGGAGGCCATGCGCCGGTTCCGTCGCACGATCGCGCAGGCGGCGCTGAAGCGCGCTTGAAGCAGGTTCGCTACGCCGAGCAGGCCATCCGCGAACTCGACGCGATCTTCGCCTGGATCGCATCGGATAACCCGGCGGCCGCCGAGCGAGTGCTCGATCGTCTCGACAGGACGGCCGCTCTTCTCAGCCAGTTTCGCATCGGGCGACCCGGCCGGACGCCGGGAACGCGCGAACTGGTGGTGGGGCGGCTGCCCTACATCATCGTCTATTCGGAAAGCGCCGACGCGATCACCATCCTCGCCGTCCGCCACGCCGCGCGCCGGCCGCTCGGCTGACGCGGAGCGTCACGACCGTCCGTTCGGCGCCGGCTTCAGGCGGATCACCCGGCCGTTGGCGCTGTCGGTGAGGAGGTAGAGCAGACCGTCCGGCCCCTGCTTCACGGTGCGGATGCGCTCGCCCATGTCCTCCAGCAGGCGCTCCTCATGGATCACCTTCCCGTCCGCCATCTCGAGCCGCGCCAGCGTGGGGATGGCGAGCCCGCCGACGAAGGCGTCGCCCTTCCAGCCGGGGAAGGCGTCGCCGCCGTAGAAGGCAAGTCCGGCCGTGCCGATCGACGGCACCCAGTAACGCACCGGCTGCTCCATGCCCTCCTTCTCGGTCAGGCCGTCGCCGATCGTCGCGCCGGAGTACTCCTTGCCGTAGGTGATGACCGGCCAGCCATAGTTCTTGCCGGCCTCGACCCTGTTCAGCTCGTCGCCGCCGCGGGGGCCGTGCTCCGTCACCCACAGCGTCCCGTCGGCCGGGTTGATCGCCGCGCCCTGGATGTTGCGGTGGCCGTAGGACCAGATTTCGGGCTTCGCGTCGGAGCGGCCCTCGAACGGGTTTCCGGGCGCCGGCTTGCCGTCGAGCGTCAGGCGCACGACCTTGCCGAGCGTTTCGTCGAGCGCCTGCGACTTCACGCGGAACTCGGCGTTCGAGCGCTCGCCGAGCCCCAGAAACAGGGTCCCGTCCGGCGCGAACACGATGCGCGAGCCGAAATGCAGGTTAGAGGCGTATTTCGGCGCCTGCCGCCAGATCACCGCGACGTCCTCGAGCCGCGCGGCGTTCTCCGCGAGCTTGCCGCGCCCGAGCGCCGTGCCGTTCACGCCGCCTTCGCCGGCTTCAGCGAAGGTGAAGTAGACGTGCCGGGTCTCGGCGAAGTTCGGGGCCACGGCGACGTCGAGCAGGCCGCCCTGTCCGCGAGCGTCGACCTTCGGCAGCCCCGTCACCGCCGGCGCGACCTTGCCGTCCGGCGACACCAGCCTCAGCCGCCCCGCCTTCTCCGTCACGAGCATGCGCCCGCCCGGCAGGAAGGCGAGGCCCCAGGGACGCTCCAGCCCCTCGGCCACCGTCTCGACCGTGAAGCTCGCCTTCTCGGACTTGACCGTCTCCGGCTTGCTGGCCTGCGCGAGCGCCGCGGGGGCCGCGGACAGCGACAGGGCCGCGGCGATGAGGGCGGTGCGGGCGAAAGACGAGCGGCGCATGGGTGCCTCCGGAGGAGAGGGGCTTCGGACGGGAGGTAGGCGCGAAGGCCAGAGGTTCAATTCACGACGCCGTCAAAGCCGGCCGAGCCTGTCCGCGAAGGCGTCGGTCGCGCGCACCAGCCGGTCAAGGATGCCCGGCTCCGAGAAGGCGTGGCCGGCGTCGTCGACCATGTGGAGCTCCGCCTCCGGCCAGGCCTTGTGCAGGTCCCAGGCCGTGACGGCTGGCGTCGCGACGTCGTAGCGACCCTGCACGATGACGCCAGGCACGCCGCGGAGCCGCGACGCGTCGCGGATGAGCTGCCCCTCCTCCAGCCAGCCGCCATGGCTGAAGTAGTGGTTCTCGATCCGCGCGAAGGCGAGCGCATAGGCCTCGCCGCCGTGCTGGACCGCGATCGCGGGGTCCGGCCGCAGCGTGATGGTCTCGCCCTCCCACACGCTCCACGCCTTGGCGCAGGCGAGTTTTTCGGCCTCGTCGTCGCCGGTCAGCCGGCGGCGATATGCGGCGATCATGTCGCCGCGCTCGGCCTGCGGGATCGGCGCGACGAACTTCTCCCACTTGTCCGGAAACAGCAGCGAGGCGCCGGACTGGTAGTACCATTCGAGTTCGAACCGCCGCAGCGTGAAGATCCCGCGCAACACCAGCGCCGAGACGCGCTCGGGATGGGTCTCGGCGTAGGCGAGCGCCAGCGTCGAACCCCAGGAGCCGCCGAAGACGAGCCATCGCTCCACGCCCGCAAGCTCCCGCAGCCGTTCGATGTCGGCGACGAGATCCCATGTGGTGTTGGCGTCGAGCCCGGCATGGGGCGTCGAGCGGCCGCAGCCGCGCTGGTCGAACAGCGTGACGTCGTAGCGCGCGGGATCGAACAGGCGGCGGTGCGACGGGGCGCTGCCGCCGCCGGGTCCGCCGTGCAGGAACACGGCGGGAACGCCGCCCGCCGTCCCGCAGCGCTCCCAGTAGACGCGGTGGCCGCCGCCGACGTCGAGCGCGCCGCTGGCGTAAGGCTCGATCGGCGGATAGAGCCCCCGCAGTTGTTCCGCGCCGCTCGCCGCATCGCCCATCGCCGTCTCCCGCCCGCGCCTGAATCGGCGGGCACCGTGTGCGGCCGGCGTGCGCGCGTCAACGCTGCCGCGGCCCGGCAAATCCTGCCGCCCGGCAGCCTCCGCCGGCCCGCCAGCCCCGCCAGAAGCCCTTAAGTGTTTGATTTTGCGAGCATCGACCAATGGCCCTCCGCTTGCACGGCCTGGGACGCCGGGGCGCGCCGATCGGCGGCGACGCGCGGGCGCGCGTTCGGTTCTGGAGAGGGCGATGGGAATTTTCGGGGCATTGAACACCGCTGTCAGCGGTTTGCGGGCGCAGTCCTACGCGCTCGAGAACATTTCGGGCAACATCGCGAACGCCTCGACCGTCGGCTACAAGCGGACCGAGACCTCGTTCGCCGATCTGGTGCTCGGCGGCGACGTCAGCGCGCGCCGGCAGACCTCCGGCTCGGTGATGTCGTTCTCGCGCTCGACCAACGATCTGCACGGCAACCTGACGGGATCGACCTCCGCGACCTCGCTCGGCATCAACGGCCCGGGCTATCTGCTGGTGCAGAAGGCGACCGGCTCGAGCGACGGTTCGCCCATCTTCGGCGCCGGCACGAACTACACCCGCCGCGGCGACTTCGACGTCGACCGCAACGGCTACCTCTACAACGGCGCCGGCTACTACCTGATGGCGAACCGCCTCGATCCGGCGACCGGCAGCCCCGTGGGCTCGAGCCCCGAGATGGTCCAGATCTCGAAGGATCCGTATCCGGCGGTCGCGACCAGCACGATCACCTATCGCGGCAACCTGCCCGCGACGCCGAAGACCGCGAACTACGTCGCCGGGGACGAGAGCTCCTGGCTGCTCGACCCGACCCTCGGCTCCGAGATCACCGCGGACCAGTCCGCAGCCTTCATCGCGAGCAGCGTGAGCGGCGATTCGCTCACGGTCTACGACGCCACCGGCACGGCGCAGGACGTCCAGTTCCGCTGGGGCAAGGTCAGCAACGCCGACGACGCCACCGGCGCGGGCGACACCTGGGCGCTGTTCTACCAGTCCAACTCCGCCGCCACCGGATCGGAGGTCGCCTGGACCCAGGTCGACGCCGATCCCACGGCCGCCGGCGCGCAGGCCTATGTGTTCGAGGGCGGCGCCCTGACGACGCCGGCGGGCGGTTCGACCACGGTCCCGAGCCTCGTCATCAACGGCGTCGACCTCGGCTCGGTCTCGATCAACCACGGTTCGGCGCTGACGCAGTACGCCGACGCCACCGGCCTGGTCTCGACCAAGCAGGTGTCGCAGAACGGCTCCGCCGCCGGCGACTATGTCGGCGTCGAGGTGAGCGACGGCGGCACGATCACCGCCACCTACAGCAACGGCAAGACCCGCGCGCTCTACTCCATCCCGCTCGCGACCTTCGTCGCCGAGAACCAGTTGAAGCATCTCGACGGCGGCGCCTACGCCGCGACGGCCGCGTCCGGCTCCGCGGTCCTCGGCTCGGGCTCGGCGATCGTCGGCATGGCGATCGAGGAATCGAACGTCGACATCGCCGACGAGTTCACCAAGCTGATCGTCACGCAGCAGGCCTATTCGGCCAACACCCGTGTGGTGAGCACCTCCGACAGCATGATGCAGGAAGCGCTGTCCATGCTCCGCTGAGCGCGGAAACCTCTGGCGCCGCGGATTTCAAGGGTCCGCGGCGCCGTTCCTCAACAGGTAAAGGGCCGCGCGCGACGCGCGGCGCAGACGGAACGACGGCGCCATGAGCCTCACCACCGCCCTCGGGGCAGCGCTCACCGGACTCCGGGCCAGCCAGGCCGGCCTCGACGTCGTCGCGGGCAACGTCGCGAACGCCAACACCCCGGGCTATGTCCGCAAGACGCTGAACGCCGAAGCGTCCGTCGCCGGCGGCGTCACGACCGGGGTCCGCACCGCCGAGATCCGGCGGGAGATCGATCTCTATCTCCAGCGCCAGCTCCGCGCCGAAAGCGCCGGCGCGGCCTACGCCTCCACCCGCGCGGACGCGCTCGACCAGGTCCAGGCCCTCTTCGGCACGCCAGGAGGCGCGACCTCGCTCGACACGCTGGTGTCGCGCTTCTCGTCCTCGCTCGACGCGCTCGCGGTGTCGCCGCAGGACGAAAGCGCGCGCCAGAGCGTGCTGCAGAACGCAGAGATCCTCGCCCGGCAGCTCAACGGCGCCTCCAGCGACGTGCAGGCGCAGCGCGAGGCCGCCGACCAGGGCCTGCGCGACGGCGTCGAGTCCGCGAACGAGGCGCTGCGCTCGATCGAGCAGCTCACCCACGCGATCCTCGAAGGCAACGCCCGCGGCCAGTCCACGGCCGGCCTGATGGACCAGCGCGACATGGCCATCAACGACCTCGCGGCGCTGATGGACATCCGCGTCGACGACCTCGGCGGCGGCGACGTCCGGATCAAGACCCAGAGCGGTCTCGCGCTCTACGACGGCACCGCGTCTAGCCTCGCCTACAGCGGCGGCGGCGGCGCGATCTCGCCCGAGTCGCGCTATTCGCAGATCGCCGGCCAGAGCACGCTTGGCACGGTGACGCTCACCCGCATCTCCGGCCAGTCCACCGACCTGCTCGCGGACGGCGCGCTGCGCTCGGGGCAGATGAAGGCCTACGCCGACCTGCGCGACGTGACGCTGCCGCAGGCGCAGACCCAGCTCGACGAGCTCGCCGCGAACCTCGCGCAGGCGCTCGGCTCCACCACGACGGCCGGAACCGCGGTCGCCGGCGGCGTCGACCTTCCGACCGGCGGCGCGCTGCCGGGCGACCGCCTGACCGTGACCTACACGAGCGGCGGGACGACCCGTTCGCTCACCATCGTCAACGTCACCGACGCCACGCGGCTGCCGCTCGACGACAGCCTGACCGCGGACCGCGCCGACACGGTGATCGGCGTCGACTTCTCGTCGCCGACGGCCGCCGGCGACCTCACCGCCGCGCTCGCCGCGAAGGGCGTTTCGATCGACGTCGCGGCGAGCGCCTCCGGCCTCGCCTTCACCTCCGGCGCGGCGGGCGTGACCGTCGCCGGCGGCTCCTCGCGCATCACCGCCGACGCATTGTCGGGCGACGGGCTGGCGCTGCCGTTCTTCGTCGACGGCTCCGGCGGCGCGCCCTATTCCGGCAGCCTCGACGACGGCTCGCAGCGGACCGGGTTCGCGGCGCGCATCGCGGTCAACCCGGCCCTGCTCGACGATCCGTCCGCGCTCGTCGCCTACGAGGCCGACACGGCGGCGGGCGACCAGTCGCGGCTCGACTTCCTGCGGAACGCGCTGACCTCCGACCGCGCCTTCGACCCCGACACCGGGCTCGGCGGCGCGTCGTCGCCCTTTACCGGCTCGCTGTCCGAATTCGCGCAAGGGATCATCTCGAACCAGGCGAGCGCGAGCGCGTCCGCGGCACGGGTCGCCGACGGCCAGGCTCTGGTGGTTTCGGCGCTGGAGGACCGGTTCTCCTCCGCCTCCGGCGTCGACGTCGACGAGGAGATGGGCCGGCTGATCCAGTTCCAGACCGCCTACAGCGCCAACGCGCGGGTGATGACGGTGGTGCGCGACATGCTCGACCAGCTTCTCCGGATCTGAGGACGGCGCCCATGAGCACGATCGGCCCCTATTCCGCCACCGGCGTCGGCCGCCCGAGCCTCGCGCGCACGCTGTCGGAGACGCGCTCGCAGCTCGACGATTTGCTGACCCAGCTCGCGACCCAGAAGAAGTCGTCGACCTACGCCGGCCTCGGCGCCGGCCGCACCACCTCGCTCGCCATGCGCGCCCGGCTGGAGGCGATCGAGAGCTACGACTCCGTCGGCAAGACCGTCTCGACCCGCATCAACATGATGTCGACCGCGCTGACCGCGATCTCCAATCTCGGCTCCGAGTACAAGACCGTCGATCCGAACGATTTCCAGCTCACCTCGGGCGGGGTGTCGATCCAGCAGGCGCAGGCACGGACCGACCTGCAGGAGGCGATCTCCTACCTCAACACCGAAATCGACGGCCGCTACCTGTTCTCCGGCCGCTCGACCGACGTGAAGCCCGTGCTTTCGGCGGACAAGATCCTCGCCGACGACGGCGAAAAGGCGGGCCTGCGCACCGTGATCGACGAACGCAGGCTCGCCGACCTCGGCTCCGACGGCCGCGGCCGCATCGACGTCTCGGAGCTCGCCGGCGGCGCCTTCAGCGTCTCGGAAGAGGCCTCCGGGCCGTTCGGCCTCAAGATCGCGTCGCTGTCCTCGACCATGACCGGCGCGACCGCGACCGGCCCCGAGGGCGACCCGGCCGCGATCACGCTCGGCGTCTCAGGCGCGCCGAACGACGGCGAACAGATCCGCATCGGCCTGACGCTGCCGGACGGAACCTCGACCGAGATCACGCTGACCGCCCGCGTCGACCCTTCCGCGACGTTGCAGGGCGGCGACTTCCGCGTCGGCGCGACGCCGGAGGAGACCGCCGCCAACATGCGCGCGGCCTTCGACGCGGCGCTCGCGAAGACCGCGGACACCGCTCTCGTCGCGGCCTCGGCCATGCAGGCGGGCGAGGAGTTCTTCAACACGCCCGCAGGCGCGGAGCCGGCGCGGGTCGCCGGCTATGACGGCGCCTACGCCAGCGACGCCGAGCGGATCGCCGCGCTGCAGAACGCGAGCGGCCTGACCACGACGGGGACCGCGGCGCGCACGGTCGACTGGTATCAGGGCGAGGACGCCGGCGACGATCCGCGCAACACCGCGGCGGCCACCGTCGCCGACGGCGTCACGGTCGGCTACGGCGCGCGGGCGAACGAGGACGGAACCCGCAGGCTCGTGCAGACGCTCGCCGTGTTCTCCTCGATGACGTTCTCGTCGTCGGACGCCAACGCGCAGGCGCGCTACTCGGCGCTCGCGAGCCGCACGGCCACCACGCTCGGCTCGGCCGAGGCAACCGCCGACGTAAAGACCATCGCCACCGGCCTCGCCGGCGCGAACAGCGCGATCAAGGCCGCGAGCGAACGCCACACGGCCGCCAAGGCGATCGCCGAGGACGCCATCTCCGGCGTCGAGGCGGTCGACCAGGAGGAGGTTTCGCTAAAAATCCTGTCGCTGCAGACCTCGCTGCAGGCGAGCTACCAGGTCACCTCGACGCTGCGGCAGCTCAGCCTGGTGAACTTCCTGTAAGCGAAGAAGCGTCATCCCGGACGACGGCGCCAGCCGTCGAGCCGGGATCGGTTTGAGAGAAGGGCTCGGGCTGATCGACGATCCCGGCTCTCCGCTTCGCTGCGGCCGGGACGACGGCCCGAATGGCGCCTCACGCCGCCTGCGCCCCGCCCGCCTCCGTCTTCAGCCAGGCCGCGCCGCACGCCTTCGCCAGCTCGCGCACGCGCAGAATGTAGCTCTGGCGCTCGGTGACGGAGATCACGCCGCGGGCGTCGAGCAGGTTGAAGGCGTGGCTCGCCTTGATGGCCTGATCGTAGGCGGGCATCGCCATCAGATGCCGCTCGCCGTCCTCGCCGGCCTCAAGCAGCGCGCGGCACTCGTTCTCGGCGTCCTCGAAATGGCGCTTCAGCATGGCGACGTCGGCATGCTCGAAATTGAAGCGCGAGTATTCCTGCTCCGCCTGCCGGAACACGTCGCCATAGGTGATCTTGTCGTCGCCCTCACGGCCGTTGAAGTTCAGGTCGAAGCCGCGGTCCACGCCCTGGATGTACATGGCGAGGCGCTCCAGACCGTAGGTCAGCTCGCCCGAGACCGGATTGCAGTCCACGCCCGCCACCTGCTGGAAATAGGTGAACTGCGACACCTCCATGCCGTCGCACCAGCACTCCCAGCCGAGGCCCCAGGCGCCCAGCGTCGGGCTCTCCCAGTCGTCCTCCACGAAGCGCACGTCGTGCAGCGCCGGGTCGAGCCCGATGGCCTTGAGGCTGTCGAGATAGAGCTCCTGCAGGTTGTCCGGGCTCGGCTTCAGGATGACCTGGAACTGGTAATAGTGCTGGAAGCGGTTGGGGTTCTCGCCGTAGCGCCCGTCCTTCGGCCGCCGCGAGGGCTGCACATAGGCCGCCTTCCAGGGCTTGGGGCCGAGCGAGCGCAGCGTCGTCGCCGGATGGAACGTGCCCGCGCCCACCTCCATGTCGTAGGGCTGCAGGATCACGCAGCCCTGCTCCGCCCAGAAGCGCTGGAGCGTGAGGATGAGCCCCTGGAACGAGCGGGACGGCGAAAGCAGGTCGGCGGTCATCGGCGGCATGTCCGGCAGGCGGGAAAAACGCTGCGGACGCTAGGGGAGCGAGGGGAGGGGCGCAAGCGCCCGCCTCACCTCTGCCCAATAGTTTCGAGCAGATGAATTAAACCCATGAAGACAGCCCGACGGCACGCGCCATCGTGCTCTTTAACTCGTGCACGCCCATTGTCATTCGACAAAAACCTAGCCGCATCGACTCATAGTGGCGACTCAGACTAAATAATAATCCTATCTAGACAGGAAACATGCCGTAATTTTTCGACTAGGAGATCTCGATGATCGACGATGAAAGCCGATTTCTGTGGGACGTCGAAAAATTGAGGAATATCTGCGGCTCTGCGTATGAGAGCGAGCTATTGGACGCGTCAGCGATACTTCGGCGACTTTTAATCGATTCAGGCAATCCCCTGTTGAAGAAAATCGAGAATAAAATTCGAATGAAGGCCTTATTTACTGTACAAGATCAACCCGGTATATTGGATTTTCGCACTCTAATCGAGACCAAAACTTTTGGCAGAAGCTGCACTTTCTTTTACGACAACCCCGACACAGCAAGATTGGAAAACATCCCAACTAAGTCTATAAGACTCGACGCATTTCTATCAACCGCCATTATTTTTACCGAAGGCACACTTCTTAACATCCGTCAAATAATAAACTACGTCGCAAATGTTGGCGGCGGCGTACATCAAGGATCACCAAAAACAGACGACGCCAAAGCAATCCACGTACATGCAGCCTTGTTGCATGTAGCCGGCGGTCCGTATCCGCTGCAAGCCATATACGACATATCAAAGGTCACGCTGCGTGCGCTCACGCCTGTAGAAGAAGGCGTCAAGGCGCATATCGGTGTGGTTAACACCAATTCGGAACCTCCGACATGAGGTGGCTTATCCAAACGGTCGCGATGCGCGCGGCTGTAGAGTAATTGATACGGCCTCCGTTATCTCTCGTAGGATCAGGCAACACTCCAAGAGGATCGGGCTCGGGCGCGCGGAGCGAATCTCCCATCTAGGCCTCGGCGCCGCCGTTCCGGGGGCGCGAGGAGATGAAAGCCCATGAGCCAGACGTTCGGAGCCCGATCGACCACGGACGAGGTGCTGGAGGGCTTCGACCTCCGGGGCAAGCGCGTGCTGGTCACGGGGGTGTCGGCGGGCCTCGGCGTCGAGACGGCTCGGGCGCTCGCGGCCCGCGGCGCCCATGTGATCGGCGCGGCCCGCGACCTCGCCAAGGCGCGGCGCGCCACCGCCGGCGTCCGCGGGATCGAGCTGATCGAGCTCGACCTCGCCTCGCTCGCGAGCGCCCGCGCGGCGGCCGAGGCGCTGCTGGACGACGGCCAGATCCTCGACCTCGTCATCGCCAACGCCGGCGTGATGGCCTGCCCGAAGGGCGTCACCGCCGACGGGTTCGAGACCCAGTTCGGCACGAACCATCTCGGCCACTTCGTGTTCGTCAACCGGATCGCGCCGCTGTTGCGGCGGGGCGCGCGGTTCGTGAGCCTGGCCTCGTCCGGCCACCGGGTCGCCGACGTCGACCTCGACGATCCCGGCTTCAAGCGCACGGAGTACAAGGAGTTCGTGGCCTATGGCCGCTCGAAGACCGCCAACATCCTGTTCGCGGTCGAGTTCGACCGTCGCTTTCGCGATCGCGGAATCCGGGCGGCGGCCGTGCATCCCGGCGTGATCCAGACCGAGCTCAGCCGCCACACGACGCAGGAGGCGATCGAGGAGGTGATCCGGACCTACGACGCGCCCCGGCCGGACGGCGTCGCGACGCTGGAGTTCAAGTCGATCCCTCAGGGCGCGGCGACCTCGGTCTGGGCGGGCGTCGCCGCCAAGGCCGACGAGATCGGCGGACGCTATTGCGAGGACTGCCGCGTAGCCGAGGTGAACGACGCTCCCGGCCTGCGTCAGGGCGTGCGCTCCTACGCGCTCGACCCGGAACGGGCGAAGGCGCTGTGGGCGAAGAGCGAGGAGATGGTCGGCCAGCGCTTCTGAGCGGCCGCCCGCAGGACGCCGGGCCGCCGGCGTCCTGAAACCGCGGATCGCAGCCGCGCGCCGACCCGCGCCCTGACCGTCCCCCTCCCGGCCAGCGCCCCGAGCGGCCGCTTTCCGTTGGAAAGCGCGTCGTCTAAGGTTGGCTTGCTTTTGGTTGGCGCAACGGGGGGACGTCGCGTGAACGCTGCACCAGGTCCGTTGTCCTCGGACTCCGGCGACATTCTCGCCACGCTTATCGGCATGATCCAATCGCGCGCCAAGACCACCGCGCCGCTTGACGCCGCGACCCGTATCGACGGCGTCGGAATCGACAGTTTCGACTTCGTCGAGATCATCTTCGAGGTCGAGGAGAAGTACGGGATCGAGGTCGACTACAACGCCAACTCGACCTTCAAGACGACGGCGACGATCGGCGACTTCGCCGCCGAGATCGCACGGCTGGTGGCGGCGAAGAGCGCGGCATGACGCGCGTCGTGGTGACCGGCGTCGGGGTGATCTCGGCGGCGGGGAACGCGCCGGAGCCTTTCTGGGACGCCCTGCTCGCGGCGAAGCCGCTGTTCGCAGAGGCGCGGGCGACGCCGGGAACCGGCATTCTCGCGGCCGAGGTGCTGGCGGAGCCGGACTGGGACGGGCTCGGCGTCAAGGCGTCGTCCTGCGACCGCAGCGCGCTTTTCGCGGTCTACGCCGCCCGGCAGGCGCTGGCGCGAGCGGGGCTCGAACCGCCGTTCGAGAGCCCGGACCGGGTGGCGGTCATCCTCGGCAACGGCGCCGGCGGCGTCTGCAGCGTCGAGGAGCAGTACGTCCGGCGCTACGAACAGGCGCAGACCCGCGTGCATCCGATGACGGTGGCGAAAGCGATGGTGTCGTCGTCCGCGAGCTGGGTGTCGATGGCGACCGGCGCGCGCGGCCCGTGCTTCGTCACGTCGAGCGCCTGCGCCTCGGCGGCCCACGCCATCGGAACCGCGCTGCAGTTCCTGCGGGCGGGCCTCGCCGACGTCGCCGTCGCCGGCGGCGTCGAGGCCTCGCTGTCGAACGGCGCGCTCCGGGCCTGGGACGCGATGAAGATCATGTCCTCGACGGCCTGCCGGCCCTTCGCCCGAGGCCGCGACGGGCTGATCCTGAGCGAAGGCGCCGGCGTGCTGGTGCTGGAGACCAAGGAGCACGCCGCGCGCCGCGGCGCGCGCGCCACGGTGGAGCTCGCGGGCTTCGGCTCCAACGCCGACGCCGGAAATCTGTTCGCGCCGGACGTGGAGGGCATGGCCGCGGCGGTGCGGCTCGCGCTCGCCGACGCCGGCCTGAGCCCCGCTGACATCGCCTATGTGAACGCCCACGGCACCGGCACGGCCGCCAACGACAAGGCGGAGACGGAGGCGCTGACCGCCGTGTTCGGCGCGGGGCGCGCGCCGCCGGTCTCGTCGATCAAGGGCGTCGCGGGCCACGGGCTCGGGGCGGCGGGAGGGATCGAGGCGGTGGCGACGGTGATGGCGATGGAGCGCGGCGTCGCCCCGCCGACCGCGAACTTCGACGCGGCCGACCCGGACTGCCCGCTCGACTGCATCCCCAACGTCCCGCGCGAGATGGCGATCCCGGCGGCGCTGTCGAACTCCTTCGCCTTCGGCGGCCTGAACGCCTCTCTGGCCTTCCGCAGAATTTAGAGGCGCGGCGTCGCCGTCAGCCCGGACGCCACTCGCCGGACGAGGGATCGCGGCGCAGCGTCGGCCTGACCTCGCGGTCGCGCTCCTCCGCGCTCCGCTCCGCGGCGTCGAGCTCGCGGTTCACGCGACGCCATTCGCGTTTCAGCGCCTTCGCGCCGAACATGGCGCCGGCGGCTGCGGCGGCGATCACGAGCAAAGGCGGCATTGCGGTCCTCGGGGCGCGCGCGAACGGAAAGCGAAACGAGGCGTCAGCCTCTCAGGCGATCTTGGCGGCGGTTGGGCCGACCGCCAAGCGCATTTCGCGACGAACCAGCGCAGGGCCCGGCCGCGTCAGAGCCCGAAGCGCGACCACAGCGCCCGCGCCTCGAGCGACGCCAGCGCCTCGTCGGCCAAGCCCGCCCCGAACGAGCCCACTCCGACGCCCTCGCCGCGCCCGGACAGCCGTCGCAGCAACGGCGCGCGCGCCGTGATCGGACGGATGTCGACCTTCTCGCCCCAGCGCTCCCTGAGGGTCGAGCGCAGGTCGCCGATGCGGTCGACAAGGCCGAGCCCGAGGCCGGTGGAGGCGGTCCAGAACGCGCCGGTGAACAGGTCCGGATCGCCGCCGAGCGCGCCGCCGCGGCGCTCCTTCACCAGCGCGATGAAATGCTCGTGGATCTCGCGCTGGATCTCCTTGAGGCGCTCGACGTCCTCGGGCTTCTCCGGGCTGAACGGATCAAGGATCGCCTTGTTGGCCCCGGACGCGTGCAGGCGGCGCTCGACGCCGAGCTTTTCAATCGCGCGATCGAAACCGAAACCGGCGGAAACCACTCCGATCGAGCCGACGATCGAGGACGGATCGGCGACGATCTCGTCGCCGGCGCAGGCGATCATGTAGCCGCCGGAGGCCGCGACGTCCTCGACGAATACGGTGACGCCGATCTCCTTCTCGGCGGAGAGCTGGCGGATGCGTTTGAAGATCAGGTGCGACTGCGCCGGCGATCCTCCCGGCGAATTGACGATAAGCGCCACCTCCTTCGCATTCGGCGTGGCGAAGGCGCGCTCGAGCAGCGGGGCGGCGGAGGCGAGCGTGATCGAGGGGCGGAACGGCCCGCCGCCCACTCCGATCGCGCCCTGCAGGCGGACGACGGGAACCACCGGCCGTTCGGCGCGCAGGCGCTCGGGCAGGACAGGGGCGGCGAAACGGCGAAGGCGGGAGAGGATGGCGCTCATATCCCGCAGATAGGCGCGGCCTGCGCCCCTCACAAGCGAGCGCCCTGCCCGGCGCGATGAACGTCGGATGAACGGGGGTATCAGATGGCGTTCAGAGCTTCGCGCCTATCTTCCATCCTCAAGGACACCCCCGGCGCAACTTCGCATGGTGCGAAGGCGTAACGCACCGGCCCCAGGCCCGCGGATGCGGGTCGACCGGCTCTCCGAGCGGCGTGTCACGTGGAGGACGTTATGATTCGCAAGTTCGTTCTCGCCGCCGCTCTCGCAGCCGGCGGTTTCGCCGCGCTCCCCACCGCCGCGTCTGCCGGCGACGTGTCGATCGGCATCGGCCTCGGCGGCCCCGCCTATTACGGCGGCGGCTATTACGAGCCGGTCTACCACCGCGGCTACCGCCACCGCTACGACCGGCCGCGGCCGGGCTGGGGCTACTACCGCCCGCAGCCTTATTACGGGTACCGGCCCTATCGTCCACGCTGCCGCGTGACGACGGTGCGGTCGTGGAACGGCTACCGCTACGTGACCCGCACCCGCGAGGTCTGCACGCGCCGCTCCTACCGCTACTGAGATTGGCCAGGCCCGGCCACGCAGAGGAACGAGGCGCCCGCCCCACCGGCGGGCGCTTTTCCATTCCGCGTCAGGCCATCGCGATGGTCGCCCGGCCACGCTGGACGTCCGCCGCCTCGGGCGTGAAGCCGCCGTCGGAATCGTGCAGCACGAAGCCTGGGAGAAGCGCCAACGGGCCCCGACGGCCCTTTGTGGCGGCGACGAGCAGACGCAACGCCGGCGCGTCTGCGCGGGGATGAACCGGGCGCAGCCGCAGGTCGCCGAACCGGCCGGCGCAGGCGGCGACGATGTCGCCGATCGCCTCCGGCCGGTGGATCATCACGAACACGCCGCCGGGCTTCAGAAGCCGCGCCGCGGCGCGCGTCCAGAGCTCGACGAGCCCCGCCTCAGCCGCATGGGCGCGGGCGCGGGCGGCGTCGGGCGAGGCGCGAAACCGTCCCGCGTCGTCGAAGGGCGGGTTCGCGGCCACGAGGTCGAGCATGTCCGGAGCCGGACCGACGCCCCGGCCGACATCGGCGACGTCGGCGAGCGTGACGTCGACACGGGACCCGAGCCCGTTGCGGCCGGCGTTGTCGCGGGCGAGCGCGGCGGCGGCGGGCTCGATCTCGACCAGCGTCGCGTGGGCGGCGCCGGCGACCGCGAGCGACAGCCCCACGGCCCCTACTCCGGCGCCGAAGTCCGCGACGCGGGCGGCCTTCCCCATACGGCCGAGGGCCGCGGCGGTCAGCAGCGCGGCGTCGGTTCCGACGCGATGGCCTCGCGCTGGCTGCAGCAGCTTCAGCCGGCCGCCGAAGAAACCGTCGTCGGTCAGGTCGGACGCAGGACCGCCGGTCACTCCGGCTCCGGGCGCAGCTCGTTGGCGAGGCCGCTGTCGGCGAGCGCGCGGCGGGCGCGGGCCGCGTCCGCGTCATGCACCATGACGCGCGCCGCCAGAATGCCGAGCGAGCCTTCCAGCACGCTCATGTTGCCGTCGAGCACGAGGTGCTCGATGTCCGCGTCGCCGAGCGTCGCGCGCACGAACGACAGCAGAACGGGGTCATTGCTCCGCAAGATTTCCTGCATGGGTCTCCGCTCGTTGGGCCGCCGGATGATGGCCTGCGCGGCGCGCGGGGACAACGTCGCGACATGGTAACCGCCGCGTTCAATCTTAAGGCTGAAAACGCCCCGATCGCGCCCAACTTCGGCCCGGCCGATCCGTCATGAAGAGCGAACCGCCGATCCGGCTTCCTGACGACGGACTTCAGCCGCCATGCGCACCGAGATCGTGACCCTGCTCGCAGCCCTTTTCCTGCTCGTGTTCGCCTCGCAGCAGCTGATGGCGGCCAAGGCCGTCCTCGGCGGCGGATAAGAGGCTTTCGACGTTTCGGCTTGCCCGCCTCCGCCCCGCTGGCTACGGTCCGCGCCGTTGCCGTCTGAAAGGAGCTGAGGCGTTTTGGGCGTTGTCGTACCGCTGGACGAGCGGCCGGTTCCGGATGAGGCCGGCATCGGACCGCTGATCGAACTGGTCGCGCCGGGGATGGAGCGCGTCAACGCGTTCATCCTGTCGCGGACCGGCTCCGACGTCGCGATGATCCCCGAGGTCGCGAACCACCTGATCTCCTCCGGCGGCAAGCGGCTCCGGCCGATGCTGACGCTCGCGACCGCCATCCTCTCCGGCTATTCCGGCGACGGCGACGTCAAGCTCGCGGCCTCCGTCGAGTTCATGCACACCGCGACGCTGCTGCACGACGACGTGGTCGACGGCTCCGAGATGCGCCGCGGCAAGCTCGCCGCCCGCATGCTCTGGGGCAACGAGGCGAGCGTGCTGGTCGGCGACTTCCTGCTCGGCCAGGCCTTCAAGATGATGGTCGAGGTCGGCTCGCTCGAGGCGCTGCGCATCCTCGCCGACGCCGCCGCCGTGATCGCCGAGGGCGAGGTGATGCAGCTCGCCGCCGCCAAGAACACCGCGACCACCGAGGACGACTACCTCGCCGTCGTGCGCGGCAAGACCGCGGCGCTGTTCGCCGCCGCCTGCGAGGTCGGCCCGGTGATCGCAGACCGGCCCAAGGCGGAGCAGGCCGCGGCCCGCTCCTACGGCATGAATCTCGGCATCGCCTTCCAGCTCGTGGACGACGCGCTCGACTACGGCGGACGCGAGGCCAAGCTCGGCAAGAAGGTCGGCGACGATTTCCGCGAGGGCAAGATCACGCTGCCGGTCGTGCTCGCCTATCGCCGCGGCTCGGCCGAGGAGCGCGCCTTCTGGAAGCGCACGCTTGAGGACGGCCGGATCGAGGACGGCGATCTGGCGGAAGCGATCCGCCTGCTCGCCAAGCACGGCGCGATCGATGCCACGCTGGAGCGCGCCCGGCACTACGGCGCGATGGCCCGCGACGCCCTCGCCTTGTTCGGCGACCGCCCGGCCGCGAAGGCGCTGCTCGACGTGGTGGGCTTCGTGACGGCGCGGGCGCACTGAGAGCAGGATTCAGCGCGCCTCGCTCCAAGCAGCGAGTTGCCGCGTCCTCCAGGTGAAGACCTGCGATACGATGGCGACGCTCACGGCGATCAGCGCCATCTCCATAGCCACGCCCGCCAACGGCAGCAGAGCCGGCGCGGAGCCGAGCGCCGCTCCAACAACCACGCCCGGCACGACGATCACCAGCGCCGACAGCGCGCACGCCATGAGCAGCAGGAGCACAAGGCCGTCGCCGTCCCGAAAAGCGGACCTGACGCTGCGCCCCGGCGCTTCGACGGCGATCGCCGGAAACAGCAGGCCGATGCGCAGCCCGGCGTAGACCGTCAAGAAGAACACCACGCCGAACACAAGCGCGGCGACAACCGGGGAGCCAAGCCAACCCCACGCCGGAACGACCAGAAGCAACGCCAGGGCTGCGACAAGCTGCAGGACAATGGTCACCGCAGCGAATTCGAGGATCGTCGGGGTCAGTCGCGGAAGATCGGAAACGCCCGCGACCTCGCCCAGAATGACGAAACGGTGGATGACCACGGCGAGCGCAGCCGTAAGCGCGGCCCTGACGAGCGATAGCCCGAGAGACAGCAGGATGGCGACGACGCCGACCGATCTCGCCGTCTTGTCAGCGTCCGCGAAGCTGAGAAAGGCTAGCCCTGCGAAGATCAGTGCGAACAGCGGCGTCATCGCGCGCACCGCGCGCCACGACAGCGCGAAGGCGCCCTTCACCAGACCGATCGAACTCGGAACGGCTGCGTCGACCGTCATGGCCCTGTCCCGCCTTGTACTCTTCGATGCCGGGGCAGGATGCCAAACGCCACTTAAGATTGTCGAAACGCGCGCCCTCACCCCCGCGGGCCGAACAGCACCACGGCGGCGCCGGCGACGCAGATGGCGGAACCCGTGAGGTCCCAGCGGTCGGGCCGCACGCCTTCGATCGTCCAGAGCCAGACGAGCGAGGCCGCGACGTAGACGCCGCCATAGGCGGCGTAGGCCCGGCCGGCGGCCTCGACGTCGACCAGCGTCAGCAGCCAGGCGAAGACGATCAGCGACAGGACGCCGGCCGCGAGCCACAGCGGCGAGGCCTGCAGTCGGAACACCGCCCAGAAGGCGAAACAGCCGGCGATCTCGGCGAAGGCGGCGGCGACATAGACGGCGGCGGTCACGATCGGGCCCTCAGCGCAGCATGGTCGAGCGCACCCACCAGCCGGGCGCGGCGGCCCCGAGCGCCCGCGCCGCGCGGCGCGCCTCCTGCGCGGTCGAGAACAGTCCGAACACGGTCGCGCCGGAGCCGGACATGCGCACGCCGCGACAGCCGTGCTGGGAGGCGAGCAGCACGAGGCCGGCGCCGATCTCCGGCGCGATCCGCACCGCGGGCGCCTCGAGATCGTTGCGGCCGCGCGCGATCTCGGCCTCCGGGTCGCCGGGAGCCGGACCCGCCGGCCCCGGCGCGACGAAGGTCTCGCCCGGCGCGAGCCCAAGCGCGCGGAACACCTCCGCGGTGCCGACCGGGCGCAGCGGGTTCATCAGCACGGCGGGCTGCGGGGCGAGCGCCACCGCCGTCAGCCGCTCGCCGCGGCCCTCCATGCGGGCGGCGCGCGACCGGAGGCAGGCCGGCACGTCCGATCCGGCCGCGGCCGCGGCGTCGACGAGGCGGGGATCGTCCGGCGACAGGCTGTTCGCCTGCGCGAGCAGGCGCAGCGCCGCCGCGGCGTCGGCCGAGCCGCCGCCGAGCCCCGCGGCCACCGGCACCCGCTTCACCAGCGTGAAGGCGCCGAGGACGAGGCCCTCGACGCGCTCGGCGGCGGCGCGGGCGGCCCGGATCACGAGATTGTCTTCGTCGGGTCCTGCGGCGTCGCCGAAGGGTCCCGACACGGCGAGCGAAAGCCCGGGGCCGGGGACGAGCGTCACCAGATCGGCGGCGCAGCCCGCGAAGGCCACAAGGCTGTCGAGCTCATGATAGCCGTCCGCCCGCCGGCCGCGGACGTGCAAGGTGAGGTTGACCTTGGCGGGCGCGCGCTCGCGAAGCAGCATCGGCGCGCTCAACCGCCGTTCTTCTTCTCCTGCGCTTCCGCGGCGTTGGTCGGCGGATCGTCCGGCAGCCCATCCTTGAGCTTGGCCTCGATCTTCTTGAGATCCTCCGGCTCCGGCTTCAGGTCCTTGGCGTGGCTCCACTGGAACCCGGCCTCGAGCCTTCGTCCGACGCGCCAATAGGCGTCGCCGAGATGGTCGTTCATGACCGGGTCCTGCGGGCGCAGCTCCACCGCGCGCTCGAGCTCGCGCACGGCGTCCTCGTACCGGCCGAGCTTGAAATGCGCCCATCCGAGGCTGTCGACGATGTAGCCGTCGTCCGGGCGCAGCTCGACCGCGCGGCGGATGAGTTTCATGCCCTCCTCGAGATTGACGCCCTGATCGACCCAGGAATAGCCGAGATAGTTCATCACCAGCGGCTGGTCCGGGAACAGCTCCAGCGCCCTCTTGAGGTCGGCCTCCGACTTCGGCCACTGCTTCGAGCGCTCATAGGCGATGCCGCGCACGTAATAGAGCGACCAGTCCGCGCGCGTCGGTCCGGCGGGCTCCGCGACCGGCGCGACGGGAGCCGTCGCCGCGGCGACGCCGGCCGCGGCCGGCGTCGCCGCCGCCGCCGGAAGCAGGATCGACTGTCCCGGCGCTAGCGCGCCGGAGCGCGGCAGACGGCGGCCGTTGACGCGGATCGCCTCGGGCGTGCTGTTGAGCGCGACCAGCTCCGGCCAGCGGTTCGGATCTCCGAGGCGATCGCGCGCGAGCGTCCAGAACGTGTCGCCCTTCCGGACCACATAGGCCTTCGGCTCCGTGGCCGAAGGCGCCGCCGCGGCGGCCAGCGGCGGCGACGCCGGCTCGGTCCGCTTCGCTATCAGGTCGATCGCCCGCGTGTAGGTCGCGGCTGCCTCGACGAACTGCTCGCGGCCGCGCTCGATGTTGCCGAGCGCGACAATCGCCTCCTGGTCGTCGGGATCGGCGTCGATCAGCTTCGAGAGCAGCGCCTTCGCCTCGTCCGTCCGGTCGAGCCGGTCGAGGTCGATCGCGCTCTGGATCTCGGCGTTGCGCTTGAGCGGCGAGCTCGCGGGCACGCGCCGGTAGGCGTCGATGGCGGCCTGGTACTGGTTGATCTGGTCGTAGAGGTCGGCCAGCGTCACCAGCGCCATCGGGTGCTGGGGCTTCACGAACAGCGCGAGCTGCAGATAGACGATCGACAGGTCCTCGCCGCCCTGACGTCCGAGCGCGCCGCCGATGCCGTAGAGCACCTCGGCGACGCCGTCGGCCACGTCGGCGATCGGCCGCTGCGGCTCGCGGCCCTGGTCGATGGCCTCGCGCACCTCACGGGTGAGCGGGTGGCGCGGCGCGGCCTTCTCGAAGTCGGCGAGCGTCCGGAGCGCGCCGTCGCGGTCGCCCGTGCGGGCGCGGAAGGTCGCGGCGGCCTGCGCGACGCGCAGCGCGGCGCCGTCGCCCGAGAGCGCCGCCGTGAACCTGCGGGCGGCCTCGTCGCGGCGGCCGGCGAGGTCGGCGATCAGCGCGCCGTGATAGTCGCGGAACGTGCCGAAGAAGTCCGCGCCCTGCAGCCGGTCGATCGATTCGAGCGCCCGAGCCGGCTGGCCGGAGCCGAGATAGGACCAGGCGTTGAGCAGATGGATGGTGAGGTCCGCGAGCGGCCCGCGCGCGCTCTTGGCGAGATGGGCGCGCGCCGAGGCGTAGGAGCCCGACTTCAGCGCGCGCACCGCGATCGCGAGCTGCGCCATGCGGTTGGTCGGGTCGGCGGCCAGCACCCGCTCGGCGAGCCGCATGGACTGGTCGTCGTCGCCCTCGGCGAGCGACAGCAGGAAGGCGCGCTCCAGCAGCTCGGGATTGCGCGGATCGGTCCGGAGCGCGGCGCGGAAGAAAGCCGCGGCCGCGTCGACGTCGCGCTGCGCGCCAGCGACCCGGCCGGCGAGATAGGCCCCCGCGAAGGACGCGTTGGCGGCGAGTTCCGCGTCGGAGGTGGCGCGCGCCTGCGCGGCCGGAGCGCCGAGGAAGGCCGTCGTCGCAAGGAGGAGCGCGGCGAGGCGACGGTCGAAAGCGATCACGAAACTCTACCTCCGATAGATCAGGGCGCGCGGGCGGAACGCCCCGCGGACGCGCGCGGCGTCCACCATGAACCCGCGAGTCCGGCGCCACAAGCCCGGACCGGGGACGCAGGCGAGCCCACGACAGCGCAGGCGACGGTCGACACGCGCCAGCCTAGGACGCTATCGCTCGGGAGATGAATCAAGATTCCGAAGCCTCCGCGGCGGCGGGCGGCGCGACCCCCAGTCTCGCCGTCGCCGCGCTCTACGCCTTCACGCCGACGCCCGACGCGGGCGAGCTGCGGGAGCCGCTGCGCGCGCTCTGCGAGCGGCGCGGCGTGCTCGGCACGCTGCTGCTCGCGCTCGAGGGCGTGAACGGCACGATCGCGGCTGAACCGTCGCAGCTCTCGGCCGCGCTCGACGAGATGCGGTCGCTGTTCGCAGGCCGGCTCGACGGCATGGAGCTCAAGTTCTCGACCGCCGCCGCTCCGCCGTTCCGGCGGCTGAAGGTCCGGCTGAAGCGCGAGATCGTCACCCTCGGCGACCCCGCGGCGGACCCGACGCGGCTGCGCGGCGCCTATGTGGCGCCCGAAGACTGGAACGCGCTGATCGGCCGCGACGACGTCGTCACGGTCGACGTGCGGAACGCCTTCGAGGTGGCGATGGGCTCGTTCGAGGGCGCGATCGACCCCGGCACGCGGCGCTTCAGCGACTTCAAGGCCTTCGCCGCGGAGAAGCTTGCCGGGGCGAAGCACCGCACCGTCGCCCTGTTCTGCACCGGCGGCATCCGCTGCGAGAAGGCGAGCGCGCATCTCCTCGCGAACGGCTTCCGCGACGTCCGGCAGCTTCAGGGCGGCATTCTGCGCTATCTGGAGCAGGAGCCGCCCGAACGCAGCCGCTGGCGGGGGGACTGCTTCGTGTTCGACGAGCGCGTCGCGCTCGGCCACGGGTTGCGGCAGAAGACGCCGGAGGAGCCGAATGGCTGACGACGCCGCGCGCATCGACGCGCTCGAAGAGCGCATCGCCTATCAGGACGAGGCGATCGAGACGCTGAACCAGACCGTCACCGCGCAATGGGCGGTGATCGACGCGCTGAAGCGCGAGGTGGCCGCGCTCGGCGAACGGCTGGAGGACGCCGTCTCCGGCCCCGCGCCGGTGGACCGTCCGCCGCCGCACTACTGATGGCCGGCGCGCCTCCGCGCCCCGCGCGCTTCATCGCCCAGACGGAGCTCGACGGCGCGCTCGACGCGCTGTGCGCGCGCGATCCCCGCCTCGCGGCGGCGCGCGCCGCGTCCGAGCCGCCTCAGCCCCGCGCGCTGGCGCCGGACCTGTCCGGCCTCGTCTGGGTGGTCAACTCCCAGCTCATCTCCGTCGCCGCCGCCCGCGCCATCCACGGCCGGCTGGAGACGGCGCTCGGGCGGATCGACCACGCCAGCCTCTCCGCCGCCTCCGACGAGACGATCCGGGCGGCGGGCCTGTCCCGGCCGAAGCTCCGCACGGTGCGCGCGCTCTGCGCGGCGGTCGACGCCGGCCTCGACGTGCCCGGCCTCGAACGGCTCGACGACGGCGAGGCGCGGGCGCGCCTCGTCGCCATACCGGGCGTCGGACCCTGGACCGCGGACGTGTTCCTGCTGTTCGCCCATGGCCGCGCGGACGTCTTCCCCGCCGGAGACCTCGCGGTGCAGGAGGCGATGCGGCGCGCGCTCGGGCTGCCGGCGCGGCCGGACGCCCGCGCCGCGGAGCGAATCGCCGAGGACTGGCGGCCCCTGCGCGGAGTGGCGGCGCGCCTGCTCTGGGCCTATTACCTGACCCGGCGCGGCGGGCGCGACCGCGCGCCGGCGCCCCATGCGCCCGAGACTCTGGAGGAGACCGCATGACGACCGCGATCGACGGACCCCGCCTCGCCCCGGCTTCCGGCGCGGCCAAATCGCTGGTCGTGTTCCTGCACGGCTACGGCGCGGACGGTAACGACCTGATCGCGATCGGCCGCGAATGGCGCAAGCTCCTGCCGGACGCGGCCTTCGTCGCCCCGCACGCGCCGGAGCGCTGCATGGCCTCGCCGTCCGGCCGGCAATGGTTCCCGCTGACCTTCCGCGACCCGGACGAGCGCCGCCGCGGCGTGATCGCGGCCACGCCGGGACTGAACGCGTTTCTCGACGCCGAGCTCTCCCGCACCGGCCTCGGGCCGGACCGGCTCGCGCTCGTCGGCTTCAGCCAGGGCACGATGATGGCGCTACACGCCGGGCTGCGCCGGCCCACGCCGCCGGCCGCGATCCTCGGCTATTCCGGCATGCTGGTGCAGCCCGAGGCGCTGAAGACCGAGGCGACGGGCAAGCCGCCGATCCTGCTGGTGCATGGCGACCGCGACGAGGTCATCCCGGTTGACGCGCTGTTCGCGGCCATGGACGGGCTCGCCGCCGCGGAGATCCCGGTCGAATGGCATCTCGCGCCCGGGCTCGGCCACGGCATCGACGGCGAGGGCCTCCGCCAGGGCGCCGCATTTCTCGCCAGCGCGCTGAAACCGCGCAGGACAAGCCTTCGGGGCGCTTCACAAGCGTGACACACGACATATAGACTATCCCCAGCGTCGCCCGACGCGGCGCGCTGTCGAGGAGTGCTCGGTGACGATCGCCGTATCGCCTGATGCGTGTCCGGCCTTGGTTCTGAACGCGGACTACAGGCCGCTCAGTTATTACCCGTTGTCCCTGTGGTCGTGGCAGGACGCCATCAAGGCGATCTTCCTCGACCGCGTGAACGTGCTCTCCCATTACGAGCGCGCGGTGCACAGCCCAAGCTTCGAGATGAAGCTGCCCTCGGTCGTGTGCCTGAAAACCTACGTCAAACCATCGCGAAATCCCGCCTTCACGCGGTTCAACGTGTTCCTGCGCGACCGCTTCTCCTGCCAGTACTGCGGCACGCGCGAGGAGCTGACCTTCGACCACGTCGTCCCCCGCTCCCGCGGCGGCCAGACGACGTGGGAGAACGTCGTGGCGGCCTGCTCGCCCTGCAATCTGAAGAAGGGCGGTCAGATGCCGGCGGATTGCGGCATGTGGCCGGCGCAGCCGCCGTTCCAGCCCTCGGTCCACGACCTGCACCAGAACGGACGGGCGTTCCCGCCGAACTACCTGCACGACAGCTGGCTCGACTATCTCTACTGGGACAGCGAGCTGGAGCCGTAAGGCCCCGGCCCGGCTATTTCATCAGGCCGGCCGCGCGCAGCGCCTTGGTGATGACCGCCTCCACCGTCGCGGCGACTGGGGCCGGCGACGGGCTCGGGGGCGCCTGCCGCGGCTCGGCCGGCCTCGCGCGCGACGGAACCGACCGGATCGCCTGCCGGTGGGTCTGCCGGTCCAGCCCCCAGAAGGCGAGCGTCGCCCGCGCCTGGGAGACGCCGACGTCGAGCATGTAGGGCGCGGCCCGTTCGCCCCTGGCGGCGTCGATCGGCACGCCGTGGTCCATCCCGGCGACGATGTTCAGTTCGACGGCGTCGCCCAGCGCCTTGCGCGTCACCGGGCCGACCTGCGTCTCCCGCGCCCGGCCCGCGTCGAGGCCATGGACATCGGCCCATTGCGCGAACAGCCCGTCGGCGTTGGCGCGCGCGACCGTCGCGTCCTCCGCGCCCTGCCAGATCGTGACGCGCGGCCAGGGCCCCTCATGGGGCGAGGCGGCGCGGACCAGATCGCCCCAGCTCCGCGCGTCGAGGTCGCGTCCCTGGCTCATCGCCGCGAAGGCCGCGCTGACGCCGTCCGCCGCGCCGAAGGGCAGGCCCGCCACGATCGCCCCGCCCGCGAAGACTTCCGGATAGGACGCGAGCATGACCGCGGCCATCGCGCCGCCGGCCGACAGTCCGGTGACGAAAACCCGCTTGCGGTCCAGTCGCCAGCGGGCGGTCATGGTCTCGATCATCTGGCGGATGGAGGCGGCCTCGCCCTTGTCGCGCGCCGCGCGGTGCGGCGCGAACCACGAGAAGCAGAGCTTGGGGTTGTTGACGCGGCGCTGCTCCGGATAGAGCACGGCGAAACGGTGCTCGTCGGCGAGCGCGGTCCAGCCGGCGGACGCCTCGTAGCCGCCGGCGAGCTGGGTGCAGCCGTGCAGCACCACGACCAGCGGCGCGCCGGGCTTAAGGCCCGGAGGCGCATAGGCCTTCAGCGCGAGGCCGCCGGGATTGGAGCCGAAGTCCCGCACCGCCCGGAGCCTGGAGCCGCCGCTTCCGCCGCCGCCCTCGGGCCGGAACCGGCGCATGCCGGCGCCGGCGTCGCCTGTATCGGCCATGGATGCGATCTCCTTACGCCGCGACGCCGGTGGCGCCGCTTGGCATACCGACATGGATACCGCATCGCACACGTCAATGCTGCAACGCAATATGACACAGGGCGGGCGCGCATGGCTCGCCTGCATGGATCGCAGGCCCACAAACCACTATGGTCCGCCCGTTTTTCGATTTCCGGAGTTTCCGCCCATGTCCGACACGCCGCCCGACCGGCTTTCCGTCCACCCCGGCAGCCCGTTCTACGACGAGGGCGCGCTGACGCGCGGCGTGGGCATACGCTTCAAGGGCGCCGAGAAGACCAATGTGGAGGAGTATTCGGTCAGCGAGGGCTGGATCCGCGTCGCTGCCGGCGCCGCGAAGGACCGCTTCGGCAATCCCATGACCCTGCTGCTGAAGGGCAAGGTCGAGCCGTACTTCCGCGACGTCGCCGATCAGGCCTCCTGACCGGAACCAGCGGGCCCAAAGAGCCTCGTCGTCCTCCGGCTTGCGTTCAGATCGGCTTTTGCCGATCTGAACGCACTTTGGGAAGGAGACTCGAAAACATTCGAGTTTCCGGAGGACCCATCGTCGACGTCGAGCTCAACGCCTGACATGAATGGTCCGGTCAAGCCGGACCATGACGAAGGGCGAGAAGGAAAGGGCGTCGTCTCAGCCGTTGGCGGCCTTCGCCAGCGGCGCGTCGTCGGCGACGCTCTCGGGGAAGGTCGGATAGAGGCCAAGCGACCGTCCCATCTGCTTCGTCAGGCCGAGCACGAGGTCGATGTTCGGGGTCGCGACCTTCGCGAGGCGGCCCATCTCCTGCACCGCGGAAAGCAGCGCGTCGAGTTCGATCGCCTTGCCGGCCTCGACGTCCTGCAGCATCGAGGTCCGGTGCGCGCCGACCTTGGCCGCGCCGTTGATGCGGCGCTCAACATCCACCTTGAAGGTCGCGCCGAAGGTTTCGCCGATCGTCTGCGCCTCCAGCATCATACTTTTCGCGAGCGCCCGCGTCGCCGGGTCGGTCGCGATCACGTCAAGCGTGGCGCGCGTCAGCGCGGAGATCGGGTTGAAGCACAGGTTTCCCCAGAGCTTCAGCCAGATGTCGTCGCGGATGTCGTCATAGACCCGCGCCCTGAGCCCGCTGGCGTCGATCGCGTCGGCGAGCTTTGCGAGACGCGCTGTCCTGCGGCGGTTCGGCTCCCCGAGCCCGAAGGCGTCGCCGTAGATGTGCCGGACGACGCCCGGCTCGGCGATCTCGGTCGCGGGGTAGACCGTGCCGCCGATCACCCGCTCCGGGCCGATGGCGTTCCACTGCCGGTCGCCGGGATCGACGCTCTGGAGCCGCAGGTCGGCGTGAGGCCCCTCGAGGCCGTGGAAGTACCACCACGGCACGCCGTTCTGCATCGTCACGACAGCGGTGTGGTCGCCCAGCAGCGGCGCCATGTCCTCGGCGGACTCCCAGGCCTGATGCGCCTTGAGCCCGTTGATGACGTAGTCCTGCGGGCCGAGCTCGGCGGCGTTCCTGGTCGCGGGCATCTCGGCCGTGAGCTCGCGGCCGTCGATCAGCAGCTTCAGCCCCCGCTCGCGGATCGCGGCGAGGTGCGGCCCGCGCGCGACGAGCGACACGTCCACGCCCGACCGCTTGAGCATCACGGCCATGTATCCGCCGATCGCGCCCGCGCCGTAGATGCAGATTTTCATCGCGTTCGTTCTTTCCCGCGTCCTACCGGTCCCGAAAAGCCCAATTTCGCCGCGCCGCTCACACGGCCGACCAGGCGACGCCGTTGGCGGCGTCGAAGACGGTCTCAACGGGCTTGATCGCGTAGGACAGCAGCCCGGCCGCCACGGCCGGGTCGCGCTCGAGCGTCGCCCGAGCGTCGTCGCTGTCGCGCGCGGCGAGAAGCAGCATGCCGCCGTCTTCCGCGGTGAACGGGCCTGCGAACAGCAGCCGGCCGCTCTCGAACAGCCCGCCGAGCGCAGTAAGATGCGCGCCGAGCGTGGCCGCGTCCTGTTCGTCGATGGACTTGCCGGCGACCCATGACGGCCCCGGCGAGAACAGGACGAGGTGGTTCACGGATCGCGGCTCCGTCACGAGACGCGCGCCAGCGCCTCGGCCATCACGCGCCCGACGAGATTGGCGCTCGGCGCGACGCGGACGCCCGCCTTCTCGAGCGCGGCGACCTTCGCGGCGACGTCGGCCGCGCCGCTCAGCGCCAGAGCGCCGGCGTGGCCCATGCGCCGTTCGGCCGGCGCGTGGGCGCCGACGATGAGGGCGACGATCGGCTTCGACGGCCGCGTCTCGGCGACGTAGTCGGCGACCTCGTGCTCCTGGGCTCCGCCGATCTCGCCGATCAGGATCAGGCCGTCGGTGCCGGGATCGGCGAGGAACAGCTCGACGCAGTCGCGCATCGACAGGCCGTGGATCGGATCGCCGCCCACGCCGACCGTGGTCGACTGGCCGAGGCCGGCCGCGGTGACCTGCGCCACCACCTCGGAGGTGAGCGAGGCCGAGCGCGACACGATTCCGACGCCGCCCGGCCGCTCGCTGCCCGTCGCCATGACGCCGAGCTTGGCGACGCCGGGCGCCAGCACGCCTTGGCTGTTCGCGCCCACGAGCCGCGTGCGGGAGCCTGCGAGCGCCTCGCGCACGCGCACCATGTCGAGCACCGGAACGCGCTCGGTGACCGCGACGACGAGAGGGACCTCGGCCTCGATCGCCTCGATCATGGCCGCCGCGGCGGAGGCCGGCGGCACGAAGATGATGCTGGCGTTGGCGCCGGTCGCGTCGCGCGCCTCCGCGACCCGGTCGAACACCGGCAGGTTGAGGTGCGAGCGCCCGCCCTTGCCGGGCCGCACGCCGCCGACGACCTTGGTGCCATACTCCATCATCTGCGTGACGTGATGGGTGCCGGCCCAGCCGGTCATGCCCTGGCACAGCACGCGGGTGTCGTTGTCGAGCAGGATCGCCATGGCTCAGGCCCTCCCGGCCGCGACGGAGACGGCGCGGATCGCGGCCGAGCCCATGTCGGGCTCCTCGATCACCGAGCAGCCGAAATTCTTCAGCCGCGAGCGCGCGAACTCGGCGTTGAGGCCTGCGAGCCGCACGACGATCGGCAGCGACCGGCCCGAGCGGCGCAGCGCGACGCCGAGCCCTTCCGCGATGGTGTCGCAGGACTGCATGCCGCCTCCGTGCACGTTCACAAGCAGCGCCCGGATCGACGGATTGTCGAGCAGCAGCGCGAAGCCGTGGGCGATGTCGAGGCTGGTCGCGGTGGTGCGGATGTCCATGAAGTTCGCCGGCTTGCCGCCCGCGGCCTTGACCATGTCGAGCGTGGCGAGGCCGAGGCCCGCGCCGTTCGAGACGAGCCCGAGATCGCCGTCGAGTGGCACGAAGTTGAGCTGGTCGCGGTGGGCCGAGAGCCGGTTGCGGTCGGCCTCGTCCTCGTCGCGCAGCGAGGCGAGGTCCCGGTGGCGGAACAGCGCGTTGTCGTCGAGCGTCATCTTGACGTCGAGCGCGAGGATGTCCCCGCCGGCCGTCACCGCCAGCGGATTGATCTCGATCAGGCTGGCGTCGAGCTCGATGAAGGCGCGGCGCAGCCCCTTCACCAGCGCGGCGGCCTTGTCGGCGAGCGCGCCTTCGAGGCCGATGCGCGCGAGGAACGCCGAAAGCTCGCCCGCGTCCGGCTCGCGGCTGACCGACAGCGGCAGGCGCTCGCGGCTGAGCGCGCCGGCGCGCTCGCGCTCCTCGATGTCGCCGCCGCCCTCGGCCGCGCCGAACAGCACGAGGCCGCCGGCCGCCGGATCGACGAGAAGCGCGAGGTAGAGCTGGCGCTCCGCCTTCACGCCCTCCTCCACATAGACGCGGCGGACGGTGAGGCCGTCCTCCCCCGTCTGGGCGGTGGAGAGCTTCTGCCCGAGCATCGCCTCGGCCGCGGAGCGAACCATGGCGGGGCCGTGCGCAAGCCGGACGCCGCCGGCCTCGCCGCGCGCGCCGGCCTGGATCTGCGCCTTCACCGCGAGCGGCGTGACCCCGAGGTCGCGCGCGACGCTTTCGGCCTCGCCGGCGGTCATCGCGACGGCGCCGCGCGGCGTCGGGAGCCCGTAATCCGCGAGCAGCCGCTTGGCCTGGAATTCATGCAATCTCATGGCGTGAGACCCTCCGGCGTGTCCTCGGGCGGCGCGCTCTCGTCTCCAGCCTATTGGTATAATAGATGCCAAGTCGCGCCTATTGACACAAAGAGTGACGCAGAATGACGCGTTCGCCCAGTTCGACCTCCTATTGACGCGCGCTTTTCGGCGTCCCAAAGGTCCACGCCTCAAATTCGCGCCGGGAGCCCAGACCTATGAGCCATGCCGACATCGCCGCCGTGATCGACGACGCCTGGGAGCGCCGGGCGGAGATCGGCGCCTCCACCACGGGGCCCGTGCGCGAGGCGGTCGAACAGGCGCTGGCGGCGATGGACAAGGGCGAGCTGCGGATCGCCACGCCGGAGAACGGCGCCTGGACCGTGCGCCAGTGGGTCAAGAAGGCTGTGCTGCTGTCGTTCCGCCTCAACGACATGGAGCGCATCCCCGGCGGTCCCGGCGGCGCCGTGTGGTGGGACAAGGTGCCGTCCAAGTTCGACGGCTGGGGCGACGAGCAGTTCAAGGCGGCCGGCTTCCGCGCCGTGCCGGGCTCGATCGTGCGCCGCTCGGCCTATGTGGCGCCGAACGTGGTGCTGATGCCGTCCTTCGTGAACGTCGGCGCCTATGTCGACAGCGGCACGATGGTCGACACCTGGGTCACGGTCGGCTCCTGCGCCCAGATCGGCAAGAACGTGCATCTCTCCGGCGGCGTCGGCATCGGCGGCGTGCTGGAGCCGCTGCAGGCCGGCCCCGTGATCATCGAGGACGACTGCTTCATCGGCGCGCGCTCCGAGGTCGTGGAGGGCGTCGTCGTCCGCAAGGGCTCGGTGCTCTCCATGGGCGTGTTCATCTCAGCCACCACCAAGATCATCGACCGCGCCACCGGCGAGGTCTTCGTCGGCGAGGTGCCGGAGTATTCGGTCGTCGTCCCCGGCTCGCTGCCCGGCAAGACGCTGCCGAACGGCCAGCCCGGCCCGTCGCTCTACTGCGCGGTGATCGTGAAGCGCGTCGACGCCCAGACGCGCTCCAAGACCGCCATCAACGAGCTGCTCAGGGACTGAGGGGGCGCCTCGCGGGAGAACGCGTGATGTCCATCGATCCCCGAGATCCCGTCGCGGTGGCGCAGGCGCTGATCCGCTGCGAGAGCGTGACGCCGGCGGAGGGCGGCGCTCAGGCGCTGCTCGAGAGCCTGCTCGCGCCGCTCGGCTTCGAGGTCTGGCGGCCGACCTTCTCGGACGAGGGCACGCCGGACGTGGCGAACCTCTACGCCCGCCGCGGCGAGGGCGAGGCCTTCGTGCTCGCCGGCCACACCGACGTGGTGCCGACCGGCGACGAGGCGCGCTGGACCGAGGGGCCGTTCTCAGGCGCGATCGCAGGCGGCGAGCTCTACGGCCGCGGCGCGGTCGACATGAAGGGCGCGATCGCCTGCATGGTCGCCGCCGTCGCCCGCGCGCTCGACGGCGGCGGGGAGCTCCCTGGCCCCGTCGCCTTCCTCATCACCGGCGACGAGGAAGGCCCCGCGATCAACGGCACCGCCAAACTGCTGGAGTGGGCGCACGCCCGTGGCGAGCGCTTCTCCGGCTGCCTGCTGGGCGAGCCGACCAACCCGGAGGCGCTGGGCGACGTCGCCAAGATCGGCCGGCGCGGCAGCCTGTCCGGCACGGTGACGCTGCCCGGCGTGCAGGGCCACGTCGCTTATCCCCATCTCGCCCGCAATCCCGTGCGCGAGCTCGCGCCCGCGCTGACCGCGCTGCTGGGCGAGCCGCTGGACGAAGGCACCGAGCATTTTGAGCCGTCGAACCTCGAAGTGGTCGGCGTCCGCAGCGGGACCGGCGCGTTCAACGTCATCCCCGGCGAGGCCGCGCTGCAGTTCAACGTCCGCTTCAACGACCTCCACACCGCGGACAGCCTGATGGCGCTGATCCGCGACCGGCTGGACGACGCCCTCGGCGCCGGGGCCTACGCCCTCGCGTTCGAGCCCTCAAACGCCGACGCCTTCCTCACCGCGCCGGGCCCGCTAGTCGAGGCGGTGTCCGCCGCGATCGAGGCCGAGACCGGCCGCCGGCCGGCGCTCACCACCGGCGGCGGCACTTCCGACGCGCGCTTCATCAAGAGTTACTGCCCGGTGATCGAGTTCGGCCTCGTCGGCCAGACCATGCACCAGACCGACGAGCGCGTGGCGGTGGCCGACCTTGAGACGCTCACCCGCATCTACGGCCGCGCGCTGGCGAACGCCTTCGGCTGAGGCGTCCTCACGACGCCGGCGGGTCGCGCTCAAAGTCGATGACGTCGTAGAGGCGGTCCGGGGCGGAGCTTCGCATCAGGACGTAGCGGGCGACGCGCGGCCGGACCCCGTCGTCGCTGCGCACCGTCACCGCGAAGGACGGCCCGAACGCGGCCTTGGCGGCTACGCCCTTGCCCTGAAGCGCCGCCTGCAGCGCCCTGGCGCGATCCTCCCCGCCCGAACGCTGCAGCCGCAGGACCGCGGCGAGCGTCGGCCCGTCCATCTTCGGCAGCGCCCGCAGCACTTCGAGCGGCGCGGCCAGCGCCGCCACGCGGCCCTCGGGATTGGCAACGGTGACAAAGCGTTTCAGCGCGCGCGCGCCTTCGACGCCGACGCCCAGCACGTGCCGGAGGTCGTCGGCGTCCTGGAACGGCGCGTTGGCCGGTCCGTCGCGGCCCACGGCCTGATAGGCCGGCCGCTCGGCGCCCTCCTTCGTGGGCTGGTCGTCGGCGTCGCGCCAGTCCATGACCCGCGCCGCGAACGCCTCCGGCGACAGCGTCCCGGGCCCGACCGAGCGCCAGAGGCCCGCCAGCATGTCCTTGTCGGCGCCGTTGAGGTCGACCTTGCCGCTTTCGGACGCGACGGAGACCTCGACGGTTCCGCCGTCGAGCCGGATCCGGCGCGCGGACACCTCGTGCGGCGCGCGACGGAGCACGAAGATCTGGTAGGCGGCGAGTTCGAGGCCGGCGTTCGCCAGCGCGTCGCGCGCGAGCGTCTCCTTCGCGGCGATCGCGCCGGCCGCGGACGAGCGCGCCAGCGCTCCGGCTCCGACCACGAGCCCGGCGAGCACCGCCAGCACCGCGAGCGCCGAGACCAGCACGAAGCCGCCCTCGCCGCGCCTCACCGCTCGCCCTCCCGGACTTGCGGCTGGCCGTCCGGCCGACCCGTGGCCTTTGGCGCCGAGCTGCAGGGCGCCTTGCCCGGCGCGGCGCAGCCGGGCTCGGACTGCGCGATCAGCCGCGCGGTCCGCGACGCCCGCGCGACGCCCCCCTCCGGCTCGATGAGCTCGATCCGGACGGCGACCGGCAGGCTCGCCGCCTCGCTCCATTGGTCGGTCACGACCGTCGTTCCGTCCGGCCTGCGCTCCACATAGGCGAAGCGTGCGTCGAGGCCGCCGAGGTCGATCCGGACCGGCTCGCCGAAGACGACGTCGTCGAGCGAACGCGCGCCGACCAGCAACGGCGCCTCGGCGCGGAGCAGCTGGCCGGGACCGGCCGCCTGATAGGCGACCGCGACCGGCGCGCGCAGGCCGTCGTCCTGCCGGGGCGCGACCGCGAACGCCAGCCGGTCCGGCGCGCCGAGAAACACGAACCGGCCGTCCGGCCCGGCGAAGCGCCGGCGGGCAAGACCCTCGATCTCGCGCGCGACGACGGACAGAGGCCGGGTCGACGTCTCGGCCCCCTCGGCGCGGAGCGCGGCGCGGTCCACAGCGCGCGCCATCAGCCCGCCGAGCGTCAGCAGCCCGGCGATCACCACCGCGCTGATCGCGAGCGTCGCCAGCGCCTCCACCAGCAGGAAGCCGCCGTCGCGGTCGCGACGCCCCGAGACGCCCCGCCCTCTCATGGCGCGCGCGCCAGACGGACGGTCTCGACCACCAGCGGCGCGCCGGCGGTCTCGACGCGGATGGTGACGCGCAGCGGCAGCCAGCGCGCGGAGGGCGGCGGATCGACGTCCGCGGCCGCTTCGGGAGCGCGCGGCGTGGGGGACGCGGCTGCGGCGGCCGGCGGCGGGGTCCTGCCCGGCGGCGAAGCCGGCGCCGGCTTCAGCGCGGGCGGCGGCGGGAACGGCAGGTCGAGCGCCTCGCTCGTCACCGTCCAGGCGACGGCGCCGTCGGCGCCCCGGCGCTCGCCGACCTCCGCCGCGAGCTGCGGCAGGCGGTTCTCGAGAATGTCGCGGGCGGTCGCCTCCGCCGCGACGACGGCGTCCGACCGGACGAGCGCCGACCGGGTCGAGACCAGCCCGCGCTGGAGAGCGACCGACGTCGCCGCGACCACGGCTACCGCGACCAGCGCCTCCACCAGCGTGAAGCCGGCGTCGTCGCGCGCCCGGCGGCTCATGGCGCGTCCGCCCCCGGGCGGATCGTGACGGCCGAGGTGAAGCCGTCGACCGCGACGTCGATCCGCGTCGCGCGGGTCGCGAGCGCGACCGCGCCGCCCGAGGAGCGGCCGTCGGGGTGGAACGCCACCCGCCCGCCGGTCCAGCCGGAGACGCGCACGGCGATCCCGCGCGACAGGTCCACGGTCTCGCCCGTCGCGCCCGAACGCAGCACCGGTCCACGCGGATCGAACGCGGTCTCGACCGTCTTGCCCGCGCGCTGGGCGGCGGCGCGGTCGGTCCGGAGCAGGGCCGCGACCTGATAGGCCCGGGCGCGCAGATCGGCGGTCCCGCCGGCGGGCCGCACGAAGGGCAGCGCGAGCGCGGCGATCAGCGCGATCAGGGCGAGCGCGAGCGTCGCTTCGATCAGCGTGAAGCCGGCGTCGCCGCCGGCCCTCGGATCAGTCGTTGGAGATGTCGGCATCGCCGCCCGATCCCCCGCGCTTGCCGTCCGCGCCGAGCGAGGTGATTCCGTAAGGCTTGCCACGACCGGGCACGCGGTACTCGTAGGGCGCGCCCCAGGGGTCGGCCGGGGTCTCGCCCTGCTGCAGGTAGGGGCCGGACCAGCGGCCCTCGCCGGCGGGAGCGCGCACCAGCGCCGCAAGACCCTCCGAGGCGGTGGGGTAGCGGCCCATATCGAGGTAGAACAGGTCGAGGGCGGTCGAGAACGACTGGATCTGCAGCTTCGCCGCCCGCTCGCGCGAGCTCGACAGGTAGCCCAGCACGCGCGGGCCCACGAGGCCCATGACGAGGCTCAGGATCACCAGCACGACGAGCAGCTCCACGAGCGTGAAGCCGCCGGCGCGGTCGCGGCGGCGGAGGGGACGGCGAAAGGGCCGGGCCTTGCGGCGGATACGGGGCATGACGCGCCTCAAACCAGAAGATCGTTGATGCTGACGAGGGCCGACATCACCGAGATGATCAGCCAGGCGACGAGGCAGGCGACGACCACCATCGTCGCCGGCCCCACGATCGCGGTGAGCCGGCCGAGCGCGGCGTCGAGCTTGGCCTCGTAGAAGGTCGCGACGCGGCCGGCGCTGTCGGCGAGCTGCCCGGCCTCCTCGCCGACGCGCAGCATCTGCACCACATGCGCCGGCAGGAAGGCGCGCCTCGACAGCGAGGCCGCCACCCGGTCGCCCTGCCGCACGTCCGCTATGACGAGATCGATCGCCGCGCGCGCATGCGGCGGCCGCACCACGTCGCGCACCAGCTTCAGCGCGGTCGTGATCGGCACGCCGTTCGCGAGCAGGATCGAGAGCGTGCGGCAGAACGCGACCGCGAGCTCGTAGCCGAGGATCGTGCGGGTCAGCGGCAGGCGGGCGAGCAGGCGCACGAGCCAGGAGCCCTGCCGCGACAGCCGGCTCGCGACGAGCCCGAGCGCGAGCAGCGCCGCCGCGCCGCCGCCGATCAGGTCGAGATTCGCGCGGAAGGCGCGCGACAGGTCGAACACGAACAGGGTCGACGGCTCCAGCCGGGAGCGGAAGCCCATCAGCGCGCCCTCGAACTGCGGCACGACATAGAGCATCACGAAACACAGCACCGCGAGCGCCGCGACCAGCAGGAAGGCGGGATAGGCGACGGCGGACGCCGCCTTCTTGCGCAGCTTCTCGCCGCGCTGGCGCTCGGCGGCGAGGTCGGCCAGCGCCGCCTCGAGCCTCCCCGAGCTTTCGGCCACGGCCACGGTCTGGACGTAAACCGGCGGAAACGCCTTGGGATGAAGCGCGAGCGCCGCCGACAGGCTCTTGCCAGCCGCGAGCTCGTCGCGCAGGTCGCGGATCAGCGCCGCGAGCCAGCGGCGGCTCTCCATCTCGGCCAGGATGCCGAGCGCCTCGTCGAGCGCGACCCCGCCCTTGAGCATCATGGCGAGGTCAAGCGTGAAGCCGGTGACGTGCTCGCGCGGCGGCTCCGGCGTCAGCAGCTCGCGCCAAGGCCGGCGCGCGCCGGCCTTGGCCTCGCGCGCGAAGATCGGCGTGCAGCCGGCCCGGTCGAGCCGGTCAAGCACCTCCGCCGGCGACGCCGCCTCCATGGCGCCCGCCAGCATCTTTCCCGACGGATGGACGGCCCGGTACTCGAACGTCGCCACCGCTCAGCCCTCCCGACCCGCGTCCGTCACCGGAGCATGAGCGGGGGCCAGACCGCCGCTCCAACGAGGACGAGCCAGATCGCGGGCGCGAAGAACGCGCCGAAGGCGATGCGGTCCATGCGCCCGGCGCCGCGGAGCGCGGCGACGGCGAGGCCGGCGAGGCTGGCCGCGAGCAGGGCCGCCGCGACGCCTTCGGCGCCGATCAGGCATCCGCCCGCCGCCGCCAGCTTGACGTCGCCGAAACCGAGGCCGTCATGGCCGCGCAGCCGATAGAACGCCTCGCGCAGCAGCCAGAGCGCGCCGCCGGTGAGCGCGACGTCCGCGCCGAGCGACAGCGCCGTCGCGAGCGAGGCGCCGTCGTCCGCGAGCCGCGCCGCCACGCCGATGGCGGCGAGCGCAAGTGACGCCGGGTCCGGAATGACGAAGCCGGTCGCGTCGCGCCAGATGATCCAGGCGACGAGCGGCAGCGTCGCGGCGGCGACGAGCGGCGCGCCGGGGCTCAGGACCGCGAGCGCCGCCGCGGCCGCGATCCCGACGAGGCCCGCGGCGCGGTCGGCCTTGCGGAAGGCGCGCTCTGCGGACGGGGTCTGCATCGGGGGCTACTTCGCGACCGCCGGCCGCGCTCCGCTTCCGAGCACCGTCATGCGCGAGCGGAACTCCTGCGCCACGCTCTGCGCGTCCTCGCCGTTGCGGATCACCTCCGCGCGGATGAAGACCACGAGCTCGGTGCGGTCCTTGGCGCTCGACCGCTGGCTGAACAGGTTCCCGACGCCCTTGAGGTCGCCAAGGATCGGGATGCCGTTCTTGCCGCGCTCGTCGCGCTTGCTGATGAGGCCGGCGAGCAGCACCGTCTGGCCGCTGACGACCGAAATGTTGCTCGCGACCCGACGCTTGGAGATGGTCGGCGTCAGCGTGTTGGCGCCGCTCGAGACCGCGGAGATCTCCTGGTCGATCTGCATCGTCACCGCGTCGTTCTGGCCGATGCGCGGGATCACGTTCAGGATGATGCCGGTGTTCTTGAACTCGACCTGATTGACGAGCGGGCTGTCGACGTTCTCGACGCTCTGCGCCTGCCGCGTGACGATGGGAATCTCGTCGCCGACCTGGAAGTTCGCCGGCTGGTTCTCCGCCACCACCAGCGAAGGCGAGGACAGGATCTCGACGTTCGTCACCCGGTCGAGCGCCGAGATCACGACGTCCGGGCTCGAATTGGACCCGATCAGCACGTTGAAGCCGGGCGCCTGCCTGGACAGGGCGTTGGCGGCCGTGCCGAACAGCGAGAACGAGCCCTTGTCGCGGCCGAGGCCGACGCCGCCGCTCTTCACGAAATACTCGACGCCGTTCTTCATCTCGTCGGTGAGCTGCACCTCGGCGATGGTGGCGTGGATCGCGACCTGAAGCGGCGTCGAGTCGAGCTGCCGCAGGGCCGTGAGGATCTTCTGGTAGGTGTAGCCGTCGGCGTAGGTGACGACCGAATTGTTGGCGGGGTCGGCGCTGATCAGCACGCGCGGCCGGTCGCCGGCGCCGCCGCCCTGCCGGGTGAGATCGATGGTCTCCGCCTCGGCGCTCTGCGAGGCGTCGGCCTGGCCGTCGCCGAAGTTCGGGCTGTTGAAGGCGGACGCCGCCGCCTGCGCCGGCGCATTGCCGAAGTTCTTGCTGGAGGCGGCCTCGATCCCGCCGGAATTCGAGCCCGAACGGCTGTCGGACATGGCGTCGCCCGAGCCCAGTTCCTCGCGCTGCATGCCGGTGCCCGCGCGCGGCGTGGCGGTCGGGCCGCCGCGCCCGCCGTCGCCGCCCGCCTGGAACAGGCTCGTCATGATGCGGGCGAGCTCCTTGGCCTCGCGATAGCGGGCCTTGTAGACGAACACGTTCTCGCCGCCGGCCGCGGTGTCGCGGTCGAGCCGGCGCACCCAGGTCTCCGCCCGGCGCATCAGCTGCTGGGTCTTGGCGACCACCATCACGGCGCGGAGCCGGCCGATGGCCTTGAACTGCACGGTGCCGGCGCCGGCCCCCTTCTCGGCGTCGAACACGCGGTTGAGCTCGGCCACCACCGCGTCGGGCGAGGCGCGCCGGACCTCGTAGATGCCGACCGCCTGGTCCGACATCCAGTCGGCGTCGAACGAGACGATGGCGTCGACCGCCTCCTGACGGCGCGCGCCGGGGCCGCGCACGACCATGGCGTTGCGGGCCGTGTCGACCCGAAGGCCGTCGGATTCCACGATGAAGCCGGAGACGAGGCGCGCCATGGTCGTCGCGGAGACGTGGCGCAGCGGCACGACCGACAGGCCGAAGCCCGGGGTGGCGCGTCGTCCGACGTCGACCGTTCCGCCGCCGGCCGCGAGCGGGCCGATCCGCATGGTGGCGCCGACCTTGGTCATGCCGAAGCCGTTGCTCTGCAGCAGCGTGTCGAGCGCGGACAGCAGTTCCTCGGCCGTCATCGGACGTGGCGAGGAGATCGTCACGCGGCCGCCGACGTCGGAGCTCATGGCGTAGTTGATCTTGAGCGCCTCGCCGAGGATCGCCTGCACCACGTTGCGCAGGTCCGCGTCCTCGAAGTTGAGGCGGTAGCGCGCGGCGCCGCCGGGCTCCTCCGGCCCCTCGGACGGCGCGGCGACGAGGCGCAGCGGCGACGGCCCGGAGTCGGAGGCGGCGAAGGCGGCCGGCGCGGCCTCGGACCCGGCGGGCGCTGCCGGGGCGACGTCCGGCTTCGGGTTGCGGGCGGACAGATCGACCACGAGGCCGGTCCGCACGACGTCGGCGTCGCCTTCCGGCGCGAGGGAGGAGCATGCGGCGACCGCGAGCGCGCAGGCCGCCAGCACAAGGCGCTTAGCCGCGATCATCGTTTCCCCCGACGTTCTTGATCCCCGGTCGATTGAACTGACCCCCTTCCGAAAGTCAATCGCCGCGCCGTGTCATGACAAAATCAAGACAAAGTATTGGGGTCCGGAAAACTACGTCATAGCGCCGCTTTTTCCCAACGAACACTGGCCCGTGGTCGCGCCGGGGGCTTCGTCGACAGGAGCTGTGGCGCCGCGGGCACGCGCCGCCCGCGATCGCGGCTCAGCGCTCGGGAGGAAACGACCGGCCGTTGAGCAGGCTGCCGTCGGCGCGGCCCCGGACCGACAATGGCGTCCCGACCGCAGGCGACAGGTCGAAGGTCGCGCCGGCGACGTCGCCGCCGGTGCGCACCACGGGCCGGTCGGAGCCGGGCGCCGCGTCGTCGACGATGGCGAACCGCGTGTTGCGGATGTCGCCGCCGACGATCACGGCCGCGTCCGGCTGGGGCGCGTCGAACGTCGCGCGGCTCACGATCGCCCGGATGTCGGAGCGCGTGACGCCGCCGCGGAAGCGCACGCCGCCGCGCCGGACCTGGAACACCTGCACGTCGATCTTGACCTCGTCGGCCGCCTCCTCGGACTGGAACTCCACCCCCCAGTCCGGCTGGTGCACGCTCTCGGAGGGCGGATCGGGCTCCTCCGTGCCGCCGTACTGCCCGCTGATGTCGAGCCCGCGGCCAGGGCCCGTGACGACGATCGGCGTGCGCTTGCAGTTGCGCACCATGTTGTCGCGCATCTGCGAATAGGCGATCGGCCCGGACCAGAACGCTCGGCCGATGTCCATGTGGTTGTTGTTGAGCTGGGCGCCGATCAGCGGCGCTTCGGAGGCGTTCTCGAAGAAGCGGCTGAGGGCGTGGCCGAGATTGTCGGTGGCGATGATCTTGCGGAAGCCGAGCGGCGCGTTGTGCAGCGGCCCGTCTTTGGCCGCCACCCGGCCCGTCGGCCAGTCGAAGCCGACGCCGAGATCGCAGGCCGCGAAGGTGTTCCCGCGCAGCAGCAGGCCGCGCCCGACATGCTCCACCGCGCGGTTGAACTTCATGAAGGTGCAGCCGGTCACCGTCGCGTCGACGTCGTCGGGATTCGATTGCTTGGCGAAGCGCACGGCCGTGGCGGCTCCGCTGCGCCCGCCCATGAAGTTCAGGTTCTCGAGCGTGGTGAGCGAGGCTTCGATGACGAAGCCTGGCCCGTCGAAGGCGACGGTGATCTGGCTCGCCGCGCCCTCGCCCACGATGCGCAGCTTCCCCGCCTTGATCGGCGCGACGACGCTGCGCTCCAGCCGGTAGCCGTCGGCCGAGGCCGGAACCAGGATGCTGCGCGCGCCGCTCTCGATCGCAGCCGCGATGCAGGCCTCGAAGCTCGCGGCGTCGTCGCCGCCGGTCCCCGCCTGCCCAAAGGCGGCGTCGGCGACGGAGAGCGTCGAGCGGCGGGCGACGACGGCGGGCGCTGCGAGCGCGCCGGGCGCCCCTGACGCTGCGGCGGCGCCCAGCGTGGCGAGCAGCACGCTGCGGCGCGTCGGTCGACGGAACATGGCGGACCTTCCGGCTTGAGGCGGGCGGGCGCGAGTCTAGCGCGGCTCGGGCCCCTCCGTTAAGCGCGACGGTCCGACGCGTCAGCCGCCGCGGAAGATCTCGCGCTTGCCGGCGTGGTTGGCCGCGCCGACGATGCCCTCCTGCTCCATGCGCTCCATCAGCGAGGCGGCGCGGTTGTAGCCGACCTGCAGCCGGCGCTGGATGTAGGAGGTCGAGGCCTTGCGGTCCCGGAGCACGACCGCGACCGCCTGCTCGTAAAGGTCGCCGCTGGTCTCCTCCGCGAAGTCGCCGGCGTCGAACACCGCGCCGTCCTCCGCGCCGCCGCCGTCCGCCTCGTCGCCGCCCTCCTCCTCGTCGTCCGCGGTGACGGCCTCGAGATATTCCGGGCGCCCCTGCAGCTTGAGATGGTCGACGACCTTCTCGACCTCGGCGTCGGAGACGAAGGGGCCGTGGACGCGCAGGATGCGGCCGCCGCCGGCCATGTGCAGCATGTCGCCCTGACCGAGAAGCTGCTCAGCGCCCATCTCGCCGAGGATCGTGCGGCTGTCGATCTTGCTGGTGACCTGGAAGGAGATGCGGGTCGGGAAGTTCGCCTTGATGGTGCCGGTGATGACGTCGACGGACGGGCGCTGCGTCGCCATGACGATGTGGATGCCGGCGGCGCGCGCCATCTGGGCGAGGCGCTGGATCGCGCCCTCGATCTCCTTGCCCGCCACCATCATCAGGTCGGCCATCTCGTCGACGATGATGACGATGTAGGGCAGCGAGGTCAGGTCCATGACCTCTTCTTCGTAGGTCGGCTGGCCGGTCTCCTTGTCGAAGCCGGTCTGCACGGTGCGGACCACCGTCTCGCCCTTCGCCGTCGCCTCCGCCGCGCGGGCGTTGAAGCCGTCGATGTTGCGGACGCCGAGCTTCGACATCTTGCGGTAGCGGTCCTCCATCTCCCGGACCGCCCATTTCAGCGCGATCACCGCCTTCTTCGGGTCGGTGACGACGGGCGTCAGCAGGTGGGGGATGCCCTCGTAGACCGAAAGCTCCAGCATCTTGGGGTCGACCATGATCAGCCGGCACTTCTCGGGCGAGTGCATGTAGAGCAGGCTGAGGATCATGGTGTTGATGGCGACCGACTTGCCCGAGCCGGTGGTGCCGGCGACGAGCAGGTGGGGCATCTTGGCGAGGTCGGCGATCACCGGCTCGCCGCCGATGGTCTTGCCGAGGCACATGGCGAGCTTCTGCTTGGTCTCGCCGAACTCCGGCGTCTCCAAGAGCTCGCGCAGATACACGGTCTCGCGCTTGGCGTTCGGCAGCTCGATGCCGATGACGTTGCGCCCCTCGACCACGGCGACGCGGGCCGACACCGCGCTCATCGAACGGGCGATGTCGGAGGCGAGCGCGATGACGCGGCTCGACTTCACGCCCGGCGCAGGCTCGAACTCGTAGAGCGTCACCACCGGGCCCGGGTTGGCGTCGATGATCTCGCCGCGCACGCCGAAGTCCTGCAGCGTCTGCTGCAGCTTCAGCGAGTTCTTGTTCAGGAACTCCTCGGAGTGCTCGAAGCAGGGCTCGGCCGCGGCGGCCTCGGCCAGAAGATCGAGCGGCGGCAGCTCGTAAGCCTCGGAGACCGGCGCGGGAGCCGGCGCCCGACGGGGAGCGGCCGCAGACGGAGCCGGCGGGACGGGCGCAGGCGCCGGCGCCTGCGCGGCCGGCGGCGCGACGGGAGCCGCCGG
>NZ_JBHUER010000009.1:0-15430 GCF_042681025.1 Methylopila henanensis
GGCGCCTCGACCTTGGGCGCGGCCGGCGCCGGCGCCGGCGCCCCGGGTTCGGCCGCCGGGGCAGGCGCCGTCGGCGCCCAGGCGAAGGAGGCGGAGTAGCTGACCGGCGCGAAGCCGCCGAAGGGCTGGCCGAGCGAGCCGGTCAGGAAGGCGGCCGGCGGCGCGACCGGGTCCGGCTCCGGCGCCTCCGGCGCGAAGGCCTCGGCCAGCGGCGCGTTGTCCTGCTCGGAAGCCGCCTCGGGCGCGACGCCCTCCAGCCGGATCGCGTCCGCGAGGCGGCGAAGCGTCGCCGGCTGGCGCACGGGCGCAGGCGCAGGCGCGTCGTCGAAGCTCATGCCGGCGATGGCGTCGGCGGCGGCTTCGGGCTCGATCGGCGCGACGCCGTCGTCGGGCGCCTGGGCGTGGCCGCGCAGGATGCTGTCGGGCGTGCGTGTGAAGCGGGTGTTGGGGCTGATCGCGAACGGCTGGAGCCAGCTCGGCAGCGGCGACCCGACCGGCGCGGGCGCGGCGTCGACGATGAACTCGATCCGGGAGGCGTGGGGCGCCCGCTGGGCGTCTCCGGCGGACGGGCCGGGATCGACGGCCACGGAGGCGTCGAGGGTCTCGTCGCGCGCGGCCCGGCGCTCCCGCAGCACGCGGTCCGGGGTCCGCACCGAGCGGACCTCGGTCTGCGGCCGCCGCGCGTCGCCGGGCCCGCGCCCCGCCTCGAGGTCGGAAGATGCGGGCGGCCGTCCCGAAAAACGCATGTCGATGACCCCGTTCCGGCGCCGCGGCGCCCCGTGCGAAAACTCCTCACCAGTTAGGAAGACCAGGGTTAACGAAGCGTGGAGCGCGGCCTGCGACGCGGCGTCCGACGCCCAGCGTCCACAGGTTCAGGGCGTCAGTCGCCGTCGTCGGGAAAGCGGGGCAGCGCATGCACCTCGACGCCCTCCTCCGCGAGCGCCCGCGCCTCGTCGGCGGTGGCGCGGCCGTAGATCGACTTCCGCTCGATCTCCTCCGCGTGCATGCGGCGGGCCAGCTCGGGAAAGCGGTCGCCCACGTGTTCGGCGTTGGTTTTGACGTGGTCGCGCAGCTCCCGCAGCATCGCGCGGATCGCCTGATCCTTCTCCGTCACCAGCGCGACGGCCTGCGGCGCGTCCCCCGACGGCTCCGCAGCCGGCGCGACGGCGGAGGTCTCGGCCCGGCGCGTCGCGACCGCGGGCGCCATCAGCGCCTTGGCCACCTCCGTCGACCCGCAGGCCGGGCACGACACCAGCCCGCGCGCCGCCTGGGCGTCGAAATCCTGCGACGAGCGGAACCAGCCGTCGAAGCGGCGGCCGCAGGCGCAGGCGAGGTCGTAGTGAATCATGACGTCCGTTTTCCGTAGCCGGCCTTCAGCCGCCGGCCTCGCGCAGCAGCGTCGGCTCGGACGAGGCCGGGAGCAGGCTGAAGCGGCGGCCGTTTTCCAGCGCCGGGATCTTGCGCCGGGCGGCGGCCGATTCGGACAGGTCGATCTCGGCGAGCGTGACGCCCGGCTCGGCGCCGTCGATCTCCCCCAGGATTTTGCCCCAGGGATCGACGATCAGGCTGTGGCCATAAGTGTCGCGCCCGTCCTCATGCCGGCCGCCCTGCGCCGCCGCTATGACGAAGGAGCCGGTCTCGATCGCGCGCGAGCGCAGCAGTACGTGCCAGTGCGCCTCGCCGGTCTGCTTGGTGAAGGCGGCGGGCCCGGCCAGGACCTCCGCCCCGTTCTCGGCCAGCGCCCGGTGCAGCGTCGGGAAGCGGACGTCGTAGCAGATCGTCAGCCCGAGCCGTCCCCACGGCAGATCGACGCCGACCGCGCTCTCGCCCGGACGGTAGGTCTGGCTCTCGCGCCAGCTCTCGCCGTTGGCGAGGTCGACGTCGAACATGTGGATCTTGTCGTAGCGGGCGACGACCTCGCCGTCCGGGTCGATGACGAAGCTGCGGTTCGCCGCGCGGTCGCCGTCGAGCCGCACGGCGAGCGAGCCGATGTGCACGAACACCTTGAGCGCGCGGGCGATCTCCTGCAGCGCGGTCAGCGTCGGGCAGGCGCCCTCCGGCACGATCTGCGCGAACAGCTCCTCGCGCGACCGGACCAGGATGTTGGTCATCTCCGGCGTCTGGACGTACTGCGCGCCGCCGTCCGCGGCCTCTCGGATCAGGCGCGCCGCGGCGTCCACATTGGCCATGACGTCCTTGCCCGAGCGCATCTGCGCGCAGGCGACGACGAAACGCTTGTCCTTCCCGGCCATCGTCATGCCGCCAGCAGCGGATCGAGTCCGCCGGCCTGCTCAAGGGCGTAGAGATCGTCGCAACCGCCCACGTGCCGGTCGCCGATGAAGATCTGCGGGACCGTGCTGCGACCGCCCGCGCGCTGGATCATCTCCGGGCGCCGGGCCGGCTGGCGGCCGATGTCGATCTCCTCGAACGGGATGTTCTTCCGGGCGAGAAGATCCTTGGCCATGTCGCAATACGGGCAACCGACGCGCGCATAGACGGTCACAGGGGGCATCGGCGCCTCGGGCTCGAAGGGTCTGTCGTCATCCCCGGATATTAGCCCGTCACCCGTCGTTCACAACCACGGCGAAGACGAGAGCGTCCACCGAGGCCGCGCCCGCGCGCCGCGCCAGCCGCGCGAGCCGGTCGAGCGTGGCGCCGGTCGTCAGCACGTCGTCGACCAGCACGACCCGGCGCCCGGCGATGAGCGCCCGGCCCTCCTCCGACACGCGGAACGCGCCGGCGAGATTGTCCGCGCGCTGCGCCGCGGTCAGCCCGACCTGCGGCCGCGTCGCCTTGACGCGCTCCAGAGCCTGCAGCGCCAGCCGGGCGCCCGACGCCTCCGCCGCGGCGCGGGCGAGCAGCGCCGACTGGTTGAAACGCCGCCGCCACAGCCGGCCGCGATGCAGCGGCGTAGGGACCAGCAGCACGTCCGGTCCGAGCAGTTCGTGGCCCGCCCGCGCCATCATCCCGCCCATGGCGCGGGCGAGATGGAGGCCGTCGCCGTATTTCAGGCGGTGCACGAGCGTCCGCGCCGCGCCGTCGAATCGCGCCACCGCGCGGGCCCGGTCCCAGGCCGGCGGGCGCGCCAGCGCCTTCGGCGAGACGAGGCCGGCGCCGAAATCGGCCGGAAACGGCGTGCCGAGGCGCTCGCAGAACGGCCGCTCGATCGGCTTGAAATCGCTCCAGCACGCGACGCACAGCCCGCCCTGATCGGAGACGGGCTTAGAGCAGGCGAGGCACTGCGGCGGCAGCGCGACGTCGAGCAGCGCGCGTCCGAACCGCCACGCCGCGGCTTTCAGCCGGGCGGCGGGAGCGGGCCGAAGGTCCTGCGCCTCGATCACGAGCGGTTAGGGGCTGGCCGGACGGGGGGCTGCTGATCTAAGCAACGGGCTTGTCGTCCTCGCGTTGGGAGCGCTGCGATGGATCTGTTCCAGACGATGCTACGCCGTTTCGTCGGCGTCGGCTCGCTCACCATCGTCGACCACAAGGGCGTCGCCCACACCCATGCGGGGGCGCCGGGGCCGGAGGTCGTGATCCGGCTGCACGACGCCAAGGTGGCGCGCGACCTGCTGCTCAATCCGGAGCTCAAGGCGGGCGAGGCCTATATGGACGGCCGGCTCACCCTCGAGCGCGGCTCGCTCCGCGACTTCCTCACGATCTATGCGCTGAACCGGACGAACCTGCGCGGCCAACCGATCCAGAAGGCGCTGCGGGGCACGCTGAAGAAGCTGAAGCGCTGGGCGCGCGCGAACTCCAGCGCGCTGTCGCGGAAGAACGTCGAGGCCCATTACGACCTCTCGAACGAGATGTACCGGCTCTTTCTCGACGAGGGGCTGAACTACTCCTGCGGCTATTTCCGCTCCCCCGACGACACGCTCGAGGAGGCCCAGGTCGCGAAGCTCCGCCACATCGTGGCGAAGCTCGACCTCAAGCCCGGCCAGCGGGTGCTCGACATCGGCTCCGGTTGGGGCTCGATGGCGATCTACCTCGCGAAGAACTGCGGGGTCGAGGTGCTGGGCGTGACGCTGTCGAAGGAGCAGCTCGCGCTCGCCCGCCAGCGCGCCGAGGCGGCGGGCGTCGCCGACCGCGTGCGGTTCGAGCTGATGGACTACCGCGACGTCGCCGGGCCGTTCGACCGGATCGTCTCGGTCGGCATGTTCGAGCATGTGGGCGTCAAGAACTTCCCGGCTTTCTTCGCCAAGGTCTCGAAGCTCTTGAAGCCGGACGGCGTCGCGTTGCTGCACTCGATCGGGCGCAAGGGCGGGCCGGGCATCACGGGCGCCTGGGTCAAGAAGTACATCTTCCCCGGCGGCTACTCCCCCGCCTTGTCCGAGACGCTGACGGCGATCGAGGGCGCGAAGCTCTGGGCGACCGACATCGAGATCTGGCGCATGCACTACGCCGAGACGCTCGTGCACTGGGAGCGCCGCTTCCAGGCGAACCGCGCTCAGGCCGCAGCCCTGCTCGGCGAACGCTTCTGCCGGATGTGGGAGTTCTACCTCATCACGGCCGAGTTCTCGTTCCGCCACGGCAAGCACATGGTGTTCCAGATCCAGCTCACGAAGGACGTCGACGCCACGCCGAAGACCCGCGACTACATGATCGACGCGGAGCGGCGGCTGGAGGCGGGGGAAGCGTCCCGGGCGGCGCCGGAACCGGCGTGACCGTCTCGGAGGTCCCCGCGCTCGTCGACCGCAGGGCGCTCAAACTGGCGCGCGCCCGGTCGCTCCGCGGCGGCGAGGGGCCGGACTTCCTGCGCCGCCGCGTCGCGGAGGACGTCGCGGACCGGCTGGCGGCGACGTTGCGCCCCTTCACGGAGGCGCTCGATCTTGCCTCGCCCGGCGGAGAGACGGCGGCCGCGCTCGCCGCCCGGCCGGGCGTGAGGCGCGTCGTGCGCGCCGCGTCGCTCGCCGGGCCGGGCGCGGACCTCGCCTGCGATCCGGAGGCGTTGCCCTTCGCGCCCGAGAGCTTCGACCTCATCGTCTCGACGCTGGCGCTGCAGTTCGCGAACGACCTGCCCGGCGCGCTCGCGCAAGTCCGGCGCGCGCTGAGGCCGGACGGGCTGATGCTGGCCGCGCTCCTCGGCGGCGACACGCTGACCGAGCTCCGGCAGGCCTTCGCGGCGGCCGAGGGCGAGGTCGAGGGAGGCCTGAGCCCCCGCGTGCTGCCCTTCGCGGACGTGCGCGCGCTCGGCGGTCTGCTGCAGCGCGCCGGCTTCGCGCTCCCCGTGACCGACGTCGACCGCGTGACGGTGCGCTACCCGCACGCGCTGGCGCTGATGGCGGACCTGCGCGCCTGGGGCGCGACCAACGCGCTCGAGGAGCGGCGGCGGGCGCCGCTGCGCCGCGCCACGCTCGGACGCATGATCGACATCTACGGCGAGCGCTTCGGCGACCCCGACGGCCGGGTGCGCGCGACCTTCGACATCGTGTGGCTGTCCGGCTGGGCGCCGCATCCCGACCAGCAGAAGCCGCTGAAGCCCGGCTCGGCGCGCACGCGTCTCGCCGACGCCCTCGGCGTTCCCGAAGGCGCTCCGCCCCCAAGGCCTCAGCCGGACAAAGCGAAGAAGGAGCCCGATCGCGATGTTTGACGACGCCGCAGCCGCTCGCGCGGCGCTCGCCGGCCATTTCGACCCGCCCCGTCTGGAGCAGGTCATATCGGCGTTGGTCCCGGCGATCGTTTTTGTCCCGTCGGCCGGTCCTCCGACGCGTGGCGGATCGAGGATCGGCGGCGTTCCCGACATGGGGCCGGGAGCGGAGTGGCCCCGTCCCTCGCCGCCCGCCGATCCCGAGGCGGTGGCTGCGCGTGGTTCTCCCGACGCCGGGAATGAGATGCGGGAGCATTTCGCCAAACGCCTGCCGTACGCCTTCTTCGCGCAGGTCGACCTCGGCGAAGCCGCGCGGCTCGGATCGGTCGCCGCAGGACTGCCGCAGGACGGGCGGCTGCTGTTCTTCTACGACCTCGCCGCCGGACCATGGGACACCGGCTCGCGCGTCGCGCGAGTGATCTGGGACAGGACTCCCGCCGACCAGCTCGCGCCGCTCGCGCCGCCCGCCGATCTCGCCGAGGCGGCCGCCGCGGACCGCGCCGAACGCGTCAAGATCGCCGAGGAATTCGGAAACGACGCCGACGCCGCGCGCAGCTCGGGAAGCGCCTATGATGCGCCGGGCCGCGCCATGACGCTCCGCGCCACGCTTCGCCTGCCGAGCGTCGCCTCGATCGAGATCGCCGCGCTGCCGGAAATAGCCGCGGCGGCCCGTTCGACCTCGGGCGAGGGGAGCGATCTCGCCGGGGATTACGAAGCCGCGGTCGAGGAGAGCTCCGACTCCGATCGCCAAGAGACATGGCGGCGCCAGCAATTGCTCGGATCGCCTCAGCCGGAACAGGACGACCCACGCTACGACGCGGTGGTCGTGACCCGTTTCGGCGTCCAACACCTCGATCGTGAAGAACGAAGGCGTCGCCGGGAAGAGATCGAGCGCGAAGCCAGAGGCTGGGCGCTGCTGCTTCAGATCGACGTCAAGGACTGGATGCGATCCGAGTTCGCGGACGGCGCGGTCTACTTCCTGATCCGGAAGGACGACCTCGCCGCGCGGCGTTTCGACCGGACCGTCGCGGTCTACCAGCAGACATGACGCGGCTGGACCGAGCCTTGGGTCAGCGGTTGGTTTCGTTGGCGATGCGCTCGAAGTACTTGCTGAAGACCACGTCGCCCAGCGTATAGACGGTCGCGGCGATCGCCGCGCCGACGCCGACCGCGATCATGGCGTATTCGATCGCCGTCGCGCCGCGCTCGTCTCTCCAGAACCGCGTCAGCGCGCGGAGCGCCCCGGCCGTCACATCCTGTCCCATGCCACCGCGCCTCCCCCGTACGCGCCCGTCCTGGGCGGCTTCGACGCGGCAGACGGGTCAGAGCAGGCCGACGAGATGCGCTATCAGCGGCTCGTCGGCCGGCGGCATCGGGAAATCGCGGAGCCGTTCCGGGCGGACCCAGCGCGTCGCCTGGCCCTCGCGCCCCGTCACGATCCCCGTCCAGCGCCGGCACACATAGAGCGGCATCAGCAGGTGGAACGTCTCGTAGGCATGGCTTGCGAAGGTGAGAGGCGCGAGACACGGCTCCTCGACCACGACGCCAAGCTCTTCGGCCAGCTCCCGGATCAAGGTTTGTTCCGGACGCTCGCCCGCCTCGACCTTGCCGCCGGGAAACTCCCAGAGCCCCGCCAGGCTCTTCCCCTCCGGCCGCTGCGCGATCAGCACGCGGCCGTCGGCGTCCACCAGGGCGCAGGCGACGACAAGAACAAGCTTCGGACTTGCATCCTCGACCATTTGACGCGTGAGACCTTAAGAGCGGGTTGAGGCGATCAGGGATTCACGACCGATAATCGGCGTTGATGGCGATGTAGCCTTCGGTCAGGTCGCAGGTCCACACCCGGGCCCGCCCGGCGGCGATGCCGAGATCGACGCCGATCGCGATCTCCTGGTTCTTCATGTAGGCGGAGGTCACGGCCTCGTCGTAGGACGGGTCGCGCTCGCCCTCATGCGCCACGCGGATGTCGCCGAAGCGGATCGACAGTCGGTCGCGGTCGGCGGGCTCTCCGGCCTTGCCCACCGCCATCACCACGCGGCCCCAGTTGGCGTCCTCGCCGGCGATCGCGGTCTTCACCAGCGGCGAGTTCGCGATCGACAGCGCGATCTTCCGCGCCGAGAGGTCGCTCTCCGCGCCCTCGACCTCGACGGTCACGAACTTGCGCGCGCCTTCGCCGTCGCGGGCGACAAGCTGGGCGAGCTCGATCGCGAGATCCTCGAGCGCCGCCCTGAATTCGGCGAGCGCGGGGTCGGACGCGTCGAGAACAGCAGCGTTCCCGGCCTTGCCCGTCGCGAAGGCCAGCAGCGTGTCGGACGTGGAGGTGTCGCCGTCGATCGTCACGCAGTTGAACGAGCGCTCGGTGACGTCCGAAAGGAGCGCCTGCAACGCGGGAGCGGCGATCGCCGCGTCGGTCGCGACGAAGGCGAGCATGGTCGCCATGTCGGGCGCGATCATGCCGGCGCCCTTGGCGATGCCGTTGATCGTCACCGTGACGCCGCCGATTTCGGCCGTGCGGGTGGCGAGCTTCGGGAAGGTGTCGGTGGTCATGATCGCCTGCGCCGCGGCGGCCCAGGCGTCGCCCCGTCCGGCCGAGACGAGCCCGTCCATCACGCCCGCGAACCGGGTGGCGTCGAGCGGCTCGCCGATCACGCCGGTCGAGGCGAGGAAGATCTCCGCCTCCGGACAGCCGACCGCCTGCGCCGTGATCTCGGCGGTCAGCGCGGTCGCGGCCCGGCCGCGCTTGCCGGTGAAGGCGTTGGCGTTGCCGGAATTGACCACCAGCGCGCGGATCGAGCCGCCGGCGAGCCGGTCGCGGCACCATTCCACCGGGGCCGAGGGGCACAGCGAACGCGTGAACACGCCGGCGACGCTCGTCCCTTCGTCGAAGGCCGCGAGCAGCACGTCGGTGCGGCCCTTGTAGCGGATGCCGGCCGCCGCGGTCGCGAGCCGGACGCCGGCGATCGCCGGCAGCGTCGGCGAGGATTTGGGGGCGAGCGGCGAGACGGCGGTCGACATGGGTTCCCTTCGAAGCGCGTGGCCGCGCGAGGCTTACAGAATTCGTATGACGAAGGGAATGCAGGGCCCGCGCGCGGCGGCGCGGCGAACCCTCCTCCGCTTGCGGAGGAGGGGGACCATGCGCAGCATGGCGGGGGAGGCCCGGCGGAGGAGGTCCGCGCCGAGCGCTTCCCGTATGTTACGGCTTCGGCGCTTCGGCCGGCGGGGCGTCGGCGCCCGGGATCGCGGGCTGCGCCTGCGGCTCGCCGGCCTTGGTGCGCTCGACCTTGGCCTCGCCGCGCAGCTTGAGGATCAGGTCCTGCTGGGCGGTGCGCACCACATACTGCTCGATCTGGGGCTTGACCTGCTCGAACGGCGGGATCGGCCGCTCGCGCTTCTCGGTCACCTTGATGATATGGAAGCCGAACTGCGTCTTGACCGGGTCGGAGACCTTGTTCGGCTCGAGCTTGAACACGGCCTCGTCGAAGGCCGGCACCATCTGGCCCTTGCCGAAGAAGCCGAGGTCGCCGCCCTGCTTGGCGGAGCCCGGATCGGTCGAGACCTCGGTCGCGATCTCGGCGAAGTCCTCGCCCTTCCCGAGCCGCTCCTCGACCTTCTTGGCCTCGTCCTCGGTCTTGACCAGGATGTGGCTGGCGCGCACCTCCTGCTCGGGCTTCAGGTTCTTGGCGGTCTCGTCATAGAGCTTGCGCATAGCCTCGTCGGTGACGGCCGCCTTCGAGGTCTTCTGGAGCAGCTCCTCCATCAGCGCGCGGTCATGCAGATAGGCGATGCGCTGCTTGAACTCGGTGGTGTCGCCGAGCTTGTCCTTCTCGGCGGCCCGCGCCGCGATCTTCAGGTCGATCAGGTAGTTCAGCGCGTAGTCGCGCCGCTGCGGCTCGGTCATGGAGGCGAGAGACTGCTGCAGGTCCTCCTTCGCGAGCTCCACTTCGCCTGCGGTGATCTCGGCGCCGTCCACCGTCGCGAGCACCGTCTTCGGATCGGGCGTCGGCGCCTCGGCGGCGGGCGCGGCCGGAGCCGGCGGCGTCTGCGCCGCGGCGGGCGCGACGGCGGCGAGGATCAGCGCGAAAGAGGCGCCGAGCGCGGCGGAACGACAGCTCGGCGAAAGCGAAAATGTCATGAGAACCTTCCGTTTTGAGCGTCGCAGCGCCCCAATCGCGCGGGAGAGTGTCGGAAAGGCCCATCATTGACAACCCTGAGGCTCCCTCTTATCTCGTCCGCTGCCGTCCGCCGCGCGCGAAGCGGCTCGAAATCGAGGGAGTTCCGGGCTCCCCTGACCGCCCCAGGGCGGCGTTCCGGCCCGGCCGATCCCCCGACGCGCGTTCCGCGCCACTCGAGAAAGGTTCGCCCATGTTCGGCGGTCTCGCCCGACGCCTCTTCGGCTCATCCAACGAGCGCCGCGTAAAGGCGCTGCGCCCCCGCGTGGCCGCGATCAACGCGCTGGAGCCTGAAATCTCGGCGCTCACCGACGAGCAGCTCCGCGCCAAGACCCTGGAGTTCCGCGACCAGCTCGCCGCCGGCAAGACGCTCGACGACCTGCTCGTCCCCGCCTTCGCGGTGGTGCGCGAGGCGGCGAAGCGCGTGCTCGGCCAGCGCCATTTCGACGTCCAGCTCATGGGCGGCATGACGCTGCACGAGGGCCGCATCGCCGAGATGAAGACCGGCGAGGGCAAGACGCTGGTCTCGACGCTCGCGGCCTATCTCAACGCGCTCTCCGGCCAGGGCGTCCACGTCGTCACCGTCAACGACTACCTCGCCCAGCGCGACAGCGGCTGGATGGGACGCGTGCACGGCTTCCTCGGCCTGTCGGTCGGCGTGATCGTGCATGGGCTCGACGACGACGAGCGCCGCGAGGCCTACGCCTGCGACATCACCTACGCCACCAACAACGAGCTCGGCTTCGACTATCTGCGCGACAACATGAAGTACGACGTGCGCGCGATGGTCCAGCGCGGGCACGCCTACGCCATCATCGACGAGGTCGACTCGATCCTGGTCGACGAGGCGCGCACGCCGCTGATCATCTCCGGCCCGATGGAGGACCGCTCGGACCTCTACGTGGCGCTCGACAAGTTCATCCCGCAGCTCGTCCCCGAGGACTACGAGGTCGACGAGAAGCAGCGCACCGCGACCCTGACCGAGGCCGGCAACGAGCACATCGAGCGCATGCTCGAAGAGGCCGGGATGCTGAAGGGCGACAACCTCTACGACGTCGAGAACGTCACGGTCGTCCACCACGTCACGCAGGCGCTGCGCGCGCACAAGCTGTTCCAGAAGGACAAGGACTACATCGTCCGCGGCGACGAGGTCGTCATCATCGACGAGTTCACCGGCCGCATGATGCCGGGCCGGCGCTTCTCGGAAGGCCTGCATCAGGCGCTGGAGGCCAAGGAAGGCGCGAAGATTCAGCCCGAGAACCAGACGCTCGCCTCGATCACCTTCCAGAACTACTTCCGCATGTACCACAAGCTCTCCGGCATGACCGGCACCGCCATGACCGAGGCGGAGGAGCTGCTGGACATCTACGGCCTCGAAGTGGTCGAGATGCCGACGAACCTTCCCGTCGCCCGCAAGGATGACGACGACGAGGTCTACCGGACCAACCGCGAGAAGGAGAAGGCGATCATCGAGCTGATCCGCGACTGCAAGGAGCGCGGCCAGCCGATCCTCGTGGGCACCACCTCGATCGAGAAGTCCGAGACGCTGTCCGAGGCGCTCAAGAAGGCGAAGATCGAGCACCAGGTGCTGAACGCCCGCTACCACGAGCAGGAAGCCTACATCGTCGCGCAGGCCGGCGTGCCCGGGGCGGTGACGATCGCCACCAACATGGCGGGCCGCGGCACCGACATCCAGCTCGGCGGCAACCTCGAGATGCGCACCGAGCGCGAGCTCGAGGGCGTCGAGGACGGACCGGAGCGCGAGGCGCGGATCGCCGAGATCAAGGCCGACATCGCCGCCAAGAAGGACATCGCCAAGGCCGCCGGCGGCCTGTTCGTGGTCGGCACCGAGCGGCACGAAAGCCGCCGCATCGACAACCAGCTTCGCGGCCGCTCCGGCCGCCAGGGCGACCCCGGCCGCAGCCACTTCTTCCTGTCGCTCGAAGACGACCTGATGCGCATCTTCGGCTCGCAGCGCATCGACGGCATGCTGCAGAAGCTCGGCATCGAGGAAGGCGAGGCGATCGTCCACCCCTGGGTGAACAAGGCGCTGGAGAAGGCGCAGAAGAAGGTCGAGGCGCGCAACTTCGACGTGCGCAAAAACCTGCTCAAGTACGACAACGTCATGAACGACCAGCGCAAGGCGGTGTTCGAGCAGCGGCTCGAATTCCTCGCCGCGGAGTCGATCTCAGCGCCGATCGCCGAGATGCGCCATGACGTGATCGACGACATCGTCTCGAAGCACATCCCCGAGAACGCCTACCCTGAGCAGTGGAGCTCGAAGGAGCTCGAGGAGGAGGTCCGCGAGGTCCTGAACCTCGACCTGCCGATCGTCGCCTGGGCGGCCGAGGAAGGCATCGCCGACGAGGAGATCCGCGAGCGCATCACCAAGGCGGCCGACGCCGCCGCGGCGGAGCGCGCCGAGCGGTTCGGGCCGGACATCACCGGCCAGATCGAGAAGGCGGTGCTGCTGCAGACGCTCGACCATCTCTGGCGCGAGCACCTCGCGACGCTCGACCACCTGCGCCAGGTGATCGGCCTGCGCGGCTACGCCCAGCGCGATCCGCTCAACGAGTACAAATCCGAGGCGTTCGAGCTGTTCGAGGCGATGCTGGCGAAGCTGCGCGAGGCGGTCACGGGTCAGCTCATGCGGGTCGAGCTGGTGCAGTCGCCGCCGCCGCTCGCCGACGAGGGCCTGCCGGAGATGCAGGCGATCCACCAGGATCCGCAGACCGGCGAGAACGAGTTCGCCTTCGCCGAGCCGCAATACGCGGCGGTCGAGGAGAACGGCGCGTGGCCGGCCGGCGTGAATCCGAACGACCCGACCACCTGGAGCGCCGTCGGCCGCAACGCGCCCTGCCCCTGCGGCTCGGGCAAGAAGTTCAAGCACTGCCACGGCCGGCTGGCCTGAGCTGGTCCCGCCTCCGCGGGAGCACGGCTTCGTAACCCTGCGGAAACGTCGGAGCGCATAGGCTCCGGCGGCATTTGCAACTCGTTCCAAGTTGGACCATATCTCGGCCCATGAGCAGGCGCGGACAGCGGATCGAGGCGCGGACGACGGAGACCTTCGCGGGTCTCGCCGACCATGTGCGCCTGCCGTCGCGGTTCCATGCGCGTCTGTCGGCGATCAGCACGCGACTTCGCCGCTGATCCCGACCGCGCCGCGAGCCGGCGCGCCGCATCCGTCCGTTCCGCATTCCAAGGCCCCAGAGGCGCATCATGTCCGCCGCTCCCAAGACCCTGTACGACAAGATCTTCGACGACCACATCGTCGACCGCCAGCCCGATGGCTCCGTCCTGCTCTACATCGACCGCCACCTCGTCCATGAGGTGACGAGCCCGCAGGCGTTCGAGGGCCTGCGCGCCACCGGCCGCAAGGTCCGCGCGCCGCACAAGACGCTGGCCGTGGTCGATCACAACGTGCCGACCTCCGACCGCAACCTGCCCAACCCCGACCCGGAGTCGGCGGCGCAGATCGCGGCGCTCGCCGAGAACACCCGCGAGTTCGGCATCGAGTACTATGACGAGTTCGACAAGCGTCAGGGCGTCGTCCACATCGTCGGTCCCGAGCAGGGATTCACCCTGCCCGGCGCCACCATCGTCTGCGGCGACAGCCACACCTCGACGCACGGCGCCTTCGGGGCGCTGGCGCACGGCATCGGCACGTCCGAGGTCGAGCACGTGCTCGCGACCCAGACGCTGATCCAGACCAAAGCCAGGAACATGCGCATCACCGTCGACGGCGCGCTGCCGGAAGGCGTGGGCGCGAAGGACGTGATCCTCGCGATCATCGGTGAGATCGGCACCGCCGGCGGCACCGGCTACGTGATGGAGTACGCCGGCGAGGCGATCCGGGCGCTGTCGATGGAAGGCCGCATGACGGTCTGCAACATGTCGATCGAGGGCGGCGCCCGCGCCGGCATGATCGCGCCGGACGAGACCACCTACGCCTACGTCAAGGACCGCAAGCGCGCGCCGAAAGGCGACGCCTGGGACGCCGCGCGGCGCTACTGGGACACGCTGGTCTCCGACGAGGGCGCGCATTTCGACCGCGAGGTCCGGCTCGACGCCGCCAACCTGCCGCCGATCGTCTCCTGGGGCACGAGCCCGCAGGACGTGGTCTCCGTCACCGGGCTCGTGCCGGACCCGGACGCCGCCTCCGACGAGGGCAAGCGCGCCGCGATCAAGCGCGCGCTCGCCTATATGGGCCTGACCGCCGGCCAGAAGATCACCGACATCGCGCTCGACCGCGTGTTCATCGGCTCCTGCACCAACGGGCGCATCGAGGACCTGCGGCAGGCCGCGAAGATGGTCGCCGGCAAGACCGTCAACGCCAATGTCAGCGCCATGGTGGTTCCGGGCTCCGGCCTCGTGAAGGAGCAGGCCGAGGCCGAGGGCCTGGACCGCATCTTCAAGGCGGCCGGATTCGACTGGCGGGAGCCGGGCTGCTCCATGTGCCTCGCCATGAACCCGGACAAGCTGAAGCCCGAGGAGCGCTGCGCCTCGACCTCGAACCGCAACTTCGAGGGCCGTCAGGGCTTCCGCGGCCGCACCCATCTGGTGTCGCCGGCGATGGCGGCGGCGGCGGCGATCGCCGGCCGCTTCGTCGACATCCGCGACTGGCGCTGAGGCGCCTCGGGGCCGCGCCCGCCGCGGCCCCCTTTTCCGGCTTGAGGACACGTCCCGCATGGCCCTGCGCATCGTCCGCCTCGGCGAGGCCGACGTTCCGCGGCTGACGCCGCTCATCGCCGAATACTCGGCCGCGCTGATGCACGGGCCGGCGGCGGCGATCGACGAGGCCTATGTGGGCCGGCTGCTGAGCGACCGCGTGGTCGAGATCGCGGGCGCCGAGCTCGACGGCGAACTGGCCGGCTTCGGGCTCTATTACGACCTGCCCGAGGCGATCAGCGCGCGGCGCGCCGGCCAGCTCGACGATCTCTACGTGCGGCCTTCCGCGCGCGGGCGCGGCGTGGCCGCGGCCCTGATCGCGCACATCGCCGAGGCCGGCGCGGCGCGCGACTGGGTCCATCTGCGCTGGATGGTTCCCGAGGGCAGCTCCGCGATCCCGCTCTACGAACGCGTCGCGGAGCCGGCGCCCTGGCTCAACTTCGTGGTCCGCATCGACCGTACGGTCGCGTGGTGAGGAAACGAAAAGGCGGCGGACCCTGGGGTCCGCCGCCTTCGTTTCAGGTCGGATCAGACGCGTCGCTCAGTTGACGCGGATCGAGATGCCCGGACGCGGATCGTGGTGGCGATAGTGCGGACGCGGCGCGTAGTAGCGACGGTTGTCGCGGTACACGCGACGCTCGACGACGCGCGGGCGGGTGCACTCGCGGGTGCGGGTGATGCGCACGACGCCGTTGCGGCGAACGCGCTTCTCGACCGTGCGGCAGGCGCTGTCGTTCACGACGCCCGTAGTCACGACGGTCGACTTCACCACCGGCGCCGCCGAGGCCGGAGCCAGCGCGAACACGCCGAGGCCGAGAGCGAGGCCCGTCGAAAGCAGAAAGGTCTTCATCGTCCTGTTCTCCAAGTCGTTTCCCGAGGCGGGCCGAGCGACGCGCGGCCGTCTATGCTTGCGAGGATGGCGCGTCGTTCGTGAACCGGCGCTTAGGCCGCCATTCACAAGCGGTTCATCCCTTCGGCCCTCGCCGAAAACGCGACCCCGGACATG
>NZ_JBHUER010000009.1:15455-35134 GCF_042681025.1 Methylopila henanensis
CCGGACGCCCTGAGGTGGCAGGCTGTTGGTTAAGGATCAGTTGCCGATGCGGATGTTGAGGCCCGGCCGGTCGTCGTAGCGGCGGCGATCGACGTAGCGGCGGTCGTCATAACGACGGCGGTCGTCGCGATAGACCCGCCGCTCGTAGCGGTCGCGGTCCCGGGTGCACTCCTGCTGGCGCGTGATCCGGGTAACGCCGTTGCGCGTCACACGCTTCTCGACCGTGCGGCAGGCGACGTCCGTGACCGCCGGCGACACGGCGACCGTCCCGCGCGCGCCGATAGGCGCGGCGGAGGCCGGAGCGAACGCGAGAGCGCCAAGACCGGCGGCGAGGGCAGTCGACAGGATGAGGTTCTTCACGTCGTTTTCTCCGTCTAGGGCGCAGTCCGTCGTTGCGCTCGAACGGCGCATCTCGTTTCTGTTTTCTGTTCGTCGGGACTTCCGCTGGGACGCTGCGGGTCCTGTGCCGTTAAAACAACTGTGAGCGGAGTCCGTTCCGCGCGGAGCGCAAGAAATGACGAAAGACGAGCAGCGACGGGCGATGGCTCGACTGTCGGCCGCGGACGATCTTCTTGGCGGCTCGGCGCGCGAGACCATCGGATCGTCCGAGCCCGAAGACCGGACCGAGCTCTGGGCGCGCCGTTTCGGGCGCGGGCTCGCGATCCTCGCCTCGATCGGGCTGATCGCCTGGGTTCTCGCGAACCTCGCCGCTCAGGGAGGCGCCTCGTGAGCGTCGACTGGGCGGCCCTGGCCGCGCCGGACCTCGCCGAGTTCGAGCGGCTGGCCGAACAGGCCTACGCGCGCCTTCCCGAGGCGTTCCGCGCGCTCAGCAAAGGCGTCGTGCTGCGGATCGACGACTTCCCGACCGAGGACGTGCTGCGCGAGCTCGACGCCGAGACCGAGTTCGATCTGCTCGGCCTGTTCACGGGCGTCGGCCTCGCGCAGGGCGAGGAGATGTCCCGCACCGGCCAGATGCCGAACGTCGTGCATCTCTACCGGCGCCCGATCCTCGATTACTGGGCGGAGCACGACGAGACGCTCGGAGCGATCGTCACACACGTGCTGATCCATGAGATCGGCCATCATTTCGGCCTGTCCGACGAGGACATGGAAGCGATCGAGGCCGGCGCGGAAGCCGCCGAGGCTTGATCCCGCGCCCCGCCGTCGCCACGTGAACGGCGGGGTCGGCAGGAGGGACGCGATGGCCTTCAAGGGCGAGGATGCGGCGCGGCTGGCGCGCGACTTCTGGCCGAAGCTGAAGCGGGTGGCGCGGCATGTGCCCTTCGCGGAAGACGCGGTCGCCGCCTACTACTGCGCGATGGACCAGGAGACGCCGCATCATGTGCGCGCGACCCTGATCGGCGCGCTCGTCTATTTCGTGCTGCCGATCGACCTCACGCCGGACTTCCTGCCCGTGATCGGCTTCCTCGACGACGCCAACGTGCTCGCCGCGGCGCTCGCGACCGTGCGCCTGCATATGACTGACCGCCACCGCGAGGCCGCGCGCCGGACGCTCGCCGAGGAAGGGCTCGCGGACCCCGCCTGAGCGTCCCCGCCTGCGGCCGGAGCTCAGGGCTGGACGAGGATCTTGCCCTTGGCCTCCCGGCGGGCGATCCGGCCGATCGCCTCGGCCGTCTCCGCCATCGGCAGCACGGCGTCCACATGGGCGGAGATGTCGCCGTCCGCCGCCCAGCCGAACAGGCGGGCGAGCTCGGCCCTGTGCGCCGCGGGCTCGCGCTCGGCGTGCGCGCTCCAGAACACGCCGCGCACGTCCGCGCCCTTCAGCATCGGCAGGTTGAGCGGCAGCTTGGGGATGTCGCCCGCCGCGAAGCCGATCACCAGATGGCGTCCGCGCCACGCGAGCGCCCTGACCGAAGCCTCGGTCGCGTCGCCGCCGACGGGATCGTAGACCACGTCCACGCCGCGCCCGCCGGTCAGCTCCTTCAGCCGGAGCTTCAGGTCCTCGGTCGAATAGTCGATCAACTCGTCCGCCCCCCGCGAGCGCGCGAAGGCGAGCTTGTCGGCGGAAGAGGCGCAGGCGATCACCCGCGCGCCGAGCAGCTTGCCGATCTCGACCGCCGCGAGCCCGACGCCGCCGCTCGCGCCGAGCACGGCGAGCGTTTCGCCCCGCTTCAGCGCGCCGCGGTCGGCGAGCGCGTGCAGCGTGGTGCCGTAGGTGATGATGAGCCCCGCCGCCTTGTCGAGGCCAAGCTCGTCGGGCACCAGCGTCAGCGCCTCCGCCGCGACCACGACCTTCTCGCGGCACGCCCCGTAGCCCAGATAGCCGGCGACCCGGTCACCGACCGCAAGCCCCTCCACGCCGGGCCCGACCTCCGCCACCACGCCCGACATCTCGCCGCCGGGCGAGAACGGCAGCGCGGGCTTGGTCTGGTAGCGCCCGCGCGTGATCAGCGTGTCGAAGAAGTTGAGCGCGGCGTAGGCGACGTCGACCACGACCTCGCCGGGCCCCGCGACGGGATCGGGCAGCTCCGCAACGACGAGCGACTCGGGTCCGGCGAGTTCGACGCACAGCACGGCCAGCATGGAGGATCGGTCCTGAGGGGTTTGGGAGCGGGATGGGCCGGAGCGTCCGGCGCGGTCAGCTCGCGTCGACGAGGCCGTCGGTCTCGAGCCGCCGCCTCAGGCGGCTGAACGCGAGCCGGATGCGCGATTTCACGGTCCCGAGCGGCAGGCCTTCGGATTCCGCGATCTCGCTGTGCGAGCGCCCCTCGAAGAACGCCAGCCGCACGAGGTTGAACTGCTCCGGCGGCAGGGTCGCCATGGCCCGGCGCACGAAACCCTCGCGCTCGCTGGCGTCGAGCGCGGCGTCCGGCTGCGGCGCGTCGTCGATCGGGGAGACGGCGTCCTCGAGGTCCACGGTCTGGCCGCGGGCGCGACGCATCAGGTCGATCCTGCGGTTGCGCGCGATCCGATAGAGCCACGTGCCAACCGAGGACTTCTGCCGGTCGAACAGCCCGGCCTTGCGCCACAGCGCGACCATCGCGTCCTGAGCCACCTCCTCGGCCACGGCGGAATCCGCGCCGAGCCGCTGCAGATAGGCCGACAGCCGCGGCGCGTAATGGTCGAACAGCTCCGCGAACGCCTCGCGATCCTGCGATCGCGCCACGCGCTCGACCAGGTCCGCCATTCTCGCAGCGAGGCCGGGGGGCGTGTTCACCTGTCAGGGCACCTGAACGATGGGCCGGGCGAGCGGCCGGCGGCCGCGAACGATAGCGCCGTTTTCCACCGCTCACCAATCCCTGAAGATCCAAAGCCGCGCGGGTCGGCGAAATGGTCAAATTTTCTAAACTTTTGCCGTACGTTCATGCGGCGGGCGACCTCAAGCGCGCGGAACGCGCATCGGCCCGGCCACGGAGATTGCGCCGCCCTCACCGGCGGCCCGTAATGTGAAAGCGACGCCTACCATGAGCTTCAGCCTCCGCACCGCAACGGTCTTCGCCGTCGGCCTCATGCTTTCGTCGATCGGCGCCGAGTCCGCCCTTGCGCAGGCCGCGCAGTCGGCCCAGCCCGTCGAGCTCGGGAAGTACAACGCCTGGAACGCCTACTCGGCTCCGGGGAAGGGCGGCAAAATCTGCTACGCGCTGGCGCAGCCGACCTCGCGCCGGCCGAACGGGCTGAACCGCGATCCGGCCTATTTCTTCATCTCGAACCGGCCGCGGGAGAACGTCCGCAACGAGGTTAGCGTCGTGATCGGCTTCACCGCCAAGCCCGACAGCAAGGTCGAGATCGACATCGGCGGGACCGAATTCACGCTCTACCCGCGCGCCGACGGCGCCTTCATGCAGTCGGCCGAGGAAGAGGCGAAGTTCGTCGCCGCGCTGAAGGGCGCCCGCCGCAACATGACGATGAAGTCGACCTCGTTGCGCGGCAACGTCACCACCGACACCTATTCGGTCGCCGGCGTCACCGCCGCGATCGAGCGCATCGACCGCGAGTGCCGCTGAGGCCGGAGCGCCTCAGCCGGGATAGTCGACCTGCGCCAGCGTGAGGCCGTCGGGCGGCGCGACCGGGCCGCAGGCGGCGCGGTCGGCGCGCGCGAGCGCCGCCGCGAGGTCGTCGGCGCTCCAGCGCCCGATCCCGACCTGGGCGAGCGAGCCTACCATCGAGCGCACCTGGTTGTGCAGGAACGAGCGCGCGTTGGTGCGCACCACAACGCCGCCGTGCTCGCGCGTCACGTCCAGCCGGTCGAGCGTGCGCATCGGGCTGTTCGCTTGGCACTCCGCCGAACGGAAGGTGGTGAAGTCGTGCCGGCCGAGCAGCCGCTTGGCCGCGGCGTCCATGGCCTCCACGTCGAGCGGGCGCGGAATGCGCCAGGCGCGTCCGAGATCGAGCGCCAGCGGCGGCCTGCGGTCGACCAGCCGGTAGACGTAATGCCGCCGCGTCGCCGAGAACCGGGCGTCGAAATCGTCCGGCGCCGGGGCCGCGTCGAGCACGGCGACCGGCTGCGGCCTGAGATGGGCGTTGACAGCGTCGCGCACCGTGTCCGGCCGCCATGCACGCGAAAGGTCCACATGGGCGACCTGACCGCTCGCATGCACGCCGGCGTCGGTGCGTCCGGCGCCCTTCACCAGAACGGCCTCTCCGCAGAACGCGAGGAACGCGGCCTCCAGCGCGCCCTGCACGGACAGGCCGTTGATCTGGCGCTGCCACCCCGAGAAGGGCGCGCCGTCATATTCGATCAGCAGGCGGTAGCGCGGCATGGGCGTCAGCCGGCCGTCGTCACGACAGCCGGTCCCCGCGCGCGAGCCGGGCGCCGTTCAGGAACGCGGCGGCGTCGACCGGCCCCTTGCCGGCGCGCTGCAGGGTGACGAGCCTGAGCGCGCCCTCGCCGCAGGCGACGGTCAGGCGGTCGTCGAGCAGCTCGCCGGCCGCGCCGGCGCCGTCGGCGATCGCCGAGCGCAGGACCTTCACCCGCTCCGGTCCGCGCGGACCTTCGAACTCGAACCAGGCGCCGGGGAACGGCGACAGCCCGCGGATGTGGTCGTGCAGGCTTCGCGCAGGTCGCCCCCAGTCGATCCGCGATTCGGCCTTCTCGATCTTGGCGGCGTAGACGACGCCGTCCTCGCCTTGCGGCCGGAAGGTCAGCCCGCCGCGCGCGAGCGCGGCCGCGGCGCGCCCCATGAGATCGGCGCCAAGCGTCGACAGCCGGTCGTGCAGCTCGCCCGCGGTCTCGTCCGGCCCGATCGCGACGCGTTCGGCCATGGCGACCGGCCCGGTGTCGAGCCCCTCCTCCATGCGCATCACCATCACGCCGGTCTCGGCGTCGCCGGCCATGATCGCCCGCTGGATCGGGGCCGCGCCGCGCCAGCGCGGCAGCAGCGAGGCGTGCAGGTTGAGGCAGCCGAGCTCGGGCGCGTCGAGCGCCGCCTTCGGCAGGATCAGCCCGTAGGCCACCACGATCGCGGCGTCGGCTTCGTGCGCCGCGAAGGCCGCGATCGTCTCCGGATCGCGGAATGATTTCGGCGTCAGGACGGGGATCGCGAAACGGTCGGCGAGCGCGTGCGTCGGGCTCTTGCGCAGCTCCATGCCGCGGCCGGCGGGCTTCGGCGCGCGGGTGTAGACGGCCGCGACGTCGTGGCCCTGCCCCACCAGCTCCGACAGCACCGGCGCCGCGAAGTCCGGCGTGCCCATGAAGACGAGGCGCAAAGGCATGGGAGACGGCGGCCGGGGCCGCTCAGGCCTCGACCGGCTCCGGCGCGCGGCGCTCGCGCTTGGGGAAGCTCGGCAGCTCGCCGAGCGCGCGGGCCTTCTCGAACTTCTTGACCACGCGGTCGCGCTTCAGCCGCGAGATGTGGTCGATGAACAGCACGCCGTTGAGGTGGTCGATCTCGTGCTGGATGCAGACCGCGAGCAGGCCGTCGGCCTCCAGCTCCTGCTCCGCGCCCTCGCCGTCGAGATAGCGCACGGTCACGCGCGCCGGCCGCTCGACCTCCTCGTAATAGTCCGGGATCGACAGGCAGCCCTCGTCGTAGAGCTGCGTCTCGTCCGAGGCCTTCACGATCTCGGGGTTGATGAGGGTCAGCGGCTGCGGCTCCTCGTCCTTGCCCGCGAGGTCGATCGTCACGACCCGGCGGGCGACGCCGATCTGGATCGCGGCGAGGCCGATGCCCGCGCTCTCGTACATCGTCTCGAACATGGTGGCGACGAGCGCGCGCACCTCGTCGTCGACGCGCTCGACCGGCGCGCTGACGAGGCGGAGCTTCGAATCCGGGAGATAGACGAGCGGGGCGGCGGCCATGGCTGAATGCGCTGCTGATGCGTGGGGCGACGGACGTCCGCGGATAAGCCCTTGTGGCGCAAAGGTCAATGTGTTCATTATTTGTTCCGTAGACTGCTCCCGCCGCCTCGTCTCCTGTCGCGTAAAGCCCATGACCGATCCCCTGTTCTTCGTCGGCGGCCACGCCGTCTCGCTCGGCGAAACGCTCGCCGGCCTCGGCGCGGCCCTGCTCGGCGCGCTGCTGCTGACGCTGGTCGCGGTCGCGCGCGCCTCCGGCTCGCGCCGCCGCGAGGCGCGCGAGGCCGCGATCCGGCTGGCGGCGCTCGAACGCATGCAGGCCGAGGCGGCCGGACGGCTGCAGGCCTTCGCCTCCGCGCTCGGCGCCCGGCAGGCCGACCTCGCCCGCGGCGTGGCGGAGCGGCTCGACGCGGTCGGCGCGCGGGTCGGCGACGGGCTCGCCGCGAGCGGTCAGGCGACCGCCGAGCAGCTTTCGAAGCTAGAGGCCCGGCTCGCGGTGATCGACGCCGCCGGCGCGCAGATCGGCGCGCTCGCGAGCCAAGTGACGGACCTAAAGAGCATCCTCGCCAACAAGCCCGCGCGCGGCGCCTTCGGGCAGGGCCGCATGGAGGCGATCCTTCGCGACGCCCTGCCCCCCGCGGCTTACGCCTTCCAGGCGCGGCTTTCGACCGGCGTGCGGCCGGACGCGCTGATCCGGCTGCCCGGCGACGGCCGCGGCCTCGCCGTCGACGCCAAATTCCCGCTGGAGGGCTTCGAACGGCTGCGCCTCGCCGAAACGCCGGAGCAGACCAAGGCGGCGGAAGCGCGGGTGCGCGCCGACGTCGGCCGCCACGTCTCGGACGTCGCCGAAAAGTATCTGGTCGCCGGCGAGACCCAGGACGTGGCGCTGCTGTTCGTGCCCTCCGAGCAGATCCACGCCGAGCTCGCGGAACGGTTCGACGACGTGGTCGCGCGCGCCCACCGGGCGCGGGTGCTGATCGTGTCGCCCTCGCTGCTGATGCTCGCGGTGCAGGTGGTGCAGGGCCTGACGCGCGACGCCGCCATGCGCGAGCAGGCGCATCTGCTGCAGGCCGAGGTCGGCCGCCTCATCGACGACGTCCGCCGCGTCGGCGAGCGCGTCGACAAGCTGAAGGTCCATTTCGGACAGGCGGTCGGCGATCTCGACCAGATTTCGATCTCGGCGGAGAAGATCGCCCGCCGCGGCGCGCGGCTCGAACAGATGGAGCTCGGCCTCGCCGCCGAGCCGCAGGCGCTGCCGAACCCGCTCAAGCGCGACGCGGCGGAGTGACGATCGCCCGTCATCCCCGACGGCCGGAGGCCGATCCGGGATCGTCGTCCGGATGTCCGGCGGCGCTCGACGTCCGACATGGATGGTCCGGTCAAGCCGGACCATGACGAGGGCGCTGTGGAGGACGATCCCGGCTCTCCGCCCCGCGGACGTGGACCGGGAAGGGCGCCGTCATGCCCGCGCTTGTCGTGCGGGTATCCACGACTTGGGCGTAGAGCGCTGACCAAAGTCGTGGATACCCGGCTTCGCCGGGCATGACGCTGATCTCGTCCGACGCGGCGCGCGCCTTCGCTCAGAAGGTCGTGCGGCTTCGGATCGCCGCCGCCAGCGTGCCGTCGTCGAGATAGTCGAGCTCGCCGCCGACGGGCACGCCGTGGGCGAGGCGCGTGACCTTCACGTCGCAGTCGGCGAGCAGGTCGGTGACGTAATGCGCGGTGGTCTGGCCCTCGACGGTGGCGTTCACCGCGAGGATGACCTCCTTGACCTCCGGGTCGCGCGCGCGGTCGGCGAGCGTCGCGAGGTTGAGGTCCTCCGGCCCGCGGCCGTCGAGCGCGGACAGCGTGCCCCCGAGCACGTGGTAGCGCGCGGCGATGGCGCCTGCCCGCTCCAGCGCCCAGAGGTCGGAGACGTCCTCCACCACCACGATCAGCGAGGGGTCACGGCGCGGGTCGCGGCAGACGGCGCAGGGGTCCTGCGTGTCGACATTGCCGCAGACCGAGCATTCCGCCACCCGCTCGCAGGCGATCCGCATCGCCTCCGAAAGCGGCTCCAGCAGCCGATCCTTGCGCGTGAGCAGGTGCAGCGCCGCCCGCCGCGCCGAACGCGGCCCGAGCCCCGGCAGCTTCGCGAGAAGCTGGATCAGGCGCTCGATCTCGGGGCCGGCGGGATTGCGGGACATTGGCGTTAAACGTGCGACGGGCGGTCAGGAAGTCACGCCGCGATCACCCTTTCGAGGCCGCGCTCGAATGTCCAGTTTTCTGCAAAGCATTCGAATGTCTCGTCACGAAAATAGAAAAGGAAATGGCGATCCCCTTCGCCAATGGGCGCCCGGATATTCCAGTCGGTCGGCGCGCTCCGACGATCGTCGGGTCCAATCAGTTCGTAAAACTCGCCCCAGTTCGGAGCAATCCCGCTGTACCGACACTGACCCAGATACCAACCTTCGTCGTTGGTGCTGCCAAGTCGCCAGGCGGAGCTGTTCTGAAAACTAAGGCGTCCGACCTCTTCCTCGCTCGCGGCATAAGCGTGATGATTCAGGTAGAACTCCAGACGAACCCAGCTCCCCTCGACTTCGACCTTGGGCTCAGGCGCATTCGGCTCGGCGTTCCATCCTTCACTCAAGAGCTTGAAGGTGGGATTTGCCATGCTCGTCCCCAGCCTCAGAACAGTTTCAGGCCCGGCGGGATCGGCAGGCCGGCGGTCAGGCCCTGCATCTTCTCCTGCACCGCGGCCTCGGCCTTCGCGCGGGCGTCGGCGTGGGCCGCGACGATCAGGTCCTCGAGGATCTCGACGTCCTCGGGCTTCAGCAGCGTGGGGTCGATCTTCAGGCCGCGCAGGTCGCCCTTGGCGGACAGCGTCACGTTGACCAGCCCGCCGCCGGCGGCGCCCTCGACCGTCACCTGGTCGAGCTCCCCTTGCGCCTCCTGCATCTTCTGCTGGAGCTCCTTGGCCTTCGCCATCATGCCCATGATGTCGCGCAACGCGGCCTCCTCGAAGGTTCAGAAATCGTCGGTTTCGTCTTCGGCCGCAGGTAGGGCGTCGATCGCCGCGGCGTCAAGCGCGGCCTCCTCCGGCGCGGCCTGCCGCTCGCGCACGTCGACGATCACCGCGCCCGGCATCCGGTCGAGAATCGCGCGCACATGGGGGTGGGCCTGAACGCCCTCGAGCCGGGCGGCGGCCGCGGCCTCGCGGGTCTCGTGGATGGTCGGCGCGCCCTCGCCGGCCGCGACCGCGACCATCCAGCGCTGGCCGGTCCAGTCCAGGAGCCGCTTGCCGATGGCGCCGGCGAGATCGGGCGCGGCGTCCTCCGTCGGCTGGAACTCCAGGACGCCCTCGTCGAAGCGGACGACGCGCACCTGCCGCTCCAGCCAGCCCTGCATGAGGATGTCGCGGTTCTTCGCGGCGATCGCGACCAGATCCTCGAACCGCGACAGCCGCACCAGCGGCGCCTGTTCGGTCCGGGCGACCGCGACGGGGACCGCCTCCATGCGCGGCGGGGCCTGCGCGGCCTCGGGCGCGCGCGCCATGGCCGTCGCGGGGCCGAGCCGCGCGGGGGCCATCGCCTCCGGTCCGCGCGGTCCGCCCGAAGGCCCGGACGGCGGCGGCCCGCCGCGCGGGGGCGACGGCTCGGCGCCTTCGAGCGCCCTCAGCGCCTCGTCCGGCGTCGGCAGGTCGGCGGCGTGGGCGAGGCGCACCAGCACCATGTCGGCGGCCTGCGCCGGCTTCGGCGCGACCTGCACCTCGGCGACGCCCTTCAGCAGCATCTGCCAGGCGCGGGTCAGCGCGCGCATGGAGACGCCCTCGGCGAAGGCCTTTCCGCGCAGCCGCTCGGATTCGCTGAGCGTCGGGTCGTCGGCCGCTTTGGGCGCGAGCTTGATGCGCGTGACGAGGTGGACGGTCTCGGCGAGGTCGGTCAGCACCGCGACCGGGTCGGCCCCGGAATCATAGGCGTTGCGGAAGCCGTCGAGCGCGGCCCCGACGTCGCCGCGCATGACCGCCTCGAACAGGTCGAGCACGCCGGCGCGGTCGGCGAGGCCGAGCATGCCGCGCACGGCCTCCGCCCGCACGTCGCCCTGGCCGTGGGCGATCGCCTGATCGAGCAGCGACAGCGCGTCGCGCACCGAGCCTTCGGCCGCGCGGGCGACGACGGCGAGCGCCTCGTCCTCGATCGTCACGCTTTCGGCGTCGCAGACGCGCTTCAGATGCGCGGAGAGCTCGTCGGCGGCGACGCGGCGCAGCGAGAACGACTGGCAGCGCGACAGCACCGTCACCGGCACCTTGCGAATCTCGGTGGTGGCGAACACGAACTTCACATGCGGCGGCGGCTCCTCCAGCGTCTTGAGGAACGCGTTGAAGGCGCTCGTGGAGAGCATGTGCACTTCGTCGATGATGAAGACCTTGTAGCGCGCCATCACCGGCGCGTAGTGCACGGTCTCCAGGATCTGGCGGACGTCGTTGACGCCGGTGTGGGAGGCGGCGTCCATCTCCACCACGTCCACGTGGCGCGACTCCATGATCGCCTCGCAGTGGACGCCGGGGGTCGCCAGGTCGACGGTCGGGCCGCCCTGCCCGTCGGCGGTCTCATAGTTCAGCGCGCGGGCGAGGATGCGGGCGGTGGTGGTCTTGCCGACGCCGCGCACGCCCGTGAGGATCCACGCCTGCGCGATCCGGCCGGAGGCGAAGGCGTTGCGCAGCGTGCGCACCATCGGCTCCTGGCCGATCAGGTCCTCGAAGCGCTGCGGCCGGTACTTTCGGGCGAGGACGCGGTAGGGCGCGGGGGTCGTCATGCGAAGCCGCGCCGCGGTCGGCGGCGGGCGGAAGGATCGACGCCTGCCGTCATCGCGCGCCCCGCCGGCTGATCAAAGGAAGAGGTGGGAGGTCGGACGACGACCCGTATCGGTCTCGTTGGGGCTGCTTCCTTTCGGACCTGACCCGGTTGGCGAGGAACACGCCCATCGCCAACCTCCCGTGCGCTATATGGACCGCCGACGGGGCGCCTTGCAAGGGCGCCCGCGCCGAGACCCGATCCTGTGGCGGAACCCCGATGACTGACGCCCTCCCCGCGCCCGACCTCGCAGATCTCGGCTACGCCGGGCTCGCGCTCGACCGCTGCGGCGAGCGGCGGGACCGGCCGGGCTTCCTTGACCGCGTGGAGGCCGACCCGCGGGCGCGGTTCGCTCTGTTCCTCGGCGAGCGCGCGGTGCTCGCGGAACAGGGCGGCGCGCTCGATCCGCTGTTCGACCGGGCGGCCGCCGCGACGTTCGGCGCTCCGATCCGCCATGTCTTTCTCGGGCTCGACGGCGACGTTCCCTGCTTCGCAGCCGAACTCGACGAAGGCGTCGAAGCGGCGCTCCCGCCGGGCGTCGCGGCCGAGGACCTGCGCGCGGTCGCGAGCGACGGACGGCTCGCGGGCTCCGCGCTCGCGCTCGCCGGCTACGCCAAGAGCATGCTGCGCTGGCACGCCCGCAACGGCTTCTGCGCCAATTGCGGCGCTCCGAGCGTCATGGCCGGCGGCGGCTGGCGGCGCGCCTGCCCGGCCTGCGGCGCGGTCCACTTCCCCCGCACAGACCCGGTCGCGATCATGCTGGTGACCCATGGCGGGCGCTGCCTGCTCGGGCGACAGGCGCGGTTCCGGCCCGGCATGTGGTCCTGCCTCGCGGGCTTCGTGGAGCCCGGCGAGACGCTGGAGGACGCGGTCCGGCGCGAGACCTTCGAGGAGGCGGGGGTGCGGGTCGGGCGCGTGGCCTACGCCTTCTCGCAGCCCTGGCCGTTCCCGTCGCAGCTCATGGTCGGCATGGTCGGCGAGGCGCTCGACGACGCGCTGACACCGGACCTCGAGGAGCTGGAGGACGCGCGCTGGTTCAGCCGCGAGGACGCGCGGCGCATGCTGGCGGGCGACCACCCGGAGGGCCTGACCGCGCCGCCCGCCGCCGCGATCGCGCATCACCTGCTGCGCGCGTTCGTCGCCGGCTGACGCTCAGGGCCGCGACTGCATCGCGGCCTGCGCCTCGAGCGCCCGGGCGGAGACCCGGAAGGCGTGCGCGGGATAGACGCCGAGGATCGCGAACTCCGACGAGAAGAACCGCAGCTCGTCGAGCGCGCGCTTCAGCCCCGGGTCCTTCGGGTGGCCCTCGACGTCGGCGTAGAACTGTGTGGCCACGAAGGCGCCGTCGAGCTGGTAGCTCTCGAGCTTCGTCATGTTGACGCCGTTGGTCGCGAACCCGCCGAGCGCCTTGTAGAGCGCGGCCGGGATGTTGCGCACCTTGAACACGAAGGTGGTGACGGTGAGCCCGCGGTTCGCCGGCGCCCAGGCCTTCTTCGCCGAGAGCACCACGAAGCGGGTCGTGTTGTTGGGGAAGTCCTCGATGTCGCGGGCGAGGATCTCGAGCCCGTACTCCTTCGCCGCGAGCTCCGAGGCGATGGCGGCGCGCGAAACGTCGCCGGCGTCGCGTATCTCGCGTGCGGAACCGGCGGTGTCGGCGCCGATCAGCGGCGTCAGGCCGAGCTTGCGCAGCGTCGCGCGGCACTGGCCGAGCGCCTGCACATGGCTCTGCGCCGAGCGGATCGTGTCGAGCGTCGCGCCCTTCACCGCCATGAGCTGGTGGTGGATCGGCATGAAGAACTCGCCGACGATGTGAAGCTTCGCCGAGGGCAGCAGGTGGTGGATGTCGGCGACCCGGCCGTTGGCCGAGTTCTCGATCGGGATCATGCCGAGCTCCGCCCGCCCCGAGACGACGGCCTCAAGCGCGTCCTCGAAGCTCGGGCAGGCCAGCGCCTCCCATCCGGGATAGGCCGCGTCGCAGGCCATGTGGGAGTTGGCGCCGGGCTCGCCCTGATAGGCGATCACGCGTGGGCCAGGCTGGGTTTCGGACATCCGCTCAGGCCCCCTCGGCCGCGTAGATCAGCATCTGGCGCGCACGCTCCAGATCCTCGGGCGTGTCGACGCCGAGCGGAACCGTGTCGACCTTGACCGCGTCGATTCGCATGCCGGCCTCCAGCGCCCGAAGCTGTTCGAGCCGCTCGCGCCGTTCGAGCGGCGACGGCGGCAGCTTGACGAAGCGCTCCAACGCCGCACGACGATAGGCGTAGAGCCCGATGTGATGGTGCAGCGGCCCGGGCCCGTGCGGCGCGGTGGCGCGTGTGAAGTAGAGGCAGCGGAAGCGGCCGGGCGCGATCTCCGCGCCCACCATCTTCACCACGTCCGGCGAGGTCCGCTCCTCCTCGCGCGTGATCTCGGCGACCAGCGTCGCGACGTCGACCTCCGGGTCCTGCAGCGGTCCGAGCGCCGCGCGCACCACCGTCGCCTCGACCGTCGGCAGGTCGCCCTGAACGTTCACGATAACGTTGAAGTCCTGCTCGGGATCAAGCGTCTGAAGCGCCTCGTAAATCCGGTCCGAGCCGGAAGGGTGGTCCGCGCGGGTCAGGACCGCCTGTCCGCCGGCGCCCGCGACGATCTCGGCGACCTCGCCGGAATCCGTCGCCACCACCACGGGCCCCACTCCCGCCTCCATCGCCCGCCGCCAGACATGGAGAATCATCGGCTCGCCATGGATGTCGGCCAGCGGCTTGCGCGGCAGCCGGGTCGCGGCGAGGCGCGCCGGGATGAGCACCAGCGGGCGCAGGGGGGATCGGACGGTGGGCATCGGGACGGTCCGCGGGTTCGTCGAAAGGCGGGGAGGCCGCCGCGTTCCAGGCGGCGGTATTTAGGCGCAGGGGGTGATAGCCGAGTTGCGAACGTTCGGCAAAAACGGCTAGCGTCCGCGCGCCATAAAAAGGAAACGCTCAGCGACGTCCGCGCCTTGGCGTGGATTTCTGGAATTCGGCCAATTATCGTCGCGCCGCCCAAGGGGGAATTCGGAGAGGACATGGACGCCTTCGAGCTCAACAAGATCGCCGGCGCTGTGCTCGGCACGCTGACTGTCGTGCTGGGCGTCAAAGCCATCTCGACAGAGGTCTTCAAGTCGCACGAGCCCAAGAAGCCGGGCTACGAGATCGCCGAGCAGCAGCCCGGGGGCGCGCCGGCGCCGGCGGCGGGCGAAGGCGCGGGCGTGCTCGCGCTGCTCGCCAAGGGCGACGCGACCAAGGGCGAGCAGGCCGCCAAGAAGTGCGGCGCCTGTCACTCCTTCGACAAGGGCGGCGCCGCCAAGGCCGGCCCGAACCTCTACGGCATCATCGGCCTGAAGCACGCCCACCAGGAGGGCTTCGGCTACTCCGCCGCGATGAAGGGCACGACCGACAAGACCTGGGACTTCGAGTCCATGGACAAGTGGCTCGAGAACCCGAAGGGCTACATCTCCGGCACCTCGATGGCCTTCGCCGGCATCAAGAACCCGGAAGAGCGCGCCAACCTCATCACCTATCTCAACAAGAACTCCGACAAGCCGCTCGACGTCCCGGCGGCGCCCGCCGGCGGCGCGGCGCCCGCGGCTGCGGCCGGCGGCGGAGCCGACGACTTCACGGCCAAGGTCGCCGCGGCCGATCTCAAGAAGGGCGAGCAGGCCTCCAAGAAGTGCGGCGCCTGCCACTCCTTCGACAAGGGCGGCGCGGCCAAGGCGGGTCCGAACCTCTACGGCATCATCGGCCTCAAGCACGCGCATCAGGAGGGCTTCGGCTACTCCGCGGCGATGAAGGGCACGGCCGACAAGACCTGGGACATCGAAGCCATGAACAAGTGGCTCGAGAACCCGAAGGGCTACATCCCCGGCACCTCGATGGCCTTCGCCGGCATCAAGAGCGTCGACGAGCGCGCCAACCTGATCGGCTGGCTGAACAAGAACTCCGACAAGCCGCTCGAGCTCGGCGCCGCGGCGCCGGCCGCTCCTGCCGCTCCCGCGGCGGCCCCGGCCGCCCCCGCCGCTCCGGCGGAAGAGAAGAAGACGGAGGCTCCGGCCGCGCCGGCGGCTCCCGCCGCCCCTGCGGCTCCGGCCGAGGAGAAGAAGGCCGACGCCCCGGCGGCGCCAGGCGCCTCGCCGATCGCCGAGCGGCTCGCCTCCGCCGACCCGGCCGTGGGCGAGAAGATCGTCGGCCAGCAGTGCGGCGTCTGCCACACCTTCAAGAAGGGCGAGGCCGCCGGCGCCGGTCCGAACCTCTACGGCATCGTCGGCCTCAAGCACGGCCATCAGGAGGGCTTCGAGTACTCCGACGAGCTGAAGGCGAAGCCGGGCAACTGGGATTTCGAGCAGCTCGACAAGTGGCTGACCAACACCGAGGAATACGCTCCCGGCACGATGATGATCTTCGAGGTCGAGGATCCGCAGGAGCGGGCGAACATCATCGCCTATCTCAACAAGAACTCGGACAACCCGGCGCCGCTTCCGGGCAAGTGATCCCGGCCGCGGCCTGACGGGCGCGACGATCGAGGCCGGGCCGCAAGCCCGGCCTTTTTCGTGTCCGGGCCACGCTCGGGGCTTGGCTTCGGCGTCACGTTCGCGTCAGGCTGTCGCCTCGTCTGGAACGCGCCATGTTTCGCGACATAATGCCGACCGCCCTTTGACGCCGTCCGAAAGGTCTCCAGCCGCCCATGCCGCTACGCCTCTCCGCCGCCATGGCCGCCTTCGCGCTCGCTTTCGCATCCCCCGCCCTCGCGCAGGAGACGCCGTCGACGCCCCCGGCAGCCGCGGAGATCAAGGCCCCGGACGCGGACCAGTGGAAACACGGCCTGTCGCTGTTCGGCGACGTGAAGTATCCGGCGGACTTCAAGCACTTCGACTACGTCAACCCGGACGCGCCCAAGGGCGGCGCGGCGCGGCTCGCGACCATCGGCACCTTCGACAGCCTCAACGGCTTCATCCGCAAGGGCAATCCGGCGGCAGGCTCGGGCCTGATCTACGACGCGCTGATGACCAGCTCCTATGACGAGCCGGCGACCGAGTACGGCCTGATCGCGGAAAGCGTGCGCCACCCCGCCGACTGGTCGTCGGTGACGTTCCGGCTGCGGCCCGAAGCGAAGTTCCACGACGGTTCGCCGATCACCGTCGCCGACGTCATCTGGTCGTTCGAGACGCTGAAGCGCATCAACCCCATGATGTCGTTCTACTACAAGGACGTGACCAAGGCCGAGGAGACCGGCGAGCGCGAGGTCACCTTCACCTTCGCCGGCCCCGGCAACCGCGAACTGCCGCAGATCATGGGCCAGCTCCAGATCCTGTCGAAGGCCTGGTGGGAGGGGACGGACGCGCAGGGCCGCAAGCGCAACATCGAGGAAGGCACGCTGGAGAAGCCGGTCGGCTCCGGACCCTACCGGGTCAAGGACATGGCGCCCGGCCGTTGGATCGCCTACGAGCGCGTGCCGGACTACTGGGGCAAGGACCTCCCCGTCCGCAAGGGCGTGAACAATTTCGACGAGCTGCGCTTCGACTACTTCCGCGACACGACCGTGCTGGTCGAGGCGTTCAAGGGCGGCCAGTACGACTGGCGCGAAGAGAACAGCGCCAAGAACTGGGCGACCGCCTACAAGTTCCCGGCGGCGGACGAGAAGCGCGTGATCCTCGAGACCTTCAAGGACACCGAATCCGGCCGGATGCAGGGCTACGCCTTCAACACGCGGCGCGACAAGTTCAAGGATCCCCGGGTGCGAAGGGCGTTCAACCTCGCCTTCGACTTCGAGGAGATCAACAAGACGATCATGTTCGGGAGCTACGTCCGGATCGACAGCTACTTCCACGGCACCGAGCTGGCGTCGAAGGGGCTGCCTGAGGGGAAGGAGCTCGAGATCCTCGAAAGCGTCCGGGACAAGGTCCCGGCCGAGGTCTTCACCACCGAATACAAGAACCCGGTCGGCGGTTCGCCGGAGCAGGCGCGCGCCAATCTGCGCGAGGCGGTGCGGCTGCTGCGGGAGGCCGGCTGGGAGGTCAAGGACCGCCGGCTCGTCAACGCCAAGACCGGCGAGCGCATGACGGTCGAGTTCATTTACGGCGACCCGAGCGCGGAGCGCATCCTCAGCTTCTACGCGCCGGCGCTGGAGCGGCTCGGCGTCGAGGTGCGGCAGCGCCTGCTCGACGACAGCCAGTACATCAACCGCATCCGCTCCGGCGACTTCGACGTCATCACCATGGGCTGGGGCCAGTCGCTCTCGCCCGGCAACGAGCAGCGCGACATGTGGGGCTCGGAGGCCGCGGACCGGCCCGGCTCGCAGAACGTCGTCGGCATCAAGGACGCCGGGATCGACGCGCTGATCGAGAAGATCGTCTACGCCAAGGACCGCGAGGAACTGACCGCCGCGACCCGGGCGCTCGACCGCGTGCTGCTGGCGCACAACTTCGTCGTGCCGCAGTTCACCTCGGTCGAGGACCGCACCGCGCGCTGGAACCGCTTCTCCCGCCCCGACAACCTGCCGCCGCGCGGCGCGCTGTTCCCGACCCTGTGGTGGTGGGACGCCGAGAAGGCGAAGGCGACCGGGGGCCGTTCGTGAGCGAGGGCGTCTCGCGGCGGGGCGCGCTCGCCTACGCCGGCGCTGCGGCCGCGTTCGGCCTGTTCCCGGCGGCGGTCCGCGCCGAGACCGAAGGCGCTCCGGCGGCGCCCGCGGCGGCCGAGGGCGACCCGAAGGCCTTCGGGCCCGAGCGCCACGGCCTGTCGGCGTTCGGCGAGCTGAAATACGGCCCCGACTTCAAGGCGTTCGACTATGTGCGCGCCGACGCGCCCAAGGGCGGCTCCTACTCCCAGACGCCGTCCACGGTCGCGCTGAACCAGAACTTCACCACCTTCAACACGCTCAACGCCTACATCCTGAAGGGCGACGGCGCCGCGGGCATGGAGCTCGTCTTCGACACGCTGATGACGCGCGCCTATGACGAGCCGGACGCGCTCTACGGCCTCGTCGCGCAGTCGGTCGCGGTGTCGGGCGACGGGCTCGCCTTCCGGTTCCGCCTGCGGCCCGAGGCGCGCTTCCACGACGGCTTGCGGCTCACCGCCGAGGACGTGAAGTGGTCGTTCGAGACGCTGAAGGCCAAGGGCCACCCGCTGATCGCCCAGCAGATCCGCGACCTCGAGGGCGTCGAGGTCGAGGGCGAAGGCGTCGTGGTGCTGCGGCTCTCGCCGAAGCGCACCCGCGACCTGCCGCTGACGCTCGCCGGCCTGCCGATCTTCTCCAAGGCCTGGTACGCGACCCGCGATTTCGACGCCGCGACCCTGGAGGCGCCGCTCGGCTCCGGCCCCTACAAGGTCGGCCGCGTCGAGCCCGGCCGCAACATCACCTTCGAGCGCGTCGCGGACTGGTGGGCGAAGGACCTCCCCGTCAACGCCGGGCAGTTCAACTTCGACCGCGTCCGCTACGAGTTCTTCCGCGACCGGGCGGTCGCGTTCGAGGCCTTCAAGGGCAAGGCCTATCTGTTCCGCGAGGAGTTCACCTCGCGCGTCTGGGCCACGGGCTACGACTTCCCCGCGGTGCGCGAGGGCAAGGTCCGGCGCGAGACGCTGCCGGACCTGACGCCGTCGGGCGCGCAGGGGCTGTGGCTCAACCTGCGCCGGCCGAAGTTCCAGGACCCGCGGACCCGCGCCGCCATCACGCTCGCCTTCGATTTCGAGTGGATGAACAAGAACCTGATGTTCGACGCCTACAAGCGCACGGCCTCGGTGTTCCAGGGCGCGCCGGAGATGATGGCGACGGGCGTCGCCGAGGGCGCCGAGCTCGCTCTGCTGGAGCCGTTCCGCGGCAAGATCCCGGACGAGGCGTTCGGCGAGCCGCTCACGCCGCCGGTCTCCGACGGCTCGGGCCAGGACCGCGCGCTGCTGCGCCAAGGCGCGAAGCTGCTGCGCGAGGCCGGCTGGACCACCCAGGGCGGCCGTGCGACCAACGCCGCCGGCGAGGCGCTGACGATCGAGTTCCTCGAATTCGAGCCGTCGTTCGAGCCGCACCTGAGCGCCTTCATCAAGAACCTGAAGGTGCTGGGGATCGAGGGGACCATCCGGCAGGTCGACCCGGCGCAGTTCCAGCAACGCACCAACAGCTTCGACTTCGACGTGGTCAGCCGGCGCATGTCGATGAGCCCGACGCCGGGCGAAGGTCTGCGGCAGGTCTACTCGTCCGAATCCGCGAACCTGCCCGGCTCGCAGAACCTGTCCGGAGTCGCCAACCCGGCGGTGGATTCGCTGATCGAGACCATGATCGCCGCAAAAAGCCGGGACGAGCTCCATGTCGCCGCCCGCGCGCTCGACCGTGTGCTGCGCGCGCTCCGGACCTGGGTCCCGGCCTGGTACAAGGACACGCACACCCTCGCCTACTGGGACGCCTACGGCCGCCCGCCGGAGAAGCCGCGCTTCACCCGCGGCACGCTGGAGACGTGGTGGTGGGAGGCGGACAAGGCCGAAAAGGCGGGGGTGAAGGCGTGAGCGATCGGCTCGGACAGGCGACGCGCCCGGCGAAGCCGGTTATCCACGACTTCGGCGCGGGGCGCGGGCCTTCACCTCTCCCCGGCGGGG
>NZ_JBHUER010000009.1:35164-110603 GCF_042681025.1 Methylopila henanensis
GCGAGGCGAAGCCGAGCGGGTGAGGGGGCTTCGACCCGTCCTGCTTCATCTGGCCAGCCCCCTCACCCGGCCCTTTGGGTCGACCTCTCCCCGCCGGGGAGAGGTGAAGAGGCGCCGCGGCGCGGCCTCGCTCCCTATGTCGAGGGCCTGACCCCGCATGCTCGCCTATGTCGCGCGGCGCCTGCTGCTGATCATCCCGACCATCCTCGGGATCATGCTGATCTCGTTCGTCATCATCCAGTTCGCCCCCGGCGGGCCGGTGGAGCGCGTGATCGCGCAGGTGACGGGCCAGGACACCTCCGCCACCGCCCGGTTCTCCGGCGGGTCGGGCTCCGACCTGTCGCAGGCGCAGACCCAGCGCGGCGGCTCCAACGATCCGATCTCGTCCAAGTACCGCGGCGCGCAGGGGCTCGACCCCGAATTCATCAAGCAGCTCGAAAAGCAGTTCGGCTTCGACAAGCCGGCGCACGAGCGCTTCCTGAAAATGCTGTGGGACTACGCCCGGTTCGATTTCGGCCGCAGCTACTTCCGCGACATCGACGTAATCGACCTCATCCTCGAGAAGATGCCGGTGTCGATCTCGCTCGGCCTCTGGATGACGCTGATCTCGTACCTGATCTCGGTCCCGCTCGGCGTCGCCAAGGCGGTGCGCGACGGCTCGCGCTTCGACGTCTGGACCTCGACCGTGATCGTGATCGGCTACGCCATCCCTGGCTTCCTGTTCGCGATCCTGCTGATCGTGCTGTTCGCGGGCGGCACCTTCCTCGACTGGTTCCCGCTCCGGGGACTGACCTCCGACAACTGGGACCAGCTCTCGCTCTGGGGCAAGATCGTCGACTACTTCTGGCACCTGACGCTGCCTCTGCTGGCGCTCGGCATCTCCGCCTTCGCCACCACCACGCTGCTGACCAAGAACTCGTTCCTCGACGAGATCCGCAAGCAGTACGTCCAGACCGCGCGCATGAAGGGCCTGACCGAAAACCAGGTGCTCTACGGCCACGTGTTCCGCAACGCCATGCTGCTGCTGATCGCGGGCTTCCCCGGCGCCTTCATCGGCGCGTTCTTCTCCGGCTCGCTGCTGATCGAGACGATCTTCTCGCTCGACGGGCTCGGCCTGCTGGGCTTCGAGGCGATCGTGAACCGCGACTACGCCGTGGTGTTCGCGAACCTCTACATCTTCTCGCTGCTGGGGCTCGTCGTCGCGCTGATCTCCGACCTCAGCTACATGTGGGTCGACCCCCGCATCGACTTCGAGACGCGGGAGGTGTGACGGCATGAGGATCCGACCCTTTCCGACACACGCCCCGTCATGCCCGGCGAAGCCGGGCATCCACGACTTCGGCGTCGAGCGCGGCCCCAAGTCGTGGATGCCCGCGCGAAGGTGCGGGCATGACGGCGAGGGTCACCTGATCCGACCGCGTTCCGGCCGAGGCGCGGTATGACCGACGCCGCCACCGCCGTCCCCCCGCCCTCGCCTGGCGCGCCGCCGATGCCGGCCGTCCCGCGCGGAAAACTGTCGCCGATCAACCGGCGGCGGTTCGCGAACTTCCGCGCCAACCGGCGCGGCTACTGGTCGCTCGCGCTGTTCCTGCTGCTGTTCTTCGTCACGCTGTTCGCCGAGTTCATCGCGAACGACAAGCCGTTCCTCGTGAAGCACGACGGCGCGTTCTACGTGCCGGCGGTGATGTTCTATCCGGAGACCGCCTTCGGCGGCGACTTCGACACCGAGGCGGACTACCGCGACCCCTATCTGCAGAAGCTGATCAAGGACAGCGGCGGCTACATGGTCTGGCCGCCGATCCGCTACTCCTACCGCACCATCAACCTGAACCTGCCGACGCCGGCGCCCTCGCCCCCGACCTGGATGCTGACGGACGAGCAATGCTCGAAGGCCTCCGTCGGGCGGACGCCGGACGGCGACGCCGCGCCGACGCAAGGCGGGAACGCGCCGAAGGCCCGCAGCTGCTCCCAGCTCGAATGGAACTGGCTCGGCACCGACGACCAGGGCCGCGACGTGCTCGCCCGGCTGATCTACGGCTTCCGGCTCTCCGTGCTGTTCGGGCTCGCGCTCGCCATCCTGTCGTCGGTCATCGGCGTGGTCGCCGGCGCGGTGCAGGGCTATTTCGGCGGCTGGATCGACCTGCTGTTCCAGCGCTTCATCGAGATCTGGACCTCGGTGCCGACGCTCTACCTGCTGATCATCATCTCGTCCGTGCTGGCGCCGAACGTGTGGGTGCTGCTCGGCATCCTGCTGCTGTTCTCCTGGACCGCGCTCGTCGGCGTGGTGCGCGCCGAGTTCCTGCGCGGACGGAACTTCGAATATGTCCGCGCCGCGCGCGCGCTCGGCGTCTCCGACGGCGCCATCATGTTCCGCCACCTGCTGCCGAACGCGATGGTGGCGACGCTGACCTTCATGCCGTTCATCCTGTCCGGCTCGATCACCACGCTGACCGCGCTCGACTTCCTCGGCTTCGGCCTGCCGCCGGGATCGCCCTCGCTCGGAGAACTGCTCAGCCAGGGCAAGTCGAACCTGCAGGCCCCCTGGCTCGGCATCTCGGGCTTCCTCGTCATCGCGATCATGCTGTCGCTGCTGATCTTCGTGGGCGAAGCCGTCCGCGACGCCTTCGACCCGCGGAAGACGTTCCGATGACCGACGCTCCCCTGCTCTCCGTCCGCGACCTGTCCGTCGACTTCGCCCGCGAGGGCGGGCGGACGCTCGCGGTCGACCGCGTGTCGTTCGACCTCGCCAAGGGCGAGACGCTCGCGCTCGTGGGCGAAAGCGGCTCGGGCAAGTCGGTGACGGCGCTGTCGATCGTGAAGCTGCTGGCCTACCCGGCCGCGGGGCATCCCTCAGGCGAAATCCTGTTCAAGGGCCGCGACCTGCTGAAAGCCTCGGAGCGGGAGCTGCGCAAGGTGCGCGGCGCGGACATCACCATGGTGTTCCAGGAGCCGATGACCTCGCTCAACCCGCTGCACACGATCGAGCGGCAGGTCGGCGAGGTGCTGAAGGTCCATCGCGGCTGGTCGGCGGCGAAGTGCCGCGAGCGGACGCTGGAGCTCCTGGCGCAGGTCGGCATCCCGAACCCGGAGGAGCGGCTCGACGCCTTTCCGCACCAGCTGTCCGGCGGCCAGCGCCAGCGCGTCATGATCGCCATGGCGCTCGCGAACGAGCCGGACCTGCTGATCGCCGACGAGCCCACCACCGCGCTCGACGTCACCGTGCAGGCGCAGATCCTCGCCCTGCTGAAGGAGCTGCAGGGCCGGCTCGGCATGGCCATGCTGTTCATCACCCACGACCTCGGCATCGTGCGGCGCATCTCGGACCGGGTCTGCGTCATGACCGAGGGCCGGATCGTCGAGCATGGCGAGACGGCCCGCGTGTTCGCCTCCCCCGAGCACGCCTACACCCGAAAACTGCTCGCGGCCGAGCCGAAGGGCGCGCCGCCGCCGACGGACGCCGAGGCGCGCGCCGTGGTCGAGGTCGACGACCTCAAGGTGTGGTTCCCGATCCGGCGCGGCCTGCTGCGCAAGACGGTCGGCCATGTGAAGGCGGTCGACGGCGTCTCGGTCACGGTGCGCGAGGGCCAGACGCTCGGCGTGGTCGGCGAGAGCGGCTCGGGCAAGACCACGCTGGGCCTGGCGATCCTCAGGCTGATCGCGAGCGAAGGCCGCATCGCCTATCTCGGGCAGGCGATCGACGGCTTCTCCTCCGCCGCCATGCGGCCGCTGCGCGCCGACATGCAGATCGTGTTCCAGGACCCCTACGGCTCGCTGTCGCCTCGGATGACGGTGGTCGACATCGTGACCGAAGGCCTCGACGTGCAGGGCAAGGCGCTGAAGCCCGCGGAACGGCGGGAGGCGGCGGCGCGCGCTCTCGCCGACGTCGGCCTTGGCGCCGACGCGCTCGACCGCTACCCCCACGAGTTCTCCGGTGGCCAGCGCCAGCGCATCGCGATCGCCCGCGCGCTTGCGCTGGAGCCGGCCTTCATCGTGCTGGACGAGCCGACCTCGGCGCTCGACATGTCGGTGCAGGCGCAGATCGTCGACCTGCTGCGCGCGGTGCAGGCGAAGCGGAAGCTGTCCTTCCTGTTCATCAGCCACGACCTCAAGGTGGTGCGCGCGCTCGCCAACGATCTGGTGGTGATGCGCGGCGGCAAGGTGGTGGAGCACGGACCGGCGGCGGAGCTGTTCGCCGCCCCGAAGACCGACTACACCCGCGCCCTGCTCGCCGCCGCCTTCGACATCGAGGCCAAGGCCTCCCACGCGGTGGCGCAGTGACCGGCGCGAACCTCTTCGCGGCGCAGGCCGGCGAGGTCGCGCTCGACGGGCCGGAGCTGCTGCACGACGGCTACCGCAAGCTGGAGCTCTGGCGCGTGACGCTGCCGGACGCGGGCGGACGCGGCGAGATCAGGCAGCAGCGCGAGGTGCTGCGCGCCGGCCCCTGCGTGGCGGTGATCGCGGTCGACCTCGAGCGCGACGAGGCGGTGTTCATCCGCCAGTTCCGCGCTCCGGCGGCGCTTGCGACCGGCGCCGGGGAGCTGGTGGAGATCGTCGCCGGCCGCATGGAGCCTGGCGAGGACGCGGCCGAAGCCGCGAGGCGCGAGCTCGAGGAAGAAACGGGCCTTGTCCCGCTCGCGCTGTCGAAGCCGCTGCTGACCTTCCTGCCGACGCCCGGCATCGTCGACGAGCACGCCACGCTGTTCCTCGCGCGGGTCGACGCCGGCGCGCTGCCGGAGCATGCGGGGGCGCCGGAGGAACACGAGCTGACCCGGCCCTTCGCGGCGCCGATCGACGCCGCGATCGCCTCGCTCGACGGCGCGACGGCGACCAACGCCTATCTGCTGATCGGCCTGCAGTGGCTCGCCCTGAACCGCGGCCGGCTCAGGGAGCTGCTCGGCGCGGGTTGAGGGGCGCAGCGAAGCTGCGTCGTTCGTTATGGTTCAGCCGGCCTTCAGCTCCGAGGCGCCGCCATGGGCGGCGGACCATTCCGCCGGCGCGTTCAGAAAATTCTCGACCTCGGCCAGCACCTTGGGCTCGAAATGGCCGCTCGCCTTGGCGACCTCGAGCACGTGGCGCCAGGTCGTGAGGTAGTGCAGCTTCAGCCCCATGTCGGCGAGCATCTCGCGGCTGTTCGGGAACACGTCGTAGAAGAAAAACACGAAGCAGTGCTCCACCGTCATGCCGGCGTCGCGCATGGCCTGGGCGAATACGTGCTTGCTGCGGCCGTCGGTGGCGAGGTCCTCGACGAGCAGGCCGCGCGACCCCGGCGTCACCACGCCCTCGATCTGCGCGTTGCGGCCGAAACCCTTCGGCTTCTTGCGCACATACTGCATCGGCAGCATCAGCCGGTCGGCGACCCAGGCCGCGAACGGGATGCCGGCCGTCTCGCCGCCGGCCACCACGTCGATCGCCTCGTAGCCGATGTCGCGCGCGATGGTGCGCACGGCGTAGTCGACCGCCGCGGTGCGCAGGCGCGGGAACGAGATGATCTTTCGGGTGTCGGTGTAGACCGGGCTCGCCCAGCCGGAGGTGAAGATGAACGGCTTGTCGCTGTAGAACTGGACTGCCTTGATCTCCAGGAACATCTTCGCCGTCTCGTAGGCGATGCGGTCCTGGTCGGCGGAGGTGGCGAAGCCGGTCATGGGCGGGTCCTCGGGGGCGCGGGCGAAACGGCCCCTTCTCGACGATCGGCCGGAGAGGGTCAACCGCTCCGGCCGCGCGTCCGCCCGATCAGAGCCGCATCTTCAGCCGTCGCGCCAGCACGCCCACGATGCCCTCGCGGAAGGCGAGCACGCAGACCACGAAGATCACGCCCTGCGCCACCGTCACCCAGGCGCCGAGCTGCGCCAGATAGTTCTGCATCGCGATCACGATGACCGAGCCGACGATCGGGCCGAACACCGTGCCCACCCCGCCGACCAGCGTGATCAGGATCGCCTCGCCCGACATCGACCAGTGCACGTCGGTCAGCGTCGCGATCTGCGAGACCAGCGCCTTCATCGAGCCCGCGAGCCCCGCGAAGCCCGCGGACAACACGAAGGTCGCGAGCTTGTAGCGGGCGGCGTCGTAGCCGAGCGAGATCGCGCGCGGCTCGTTCTCCCGGATCGCCTTCAGCACCTGCCCGAACGGCGAGTGCACGATCCGGAACAACGCCAGCAGCGCCGCCATGAAGACGACGGCGGTGAAGACGTAGAGCGCCCAGTCGCCGCTGATGTCGATCACGCCGAACAGCGCGCCGCGCGGGATCGCCTGGATGCCGTCCTCGCCATGGGTGAACTTCGCCTGCAGGCAGAAGAAGAACACCATCTGGGCGAGCGCCAGCGTGATCATCGAGAAGTAGATGCCCTGCCGCCGGATCGCGAGCGCGCCGACGACGAGCCCGAGCCCGGCCGAGGCCGCGACGCCGAGCAGGATCGCGAGTTCGGGCGTCAGCCCCCAGACCTTGGCGGCGTGGCCGGTGACGTAGGCCGCCATGCCGAAGAAGGCGGCGTGGCCGAAGGACAGCAGCCCGCCATAGCCGAGCAGCAGGTTGAAGGCGCAGGCGAACAGCGCGAAGCACAGCACCGTCATCACGAACACGGGGTAGATGACGAGCGGCGCGACGACGAGAAGGCCCGCGAGCCCGAGGAACAGCAGCCGGTAGGTCGCCATGGCCTCGCGCGGCAGCGAGGCGGGCGTCGGGCCGATCGCCGCGGCGGGCGCGGGAGCGTCGTGGGCGGCGGTCATGCGGTCCTCCCGAACAGGCCGGCGGGCTTCACGAGGAGGACGATCGCCATGATCACGAAGATCACGGTGGTCGAGGCCTCGGGGTAGAACACCTTGGTCAGGCCCTCGATCAGGCCGAGCGCGAAGCCGGAGACGATCGCGCCGAGGATCGAGCCCATGCCGCCGATCACCACCACCGCGAACACCACGATGATGATGTCGGCCCCCATGTTGGGATTGACCGAGTAGATCGGCGCGGCGAGCACGCCGGCGAGCGCCGCGAGGCCAACGCCGAAGCCGTAGGTCAGCGTGACGAGCAGCGGCACGTTGATGCCGAAGGCTTGGGTCAGCGCCGCGTTCTCGGTCGCGGCGCGCAGGTAGGCGCCGAGCTTGGTGCGCTCGATCAGAAACCAGGTGCCGAAGCACACGATGACCGAGGCCACGATCACCCAGGCGCGGTAGTTCGGCAGGAACATGAAGCCGAGGTTGCGCCCGCCCGTCAGCTCCTTCGGCATGGCGTAGGGCATGCCCGAGACGCCGTAATGGTTGCGGAGCAGCCCCTGCATGATCAGCGCAAGGCCGAAGGTCAGCAGCAGGCCGTAGATGTGATCGAGCTTGTAGAGCCGGCTAATCAGAAGCCGCTCCAGCACGATTCCGGTCGCGCCCACGATCAGCGGCGCCAGCAGCAGAGCCCACCAGTAGCCGACGCCGAGGTAATTCAGCAGCATCCAGGCCGCGAAGGCGCCCAGCATGTACTGCGCGCCATGGGTGAAGTTGATGATGTTGAGCAGCCCGAAGATGACCGCGAGGCCGAGGCTCAGCAGGGCGTAGAACGAGCCGTTGATGAGCCCGAGCAGGAGCTGTCCAAACAGCGCCTGGGTCGAGATGTCGAGGAAGGGGATCATCATGGCTCAGACCCCGAGATAGCGGTTGAGCTTGGGCAGGTTGGCCTCGAGCTCGTCGTTCAGGACGGCGTCGACGATCCGGCCCTGCTCGACGATGAGGTGGCGGTCGGCCACGCTCTGGGCGAAGCGGAAGTTGCTCTCCACCAGCAGCACGGTGAAGCCGCGGTCCTTGAGCGTCCGGAGCGTCGCGCCGATCTGCTGCACGATGACGGGCGCGAGCCCCTCGGTCAGCTCGTCGCAGAGCAGCAGCTTGGCGCCGGTCCTGAGGATGCGGGCGAGCGCCAGCATCTGCTGCTCCCCGCCCGAGAGTTTGGAGCCCTGGCTCGACAGCCGCTCCTTGAGGTTCGGGAACAGCTCGAAGATCTGGTCGTCGGTGAGCCCGCCCGGCCGCACCTCGGGCGGCAGGTGCAGGTTCTCCTTCACCGAGAGGCTGGCGTAGATGCCGCGCTCCTCCGGCACATAGCCGACGCCGAGCCGGGCGATCCGGCGCGACGGCAGCCCGACGGTCTCGACGCCGCCGATCCGGATCGAGCCGGTGCGGCGGCCGACCATCGCCATGATCGAGCGCAGGGTCGTGGTCTTGCCGGCGCCGTTGCGGCCGAGCAGCGTCAGCACCTCGCCCTCGCGCACCTCGAAACCGACGCCGTGCAGGATGTGGGACTCGCCGTACCAGGCGTGCAGGTCCTCGATCGCGAGCTCGGCCTTCGCGGCGTTCACGCGCTCAAGCATGTCCCGCTCCGATATAGGCCTCGATGACGCGCGGGTCGGCGGAGACGGCGGCGTAGTCGCCCTCGGCCAGAACCTTGCCGCGGGCGAGCACGGTGATGCGGTCGGAGAGGTCGGCGACCACCGAGAGATTGTGCTCCACCATCAGGATGGTCCGCCCCTCGGCGGCCTTGCGGATCAGGCCGGCGATGCGCGCGATGTCCTCGTGGCCCATGCCGGCCATCGGCTCGTCCAGCAGCATCATCTCCGGCTCGAGCGCGAGCGTGGTGGCGAGCTCCAGCGCGCGCTTGCGTCCATAGGACAGCTCGGTCGCCTCGCGATGGGCGACGTCGGCGAGGCCGAACTCCTCCAGCAGCGCCATGGCGGCGGCGTCGTAGCGCTTCAGCGCCTTCTCGGAACGCCAGAAATCGAACGAGGCGCCGCGCTGCCGCTGCAGCGCCACCCGCACGTTCTCCAGCACCGTCAGGTGGAGGAACACCGCCGAGATCTGGAACGAGCGCACCAGCCCGAGCTGCGCGATGCCGGCGGCGTTCGTGCGGGTGATGTCGCGGCCGTTGTAGCGGATCGAGCCCGCCGTCGGGGCGAGGAACTTCGTCAGCAGGTTGAAGCAGGTGGTCTTGCCGGCCCCGTTCGGCCCGATCAGGGCGTGGATCGTGCCCCGCTTCACCTTCAGGCCGACGTCGGAGACCGCGGCGAAGCCGCCGAAACTCTTCGACAGCCCTTCGGTCTCGAGGATGTGCTCCCCGTCCATTGCGGCCTCCTCTTCTCAAGCGCGCCGCGCGAGCCCGGTTGATCCCAGGTCTTCGGCGGAGACGTTTCCCCAAAGCCGTTCTATCACGCGAGGCGGCGTCGAGGCCGCCCCGCGGGTCCGTGCGCGCTCAGGCGTCCGGCAGCTTAATCCGGTGCAGCGGCCGGCCGCCGATGCCGAGCGCAAGCACCACGACCGCCTCGTCCGCGCGCGGCGCGTCGGGGATCGCGATCTCGGAGGCGTCCATGTCGTCGAAGCTCCAGATCGACGTCTTGCCGGTGAGCGGGAAGGTGATCGCAGCGCCAGGCGCGCCGATCTTCTTGGTGGACGGGATGATGTCCTTGCCGCCGGTGGCGGAGCGCACCGGCGCGCCGAACTTCGGATGGATCAGCGCCGCGGCGTGCTCGATCTCGCCGTCCGTTCCGATGATCGCCGCCTTGCCGTAGCCGGTTATGTCGTCGGGGCCGGCGCCGAGCGCGTCCATCGCGCGCTGCACCAGAACGGTCGAGACCTCGGCGCCGAGCGCGTAGAGCTCGGCCAGATCCTCGACGTAGCGGCCCGCGAAGGGATTACGGATGACCGCCGCGACCGTCGCCTTGCGCGACGGCGGATCGACCGGCCGTCCGAAATCGCTGTGGGTCTCTTCGATCTGCACGACGATCTTGCGCACCATCATCTCGGGCATCGGATGCTCCGTCATTTTCGTTCGGGAAGGAAGGGGGCCGCGGACGTCCCGGCCGTCGCCGGGCCGGACGCCCGCGGACTGCGGAAGCTGACCCGGCGGGTCAGTTCGTGGTGACGAGCGGGCAGCCGCCCTGGTCGATCGGCCGGAACGCCTCGGCCGCCGGGATGGTCTGGCGGAGCTTGTAGTAGTCCCACTCGCCCTTGGACTCGTCGGGCGCCTTGACCTCGAAGAGATACATGTCGTGGATCTTGCGGCCGTCGGCGCGGACCTGGCCCTTGCCCATGACGATGTCGTCGGTCGGCGTGGCCTTCATCTTCTCCACCACGGCCTTGCCGTCCTTGGAGTCGCCGAGCGCCTCGACGGCCTTGAGGTAATGGATGACGGAGCCGTAGACGCCGGCCTGCACCATGGTCGGCCTGCGGCCGCGCATCTCCTTCGAGAACCGGTCGGAGAAAGCGCGCGTGCCCTCGTTCAGGTCCCAGTAGAACGCCGCCTCCAGCAGCAGCCCCTGCGCGATCGGCAGGCCGATCGAATGCACGTCGGTGAGGTAGACCAGCAGGCCCGCGAGCTTCTGGCCGCCCTCGACGATGCCGAACTCGGCCGCCTGCTTGATCGAGTTCGAGGTGTCGACGCCGGAATTGGCGAGGCCGACGATCTTCGCGCCCGAGCTCTGCGCCTGCAGCAGGAAGGAGGAGAAGTCCGGCGTGTTGAGCGGGGTCAGCACCTTGCCGAGCACCTTGCCGCCGCTCGCCTTCACCACCGCCTCGGTGTCGCGCTCGAGCGCGTGGCCGAAGGCGTAGTCGGCGGTCATGAAGTACCAAGTGTCGCCGCCGGTCTGGACGATCGCCTTGCCGGTGCCGTTGGCGAGCGCCCAGGTGTCGTGCGTCCAGTGGATGGTGTTGGGCGAGCACTGCTTGCCGGTGAGCTCCGAGGTCGCGGCGCCCGAGACCAGCTCGACCTTGTTCTTGTCGCGGGCGAGCGAGCTGATGGCGAGCGCGACCGCCGAGTTGGTGACGTCCGTCACCACGTCGACGCCCTCCACGTCGAACCAGCGGCGCGCGATGTTGGAGGCGATGTCGGGCTTGTTCTGATGGTCGGCGCCCAGAACCTCGATCTTCCAGCCCTTCTCGATCAGGCCGGAATCCTGCACGGCGAGCCGCGCGGCGGCGACCGAGCCGACGCCGCCCATGTCGGCGTAGAGGCCGGACTGGTCGTTCAGCACGCCGATCTTGAGGGTCTTGGCGGTCTGGGCCTCGGCCGACATCGGCAGCAGGGCAAGCGCGGCCGCGGCCGCGAGCAGGCGACGGGTCTTCATGGCGTTTCAGCTCCCCTTGATTGCGTTTCCTCGCGCGCCGGTTCTCCGGCGTCATCGTTCGGCCGCCCCTGCGGGCGTCCGCAGTCCCTGTTCCCGGCTTTATTCTCCGGCCTTGGCGATCGGGGCACGCTCCTGCTCCTCCATCTCGCGGATGAAGCGGATCACGCCCGCGTAGTCCACGCCCCGCCCGCCGGCGTCGACGAAACGCTCGTAGAGCGCCGAGGCCGCGGCGCCGATCGGCGTCGGCGCGCCGGACGAACGCGCGCAGTCCTGCGACAGCCGGAGGTCCTTCGCCATCAGCTCCGCGGCGAAGCCTGGCCGGTAGTCGCGGTTGGCGGCCGAGCCCGGCACCGGGCCCGGAACCGGGCAATGGGTGGTGAGCGCGTAGCACTGGCCGGAGGCGTTCGAGGCCACGTCGAACAGCGCCTGCCGCGACAGGCCCAGGCTTTCGCCCAGGATGAAGGCCTCGCTGACCGCGATCATGCTGACGCCGAGGATCATGTTGTTGCAGATCTTGGCGGCGTCGCCGGCGCCTGGGCCGCCGCAATGGACGATCCGCCGGCCCATGACGGCGAGCAGCGGCTGGCCCTTCGCGAAGGCTTGCTCCGAGCCGCCGACCATGAAGGTGAGCGTGCCGGCGGTCGCGCCCTCGACCCCGCCGGAGACCGGCGCGTCGAGCGACAGCAGCCCGGCCTCGGCCGCGACGGCGTGGGCCCGCCGGGCGCTGTCCACGTCGATGGTCGAGCTGTCGATCATCAGCGCGCCGGGCGCGAGCCGCGGCGCGACGCGGGTCCAGACGTCGACCACGGTCGCCCCGGCGTTGAGCATCGTCACCACGATGTCGGCGCCCGAGGCGGCGTCGCCCACGTCCGCCGCGATCGCGACGCCCTGGGCCGCGGCCTCGGCGCAGCGCGCCGCCGCGATGTCGTATCCCCGGACGGCGTGGCCGGCGCGGACGGCGTTCGCCGCCATCGGGGCGCCCATGTTGCCGAGGCCGATGAAGCCGATCTTCGCCATGAGCCAGCGCCCTCCGTTGCTCGGACGGTCGCGGCCGCGCCGGCGCGCTCGTCGCGCGCAGCCCGTCGTCCCCATCCCGGCCGCCCGCTCTTATGGCGGATCGCGCCTTTGACGTTTCCTTCCCAAGGCGTAGCCTGCCGATTGCTGAGCGGCTACAGCCAAAATCACGGCATCCGTTGTGCGGAAATCGACATGAGCCAGACCCCGAACTGGGAGCATCTCAGGGCGTTCCTGAGCGTCGCCCGCGCCGGCACGCTGTCGGGAGCCGCCGTCGCCCTCGGCGTCAAGCACTCCACGGTGAGCCGCCACGTGACCGCGCTTGAGGAGGCGACCCGGGCGCGGCTGTTCGAGCGGACGCCGTCCGGCCTCGCGCTGACGCCCGCCGGCGAGCGGCTGCTGGAGGCGGCGGAGGCGGTCGAGAACCAGATCCATCTGGCGCAGGAGGAGATCGGCGGCCGCGACCTCTCGGCCGGCGGCTCTGTGCGCATCGGCGCGCCGGACGGCGTCGGCGCCTTCTTCCTCGCGCCGCGGCTGCCCGCGCTCACGGAGCGCTACCCCAACCTCACGCTGCAGCTCGTCGCCATGCCGCGGGTGTTCAACCTGACCAAGCGCGAGGCCGACCTCGCCATCGTGCTGTCGCTGCCCGAGCAGGGCCGGCTCGCCACGCGGAAGCTCACGGACTACGCCCTCGGCGTGTTCGCGAGCCGAGCCTATCTCGACGCCGCCCCGCCGATCCGGGTCCCCGCCGACCTGCGCCGCCACCGCTTCATCGACTACATCGACGACCTGATCTTCACGACCGAGCTCGACTATCTCGACGAGGCCGCCCGCGGCGCGCGCGCGAGCCTGCAGAGCTCCAACATCATCGCGCAGATGAACGCCGCGCGCGGCGGCGGCGGGCTGGTGGTGCTGCCGCGCTTCCTCGCCGCCCAGTTCCCGGATCTCGCGCCGGTGCTGAAGAACTCGGTCCGGCTCAAGCGCTCGTGGTGGCTCGTGGTGCACGAGTCCCAGCGCGACATCGCCCGGGTGCGGATCGTGATGGACTACATCGCCGACCAGTTCTGGCAGGCGCGGGAGCTGTTCCAGTGAGCCGTCAGCCGCCCTCATAGGGCAGGAAGCGGGCGCGGCGCTCGCGGAACAGCGAGGCGAGGAAGGCCCGGCAGGTCGCGATCCGCGCCGCGCCGTGGGTGTCGGCGTGGCTCATCATCCAGTAGGCGCGGCGGAAGCTGATCTCCGGCAGGACGCGGACGAGGCCGGGATCGCCCGCGGCGGCGAAGTCGTGCAGCACGCCGATGCCGGCGCCGGCGCGGATCGCCTCCATCTGGCCGACGACGCTCGCGCAGCGGAACAGCCGCCCGGCGCCGTCCTCGAGCGCGGTCGCGTAGTCGAGCGCGGCGGCGTAGAGGAAGTCCTCGACCCCCGTCACCACCGCGTGGCGCGATAGCGCCTCGCGGGTCTCCGGCCTCCCGGCGCGGGCGAGATAGGCGGGCGCGGCGTAGACCCCGAGGCTGTAGTCGCCGAGCTTCGCCGCGATCAGCCGGCCGTGGGTCGGCCGGTCGAGCCCGATCGCGATGTCCGCCTCGCGCCGCGACAGCGAGAAGGTGCGCGGCAGCGGCACCAGCTCGATCGCGAGGCCGGGATGGCGCTCGGCGAACGCGCCGAGCTCGGCCGCCAGCAGCAGGTTGCCGAGCCCGTCCGGCGCGCCGATGCGCACCGGCCCGGCGACCTCCGCCTCCCCCGCCCGCATGGAGGAGGCGAGTTGCAGCAGCTCGGTCTCCATCCGCTCCGCGACCGGCACGAGCCGCTCGCCCGCCGGCGTCAGCGCCGAGCCGGAGGGCCGCCGCTCGAACAGCGTCGCCCCCATGTCCGCCTCCAGCGCGTCGAGCCGGCGGGCGACGGTGGTGTGGTTCAGCCCGAGCGCCCGGGCGGCCCCGAGAAGCTGGCCCTTGCGCGCCACGGCAAGGAAGACGCGCAGATGGTCCCAGTCCATGTTCATATTTCCGCACAACGGATGCGGAAACTATGCCGTTGATGTGCGCCTGCGCAACAATGAAGCTGCGGTTCAAGGCCGGCGCCGTTTCGAGCGCCGCCGATAGGAGGATGCCATGGCGACCCCGATCCCGCATTTCATCGGCGGCGCGCGCCGCGACGGCTCCGGCCGCAGCGCGGCCGTGTTCAACCCCGCGACCGGCGAGCAGACCGGCGCGGTCGCGCTCGCCGACGAGGCGACCGTCGACGCCGCCGTGCAGGCCGCGCTCAAAGCCTTCCCCGCCTGGGCCGCCTCGCCGCCGCTGCGGCGCGCGCGCATCCTGATGAAGTTCCTCGCCATCGCCGAGGCGCGCTCCGACGAGCTCGCGACCGTCATCAGCGCCGAGCACGGCAAGGTGTTCTCCGACGCCAAGGGCGAGATTCAGCGCGGCCTCGAGGTGGTCGAGTTCGCGACCGGCATTCCCGAGCTGCTCAAGGGCGAGTTCACCGAGAACGTCGGCACCCGCGTCGATAGCCATTCGCTGCGCCAGCCGCTCGGGGTCGTCGCCGGGATCACGCCGTTCAACTTCCCGGCCATGGTGCCGATGTGGATGTTCCCGGTTGCGCTCGCCTGCGGCAACGCCTTCGTGCTGAAGCCGTCCGAGCGCGATCCGTCCGCGGCCCTGCTGATCGCCGACTGGCTGAAGGAGGCCGGCCTTCCGGACGGCGTGTTCAACGTCGTCAACGGCGACAAGCAGGCGGTCGACGCCCTGCTCGCCCATCCGAACGTCGAGGCCGTGAGCTTCGTCGGCTCGACCCCGATCGCGCGCTACGTCTACGAGACCGCGACGAAGGCGGGCAAGCGCGCCCAGGCGCTCGGCGGCGCCAAGAACCACATGATCATCATGCCCGACGCCGACATGGACCAGGCCGTCGACGCGCTGATGGGCGCGGCCTACGGCTCCGCCGGCGAGCGCTGCATGGCGATCTCGGTCGCGGTTCCGGTCGGCGAGAAGACCGCCGACATCCTGATCGACAAGCTCGCGCCGAAGGTGCGCGCGCTGAAGGTCGGTCCCGGCACCGATCCGGAGGCGGAGATGGGGCCGCTCGTCACCGCGCAGCACCGCGACAAGGTCTCGGGCTATGTGGACCTCGGCGTCGACGAGGGCGCGGAGCTGGTGGTCGACGGCCGCGGGCTGTCGCTGCAGGGCTACGAGAACGGCTATTTCGTCGGCGGCACGCTGTTCGACCGCGTGACCCCCGAGATGCGCATCTACAAGGAGGAGATCTTCGGCCCCGTCCTCTCGGTCGTCCGCGCGGACAACTACGCCGAGGCGGCGAAGCTCGTGAACGAGCACGAGTTCGGCAACGGCACGGCGATCTTCACCCGCGACGGCGACGCCGCCCGCGAGTTCGCCCATTCGATCAAGGTCGGCATGGTCGGGATCAACGTGCCGATCCCGGTGCCGATGGCGTTCCACTCCTTCGGCGGCTGGAAGGCCTCGCTGTTCGGCGATCACCACATGCACGGGCCGGAGGGGGTGCGCTTCTACACGCGCCTCAAGACCATCACGACCCGCTGGCCGACCGGCATCCGCGCCGGGGCCGAGTTCGTGATGCCGACGATGGGCTGAGGCCGCCTCAGAGCGCCCGTATCTCCGCGACGAGAGCGTCCGCGACCGTGAGCCCCGCGGTCGCGGCCTTCGCGCGCGCTGCGAGCCGGCGGGCGCCGGGCAGCCGCGCCCCGGCCTGGGCCTCGATCGCCGCGGCCAGAACCGCGAAGCGGGCGGGGCCGGCGTCCGAGAACGCCGCGGGATCGAAGGCGAGCAGGAGCTGCCCGGTCCCGGGCGGCCCGCCCTTGTCGTCCAGGAAGGACGAGGCCTCGCCGGCGTAGTTCGCGCCGGTCATCCCCGCCGCCAGCAGCTCCACCATCAGCGCCAGCGCGACGCCCTTGGCGTCGCCGGCGGGCGCCATGGTCCCGCCGAGCGCGGCGTCCGGATCGGTCGTCGGCCGCCCTTGCGCGTCGAAGGCCCAGCCCTCGGGGATCGGCTCACCCTTCTGCTTCGCCGCCATAATGTTTCCGCGCGCGACCCTGGACAGCGAGAGGTCGACCACGATCGGGGCCCGCCCCGGCCGCGGACAGGCGAAGGCGATCGGGTTGGTGCCGAACACCGGCATCGCGCCGCCCCAGGGCGCCATGGCGGCCGGGGTGTTGGCGAACAGCAGCGCGACGAGCCCCTGATCGGCCAGCGCTTCGACGGGGCGGCCGGCCGCCCCGCAGTGATGCGAGCGGAAAAGCGACGCCGCCGCGATCCCTTGCGCCCGCGCGACCGCCGGCAGCTCGGCGACCGCGAGGTCGAGCGCGGGATAAGCGAAGCCTTCCGCAGCGTCGATCCGAAGCGCGCCCGGCCGCGGCCGGGCGAGAGTCGGCGTCGCGTCGCCGCGCACCTTGCCGGCGCGAAGCTGGCCCGCGTAGCCCGGAACCCGCGACAGGCCATGGCCCTTCAGCCCGTCGGCCTCGGCGCCGGCCAGCGCGCGGGCGACGCTGTCCGCGACAGGCGCCGACGCGCCGTTGCGCTCCAGGGCGCCGGCCGCGAGCGCCATGGCCTCGTCGAGGGTGAGAACGGCCATGGTCCGGGCTCCCGCAGCGCGCGCCGACGCGCCGTCTTCAGAGGATGAAGCGGCTGAGGTCGGCGTTCTTCGCGAGGTCGCCGACATACTTGCGCACGTAAGCGCCGTCGACCGTCACCGTCTGGCCGCCCATGTCGGCGGCGGTGAAGCTGATCTCGTCGAGCACCCGCTCCATCACCGTCTGCAGTCTGCGCGCGCCGATGTTCTCGACCGTCGAGTTGACCTCGACCGCCACGTCGGCGAGCGCGTCGATGCCGTCGGGCGTGAACGCCAGCGTCACGTTCTCGGTCGCCAGCAGCGCCACATACTGCTTCACGAGGCTCGCTTCCGTGTCGTCGAGGATGCGGACGAAATCCTCGCGGGTCAGCGCGTTGAGCTCCACGCGGATCGGCAGCCGGCCCTGCAGCTCCGGCAGCAGGTCGGACGGCTTCGCCACATGGAACGCGCCGGAGGCGATGAACAGGATGTGGTCGGTCTTCACCGGCCCGTGCTTGGTCGCGACCGTGGTGCCCTCGATCAGCGGCAGGAGGTCGCGCTGCACGCCTTCCCGGCTGACGTCCCCGGCGCGGCCCTCGCGGGCGCAGATCTTGTCGATCTCGTCGAGGAACACGATGCCGGCGTTCTCCACCGTGCGCACCGCCTCGGCGACCAGGCTCTCCTGGTCGAGCAGCTTGTCGCTCTCGTCGGCGATGAGCTGCTCGTAGCTGTCCTTGACCGTGACGCGGCGGGTCTTCTTCTGGCCGCCGAGGCCTTTGAACATCTCGCCGAGCGAGATCATGCCGACCTGGCCCGGCATGCCGGGGATCTCCATCGCCGCGGGGCCGGAGGCCGCCACCTCGATCTCGATCTCCTTGTCGTCCATGTCGCCGTCGCGCAGCTTCTTGCGGAAGCTCTCGCGGGTCGCCGGGCTCGCGGTCGCGCCGACGAGCGCGGTCAGCACCCGCTCCTCCGCCGCCATGTGCGCCTTGGCCTGCACGTCCTTGCGCTTCTGCTCGCGCGTCAGGCCGATCGCGACCTCGACGAGGTCGCGCACGATCTGCTCCACGTCGCGGCCGACATAGCCGACCTCGGTGAACTTGGTGGCCTCCACCTTCAGGAACGGCGCGTTCGCGAGCTTCGCCAGACGGCGCGAGATCTCGGTCTTGCCGACGCCGGTCGGCCCGATCATCAGGATGTTCTTGGGCTGCACCTCTTCGCGCAGGTGGCCCTGAAGCTGCAGACGCCGCCAGCGGTTCCGAAGCGCGATCGCGACCGCGCGCTTGGCGTCGCGCTGGCCGACGATGTGCCGGTCGAGCTCGGAGACGATTTCGCGAGGGGAAAGGTCGGTCATGTCATTTTCCTCAAGCCCGATCCCTGGCCATCAGCACCGCGGGACCGTCTTCCGTATGGATCAGTCTTTCCCGTCGAAACCCGGCCATTTCATAGGCCCGGATCGCGACGGCGTTGTCAGGATGAGGGTCGGTCACGACCCTCGGGGCGCCCGCAGCGAACAACGTCGCCACGAAAACCTCGGTCAGCGCGGGGCCATGCCCTTTGCCGACGAGGTCCGGCGCGCCGATGAACTGGTCGATCCCCTTCGATCCCGCGGGCTGGCCCTCCAGTGCCCCGAAGTCGAACGGTCCATAGGCCTGGACATAGCCGGACGGCCGACCGTCGATCGAGACGATGCTGAGCGCCATGCGCGGCTCCGAAAGATCTTCGCGGATCGACGCCAGCTGCTGGTCGGGATCGCCCCACCACCGCGCCACGTGCGGTTCGCGCAGCCAGCCGGCGATCTGCGGGAGATCGTCGGGCGTGACCACGCGAAACGCGTAGGCCGCCGGAGCGCGTGGGATCATCCCACCGTCTCCAGGCTCTCCACCGTCAGGTTGGCGTTGGTGTAGACGCAGATGTCGGCCGCGATCTTCATCGACTTGCGCACGATCGCCTCGGCGTCGAGCTCAGTGTCGGCGAGCGCGCGGGCGGCGGACAGCGCGTAGTTGCCGCCGGAGCCGATGGCGGCGACGCCGTCCTCGGGCTCAAGCACGTCGCCGGTGCCGGTGATGACGAGCGCCACATGCTTGTCGGCGACAAGCATCATGGCCTCCAGCCGGCGGAGATAGCGGTCGGTGCGCCAGTCCTTGGCGAGCTCGACCGCGGCGCGCAGAAGCTGGCCGGGATACTGTTCGAGCTTCTGCTCGAGCCGCTCGAACAACGTGAAGGCGTCGGCGGTCGCGCCGGCGAAACCGGCGATGACCTCGCCCTTGGCGATGCGGCGGACCTTCTTCGCGGTCGCCTTGAGCACGGTCTGGCCGAGCGTGACCTGGCCGTCGCCGCCGATGACCACCTTGCCGCCCTTGCGGACGAGCACGATCGTGGTCCCGTGAAGGATGATGTCGGACATGAAAGCTCCGGGGGAATGACTGGAGCTCAGGTATGCATTCCCCCGGGCCATGAAAAGGGCGGCGCTCCCCCCTGTCCCGGCTCAGGGCCGGGACAAGAACGATGCGGCGCTCCCCGCCCACTCAGGCGCCGCGGCTGGTCTCGAACAGGAACCAGGCGCGCTTCTCGGCCTGGTCAATCCAGTTCTCGATCAGGCTCGCGGTCGCGACGTCGTCGTGCTCGTCGGCGAGGCTGTGAACCTCGCGCAGGCGCTTGACGTGGTCGAGATTGTCCTCGCGCAGCTCGGCCAGCATGTCCTGCGGCGTCACGAAATCGGCGTCGTTGTCCTTGACCCGCTGCAGGCGCCCGATGTGCCCGACCGAACGGATCGTCGTGCCGCCGATCTTGCGCACGCGCTCGGCGATGTCGTCGGTGGAGGCGAGGATTTCGGCCGCCTGGTCGTCCAGCAGCAGGTGATAGTCGCGGAAATGCGGGCCGCTGACGTGCCAGTGGAAGTTCTTGGTCTTGAGGAACAGCGCGAAGGTGTCGGCGAGGATCGCGTTCATCGCGCCCTGCAGATCGCGGATCGCGTTGGAGCCGAGGTCGGTCGGCGTCGCGAGCGCCGCCTTCTTGCGCGCCTTGACGTCGTCAGACGGTTTCTTGGCCATGACAGTCACCTGATGCAGACCGGCCCCAATGCCGGCGTATCCCTCAAGTAGAGGCCAGGACGATCACGTCGATGTGTCGCCCGCGCGCGCCGCGCATGCGCCATGCGGCCTTGTAGGGACGGGCCGTTGGCCTTGCGCGCGCCGCCGTGCTATCGACCGCGCGTTTCCATGACAGCTTCGCGACGGAACGCGCGATCAACGAGGCTCCCATGCGCCGCGCCGAGGTGACCCGGACGACCGCAGAGACCGACATCACCCTCACGCTCGACCTCGACGGGACGGGCGCGAGCCGGATCGAGACCGGCGTCGGCTTCTTCGACCACATGCTCGAGCTGCTCGCCCGCCACGCGATGATCGACCTCGACGTGACGGCCAACGGCGACACCCATGTGGACTTCCACCACACCGTGGAGGACGTCGGCATCGCGCTCGGCCAAGCCGTGCGCCGGGCGCTGGGCGACATGAAGGGCCTGACGCGCTACGCCGACGTCGCGATGCCGATGGACGAGGCCCTGACCCGCGTCGCGATCGACGTCTCGGGCCGCCCGTTCCTGGTCTGGCGCACGGAGTTTCCGGCGCCGAAGGTCGGCGAGTTCGACACCGAGCTGGTGCGCGAGTTCTTCCAGGCCTTCGCCACCCACGCCGCGGTGACGCTGCATGTGGAGACGCTCTACGGCGCCAACGCGCACCACATCGCCGAAAGCTGCTTCAAGGGTCTCGCCCGCGTGCTGAAGAACGCGCTGGCGCTCGACCCGCGGGCCGGCGACCGCCTGCCCTCGACCAAGGGCCGCATCGGCGACTGACTTCATCTGCTGAGGTTCGATCTTGAACACCTGGCTGATCTATGAGCCGCCCGGCGGCGCGGCCCGCACCCTCGAGGACGCCGAGCGCTTCGTAAGCCTGCGCGAGGGCTTCTCGAAGGGCGCGTTCCTGTTCCCGCTCGTCTGGCTGATCTGGCAGCGCTGCTGGCTGGCGCTCGCGCTCTATCTCGCCGCGGCGGTCGCGCTGGCGCTGGTCGCGAACCTGCTGTCGCTCCGAAGCGGCGAGGCGATCCTGCTGGCGCTGCTGCCGAACCTCGCCGTCGGCTTCGAGGCCGCCTGGCTGCGCGCCCGGTCGCTGGAGCGGCGGGGCTACCGCTTCGTCGCCGCGCTGATGGCCCGTTCGCGCGACGAGGCCGAGGCGCATTTCTTCGCCGAATGGTCCGCGGACGCCCACGACCCCGCGCCTGCGCCCCGCCCGTCGGCGGGTCCCGCCGCGGCCTATCGCCCGGCCGCCTCCGGCGGCGTGCTCGGCCTGTTCCCGCAGCCCGGAGCGGCGCGGTGACCATCGCGGTCGTCGACTACGGCGCCGGCAACCTGCGCTCGGTCGAGAAGGCGCTGACGCGCGCCGGCGGCGCCGGCGTGGTGGTGACGAGCGATCCCGAGCGGGTCGCGACCGCCGACCGCGTGGTGCTGCCCGGCGACGGGGCCTTTCCCGACTGCCGCCGGGCGCTGGGCGAAGCCACCGGCCTCGGCGAGGCGCTCGACGAGGCCGTGCGCCGGCGCGGCCGGCCGTTCCTCGGCATCTGCATCGGCATGCAGCTGCTGGCCACCGAAGGCGAGGAGCACGAGCCGACGCAGGGGCTCGGCTGGATTCCCGGCCGGGTGGTGCGGATCGAGCCGGGCGACGCCGGGCTCAAGGTGCCGCACATGGGCTGGAACACGCTGGAGCGCCGCCGCGCGCACCCGCTGACCGACGACCTGCCGCTCGGCGAGGGCGGCCTGCACGCCTATTTCCTGCACGCCTACCACCTGACGCCCGACGACGCCGGCGACGTGGTGCTGGCGGCCTCCTATGGCGGCGACGTCACCGCGCTGGTCGCGCGCGACAACGTGGCCGGCGTCCAGTTCCATCCCGAGAAGAGCCAGGCGCTCGGCCTGTCCCTGCTCGCGAGCTTCGTGCGGTGGCGTCCATGATCCTCTATCCCGCGATCGACCTAAAGGGCGGCGCCGTGGTCCGCCTGAAGGAGGGCGACATGGACCGCGCCACCGTCTACGGCCACGATCCGGCGGCGCAGGCGAAGAGCTTCGCCGACGCCGGCTTCGAGTGGATCCACGTCGTCGACCTCGACGGCGCCTTCGCCGGCGCGAGCGTCAACGCCGCGGCGGTCGACGCGATCCTCGACGCGGCCGGCGTTCCCGTGCAGCTCGGTGGCGGGGTGCGCGACATGAAGGCGGTCGACGCCTGGCTGAAGCGCGGTGTCGCCCGCGTCATCGTCGGGACGGCGGCCGTCCGTGACCCCGAATTCGTGAAGGCGGCGGCGAAGGCCCATCCCGGCCGGATCGCGGTCGGCGTCGACGCCCGCGGCGGCAAGGTCGCGGTGCAGGGCTGGGCCGAAGTGTCAGACATGACCGCGCTCGACCTCGCGCGCCGGTTCGAGGACGCCGGCGTCGCCGCGATCATCTTCACCGACATCGCCCGCGACGGATTGCTCAAGGGACTTAACCTCGAACTTACCCGGGAGTTGGCCGAGGCGGTGAATATTCCGGTGATCGCCTCAGGCGGATTGGCCGACATCGAGGACGTCCGCCGGCTGACGGCGCCCGAGAACGCGAAGATCGCCGGCGCCATCACCGGGCGCGCGCTCTACGACGGCCGCCTCGACGCGAGAGAGGCGCTCGCTCTGGCCGGGACCTCGCGCGACGCCCCTTAAAGGTCTAGTTTCGGTTCTTATCTCGACCCGTCGCGCGGCCCCTGCGTCGCCGGATCCGACCTCCGCCGGCGCGCCCTGAGGCCTACAGCATGACCAGCGAGACCGATCCGTCGGACCCGAACCGGGAGGCCCGCTTCATCCGCAGCGTGCTGGCGGCGTCCGAGGACTGCATCAAGATCCTCGATCTCGACGGCGCCCTCGTCTTCATGAGCGAGGGCGGCCAGAAGGTGATGGAGGTCGACGACTTTGAGCAGCTCCGCGGCTGCCATTGGCCCGACATCTGGACCGGCGGCGGCGCCGCCCACGCCAAAGCCGCCCTCGCCGCTGCGCGGGCCGGCCGGAGCTACCGCTTCCAGGAGATGGCGAACACCGCGCGCGGCAATCCCCGCCACTGGGACGTGCAGGTGACGCCGATCTTCGGTCCGGACGGCCGGCCGGAGTCGATCCTCTCTGTCTCGCGCGACGTCACCGCGCTGAAGGAGAGCGAGGAGCGCTACAAGCTGCTCGCCGCCGAGCTGCATCACCGCATCAAAAACATGCTGGCGCTGACCCAGTCGGTCACCGCCCAGACGCTGCGCGCTGGCGGCGAGGCGCTCGCGCCCTACCGCGCCCGGATCGACGAGCGGCTGGTGGCGCTCGCCCGCGCGCAGGACATGCTGTTTCAGGCCGAGAGCGCGGAAGCGCAGCTCGACGCGTTGGTCCGCAGCGTGCTGACGCCACATGACCTGGAGACGCGGATCGTCATCGACGGCCCGCCGGTGCGCCTGCGCGACCGCGCCGCAACCGCCATGACGCTCGCGATCCACGAACTGGGCTCCAACGCCGCCAAGTACGGCGCGCTGTCTCGGGCCGAAGGCCGCGTCGCCCTGTCCTGGAGCTACGGGGACGATGTGTTCCACATGGAGTGGCGGGAAACCGGCGGCCCCATCGTAGCGGCCCCCACCCGACGCGGCTTCGGCTCCCAGCTCATCGAGAAGACGCTGTCCGTGCAGCTTCGGGGCAAGGCCGTCGCCGACTACCGCCCCGAAGGCGTCGTCTTCCGTCTCGAGGCGCCCCTCGACGCGCTGCTCGCCCGCGAATGATCGTCCCCGGATTATGTGACGGGGCTGTCGTATCGCGAGCGATCCGCCTATAGGACAGGACGAAACCGGGCCTGCAGGCTCCGCCCCGTTATCGCGACACCATCGGCGCCCATGTTGAAGATCCGCGTCATCCCCTGCCTCGACGTCAAGGACGGCCGCGTCGTCAAGGGCGTCCAGTTCGTCGACCTGCGCGACGCCGGCGATCCGGTGGAGGCGGCGATCGCCTATGACGCGGCCGGCGCCGACGAGCTCTGCTTTCTCGACATCACCGCGAGCCACGAGGAGCGGGCGATCCTGCTCGACGTGGTCGCCCGCACGGCGGAAAACTGCTTCATGCCGGTGACCGTCGGCGGCGGCGTGCGCTCGGTGGAGGACGTGCGGGCGCTGATGCTCGCGGGCGCGGACAAGGTCTCCATCATGTCGGCGGCCGTGAACGACCGCTCGGTGGTCGCCCGCGCCGCCGACAAGTTCGGCGCCCAGGCGATCGTGGTCGCGGTCGACGCCAAGAAGGTTTCGGGCGCGGGCGAGGCCGACCGCTGGGAGGTGTTCACCCATGGCGGCCGGCGGCCCACCGGGCTCGACGCCGTCGCCTACGCGGCCGAGGTCGCCGCGCTCGGCGCCGGCGAGATCCTGCTGACCTCCATGGACAATGACGGCGCCAAGGACGGCTACGACATCGCGCTGACCCGCGCGGTGGTGGACGCGGTGCCGGTGCCGGTGGTCGCCTCGGGGGGCGTCGGGACCCCGGCCCACATGGTGGACGGCGTGGTCAAGGGCGGGGCGAGCGCCGTGCTGGCGGCCTCGATCTTCCATTTCGGCGAGTTCACCATCGGCGAGGCCAAGGCCGCGATGGCCGCGGCCGGACTGCCGGTGCGTCTCGACCCAGGCGCCCAGGGCGCCTGAAGCAGCGCGCGTCGACGGGAGATGACGACGGCATGACGACCACCTTCAGCCTCGACGACCTCGCCGCCATCGTCGACGACCGCTCCGCGGCCGACGCGGGAAGCTCCTACACCCGCTCGCTGATCGAGGCGGGGCCCGCGCGCGTCGCCAAGAAGCTCGGAGAGGAAGGCGTGGAGGCCGCGCTTGCGGTCGCTTGCGGCGCCAAGGTCGAACTCGTCGGCGAGGCCGCCGACGTGCTCTACCACCTGATGGTCGCGCTGAAGGTCAGGGGCGTCTCCGTAGCCGAGGTGATGGCGGAGCTCGAGCGCCGCACGGCGCAGTCGGGCCTCGCGGAAAAGGCCGCCCGGAAGAGCTGATGGACGATCGCCCGCGCGTTTCGAACCCCTCGCCCTACGCCACCTTCGGCCGCGCCGCATGGGCGAAGCTGCGCGCCGACACGCCGATGACGCTGGACGCGGCGGACCTCGACCGTTTGAGTTCGCTGAACGACCCGATCGACATGGACGAGGTCGAACAGATCTACCTGCCGATCTCGCGCCTGCTCGCGTTCTACGTCACCGCACGCCAGCAGCTGTTCCGAGCGACGCAGCGCTTCCTCGGCCACAGCGAGACCAAGGTGCCCTATGTCATCGCGGTGGCGGGCTCGGTCGCGGTCGGCAAGTCGACCACGGCGCGCGTGCTGCGCGCTCTGCTCGCGCGCTGGCCGGCGACGCCGAAGGTGGACCTCGTCACCACGGACGGCTTCCTGCTGCCGAACGCCGTGCTCGCCCGCGAAGACCTGATGAGCCGCAAGGGGTTTCCGGAGAGCTACGACGTCCAGGCGCTGCTGCGGTTCATCTCCGACATCAAGGCCGGCAAGCGCGAGGTGGCGGCGCCGGTCTACAGCCATCTCGTCTACGACGTGGTGCGCGGCGAGAAGATCGTCATCGATCAGCCGGACATCGTGATCCTGGAGGGCCTCAACGTGCTCCAGACCGGCGACAAGCCGCAGAACGGCCGCGTGGCGCCGTTCGTCTCGGACTTCATCGACTTCGGCATCTTCCTCGACGCCGACGAGCCGCTGCTGCATCGCTGGTACGTCGAGCGCTTCATGCGGCTGCGCGAGACCGCCTTCCGCGACCCGCAATCCTACTTCCGCAAGTACGCGCAGGTCTCCAAGCGGGAAGCGCTGGAGCAGGCTGAGAAGCTCTGGACCGAGATCAACCTGCCCAATCTGCGCAAGAACATCCGGCCCACGCGCCCGCGCGCCGACCTGATCCTGAAGAAAGGCAAGAGCCACCGCATCGACGAGGTGCGGCTCAGGAAGATCTGACCGCCCGGGAGAAAGGCTCCGGCCGCTGGCCGAAGCCTTTCCGGGTCAGAGTCCTTCGAACAGCGCGGTCGAAAGATAGCGCTCGGCGAAGCTCGGGATGATGATCACGATGTTCTTGCCGGCGGCCTCCGGACGGGCTCCGATCTCGAGCGCCGCCGCGACCGCGGCCCCCGACGAGATGCCGACCGGCACCCCCTCGAGCCGCGCGACCAGACGCGCGGTCTCGAACGACGTCTGGTTGCCGACGGTGATGACCTCGTCGATCACCGAGCGGTCGAGGATGCCCGGCACGAAGCCGGCGCCGATGCCCTGGATCTTGTGCGGGCCGGGCTGCCCGCCGGACAGCACCGGCGAGTCCTCGGGCTCCACAGCGACGATCTTCAGCGTGTCCTTGCGCGGCTTCAGCACCGAGCCGACGCCGGTGATGGTGCCGCCGGTGCCGACGCCGGAGACGACGTAGTCGACGGTCCCTTCGGTGTCGTTCCAGATCTCCTCGGCGGTCGTGCGGCGATGGATCTCGGGGTTCGCCGGGTTCTCGAACTGCTGCGGGATGACCGCGTTCGGGATCTCCTTGACGAGTTCCTGCGCCTTGGCGACGGCGCCCTTCATGCCCTTCGGCCCCTCGGTCAGCACCAGTTCGGCGCCGAGCAGCGCCAGCATCTTGCGGCGCTCGATCGACATGGTCTCGGGCATGACCAGGATGAGGCGGTAACCGCGCGCGGCCGCCACGAAGGCGAGCGCGATGCCGGTGTTGCCGGAGGTCGGCTCCACCAGGACGCTGTCCGGCTTCAGCACGCCGTCGCGCTCGAGCGCGTCGATCATGGCGACGCCGATGCGGTCCTTGACGCTCGAGATCGGATTGAAGAACTCGAGCTTCGCCAACAGGTTCGCCTTGACGCCCTTGTGCTTGGCGAGCCGGTCGAGCCGCACCAGAGGGGTGTCGCCGATGGTGTCGGTGATGGAGTCGTAGATCCGGCCGCGGCCGGGCGCGCGCTGCGCGACCTCCGTCGGCTTCAGGGCGGGCTGCGTCATGGCGACGTCTCCTCAGGCGGCGAACCGTCCCGTGGGCGGCCCGCGTTCGATTGGCTTCAGCGCGACGATAGCGATGTCACAGCGGAATGTCGATGAATGTATCATTTATCATAATTAGATTGTGAAATCGTAGCTCGGCCGGCTGTCGGCGAACACGGAGCGCCGCTCGGCCTCGTTGCAGAGGTCGTCGACGTTGATCTCGTCGAGGCGCTCCAGAAAACTCTCCGAGGCGGAGCGGATCATCGGCTTGACCACGTCGACGACGAGCTGGGAGCCCTCCCGTTCGGCCTCCTCGATCGAGCCCGGCTCGTCGCTTTCGCCCAGCGCCGCCCGGACGATGTCGGCGATGGTGATGCGGCGGCGCTCGCGGGCGAGCTCGTAGCCGCCGCGCGGCCCCCGCACGCCCTTCAGGATGCCGGACCGGACGAGCACCTGGAGAAGCGTCTCCAGGTGGCGGGGCGGCAGCCCGTGGCGGGCGGCGAGCGTCTTGGCGGCGATGGGCGTTGGACGCGCGTGGTAGGCGATGTCCACGACGGCGGCGACGGCGAGAAGGCTGCGGCGCGGCAGCAGGTTCATTCGTTCTGGTCCTTCCGCTTCACCGTCCCGTTGAACCGAACCCGCCTTCCCCTCGCGTGGTGGGATCGAGCGCATCCGCTTCCGTCACTTCCGCCCGCGCCACCGCCGCGACGACGAGCTGCGCGATCCGCGCGCCGCGCGAGACAAGGAAGTCCTCCTCGCCCAGATTGACGAGAAGAACCTTGAGCTCGCCGCGGTAGTCCGCGTCGATGGTCCCCGGTGCGTTGAGCACCGTCACGCCGTGCCGGAACGCCAGTCCCGACCTCGGCCTGACTTGGGCCTCGAAGCCGACTGGGAACTGGAGCAGCAGGCCCGTGGGGACAAGGGCGCGCGCGCCCGGCGCGATCATGATCGGTTCATCTTCCGGCACGGCCGCGGCGAGGTCCATCCCGGCGGCCGCTTCCGTCTCGTAGCGCGGCGCGGGCAGGCCCTGCGCATGGGCCAGCCGGACGAATCTGATCTCCGTCATTCCGGCGCTCCCAGCCGCCCGGCGAAACGGGCGACAAGCGCCTCCGCCACCGCCTCCTTGCTCATGGTCGTCCAGGACTCGACGCCGTCCGCCGTCACGAGATGGACGGTGTTGGAGCCGCCGCCCATGACGCCGCCCGCATGCGACACGTCGTTGGCGACGATCAGATCGCAGCCCTTGCGCGCGAGCTTGGCGCGCGCGTTGTCCAGCACGTTTTCGGTCTCGGCGGCGAAGCCGACGACCAGCGTCGGGCGGCCTTCCTCGCGGCGGGCGACTGTCGCGAGGATGTCCGGGTTCTCGACCAGCGTCAGCGCCGGCGGTCCGCCCGCCCCCTTCTTCATCTTCTGGGCGGCGTCGGTCGCGACGCGCCAGTCGGCGACCGCCGCGGCGAACACGGCGACATCCGCCGGCAAGGCCGCCTCGACCGCGGACAGCATCTGGCGAGCGCTTTCCACATGGACGACCGTGACGCCGGCCGGATCGGGGATCGCGACCGGCCCGGACACCAGCGTGACCTCGGCGCCCGCCCGCGCCGCGGCGGCGGCGATGGCGTGCCCCTGCCGCCCGGACGAGCGGTTCGCCAGCACCCGGACGGGATCGATCGGCTCGTGGGTCGGGCCCGAGGTGACGAGCACGCGCCGGCCCGCGAGCGCCCCGGACGACGGCCGCAGCCGGGCCTCGACCGCCGCGACGATGGCGAGCGGCTCGCTCATGCGCCCAAGGCCGCTCTCGCCGCGCTCGGCCATCAGGCCGACCTCCGGGCCGACGAAGCTCACACCCTGCGCTTCGAGCCACGCCACGTTGCGCCGGGTCGCGGGATGGGCCCACATCGTCGGGTTCATCGCCGGCGCCGCGAGAATCGGCGCGGTCGTCGCGAGCAGCGTCGTCGACGCGAGATCATTGGCGAGGCCGTTCGCCATCTTGGCGAGCAGATCGGCGGTCGCCGGCGCGATGAGCGCCAGATCGGCGTCGCGCGCGAGCCGGATGTGGCCGACGTCCTGCTCCTGCGTCAGGTCGAACAGCTCCTGGAACACGGGCTCGGCGGTCAGCGTCCCGACCGACAGCGGCGTCACGAACTCGGCCCCCGCCTTCGTCAGGATGGCGCGCACGGAGAAGCCGCGCTCCTTCAGCCGGCGGATCAGGTCGAGCGACTTGTACGCGGCGACGCCGCCGCCGATCACGAGCAGGATGCGAGGCGCGGTCACGGGGCGGGGTGGTCCCAGGGGTTGATCACGGTAAGTCCCTCCGCTCCGAAATCCGACACGTTCCTGGTCGCGACGGCGAAGCCCTTCGAAAGCGCGATGGCGGCGATCTGAAGATCAGCCGTCGTTCGAGACAATCCCTTCGCGCGGCGCTCTGACGATATCTGGGCGAAGGCGCTCACCGCCTCCGCGCCGAACGGCAGGATCCGCCCGTCGAGATCGATCATGATCACATCGCGCGTGGCCTGAAGCGTCAGTTCCTTCCGACGTCCGCCCGGCATCGCGTACACGCCGGCCAGAAGCTCGGCGTAGGTCACGCTTGTCACCCAGAGAGCGTCCAGCGGCTGGCGTTCGAGCCAGGCGACGGCCGCGGCCGAACGCGTCTCACGGGAGCGGGTCAGTTCCACTATCACGTTCGTGTCCAGAACGATCATCGCCCGGCGTCGTCGCTGTCCGGCGGATCGCGCAGCGGCGTCCGCGGCGGCAGCTCCAGCTCCACGCCGCCCAGCGGATCGAAACGTGCCGCGATCGCCTCCGCCAGATTCCTGTAGGGCTTTCGCTCGCCGCGCCGGCGCCGCTCGACCGCTTCCCGCAACAACTGACGCACGTCCTCCTCCATCGAACGGCCCCGTTCGGCCGCCTGAACGCGGAGCTCGGCTTTGATCGCATCGTCGAAGTTGCGGACCGTCAGCGTCGCCATGATCGCCCTCGTTAAAAACGCGGCGGCCATGCTAGCATTGACTTCGTTGACAGCAAAACGGAGCTATCGGAACAGGTAGACCACCACCCCCAGAGCGAGCACGACAAGCGCCAGATTGCTCCAGAACGCCGCCCGGCGGACGCCGCCCACGATCGCCTGGATGCTGTCCTCCGAGTAGCTCAGGCCGCCATGGACGACCTCCTCGAGGTCGACCGAGATGCGCTCGAGCCGCAGCAGGAGCTCCGGCCCGGCCGCGATGCCGCGGGCGAGCTGCCGAAGCTCGTCGACGGCGTTCTCCGCGATCCCGATCGGACCGAGGTTGCGTTCGAGCCATTCGCGCACCACGGGCGCAGCGGTCGCCCACATGTCGAGCTTCGGGTCGAGCGAACGCGCGACGCCCTCGACCACGACCATGGTCTTCTGCAGCATCAGCAGCTCGGGCCGGGTCTGCATCTGGAACAGCTCGGTGACCTCGAACAGCAGCGTCAGCAGCTTCGCCATGGAGATCTGGTCGGCGGTGCGGGAGTGGATCGGCTCGCCGATCGCGCGCAGCGCGCGGGCGAACTCGTCCACCGACTGCTCTGGCGGCACGTAGCCCGCCTCGAAATGCACCTCGGCGATGCGCCGGTAGTCCCGCACGATGAAGCCGTGGAGAATCTCGGCGAGGAACCGGCGCTCCTTCATGCCGAGCCGGCCGGTGATGCCGAAATCGACCGCGACCAGCCCGCCGGCTGCGTCCACGAACAGGTTGCCGGGGTGCATGTCGGCGTGGAAGAAGCCGTCGCGCATGGCGTGGCGCAGGAAGGTCTGCATCACATGGCGGCCGAGCGCCGGGAGATCGTGGCCGGCGGCCGCGAGGGCGGCGCGGTCGGATAGCTTGACGCCGTCGATCCACTCCATGGTCAGCACGCCGCGGGCGGTGCGCTCCCAGTCGACGGCGGGCACGCGGAAGCCGGGATCGGCTGCGGTGTTCTCCGCGATCTCCGACAGCGCGGCGGCTTCGAGCCGGAGGTCCATCTCGATCGCGACCGAGCGGGCGAGCGTCTCCACCACCACCACCGGCTTCAGCCGGCGCGTCTTCGGCGCGAAGCGTTCGATCAGGCGCGCGATCCGGAAGAAGGCCTTGAGGTCGCGCCCGAAGCGGTGGGTCACGCCCGGCCGGAGCACCTTCACCGCCACGACGCGCTCGCCGAAGGCGTCGCTCACCGTCGCCCGGTGCACCTGCGCGATCGAGGCCGCCGCGACCGGGGGGCCGAGATGCGTGAAGCGGCTCGAAAGCGGCGCGGCCAGCGCCTCGGCGATCGCCGCCTCGGCGAGCTCCTGCGGGAACGGGTCGACCTGATCCTGCAGGCGTTCGAGGTCGCGCGCGGTCTGGATGCCGACCACGTCGGGCCGGGTCGCGAGGAACTGGCCGAGCTTGACGTAGGACGGCCCGAGCCGCTGCAGGGCGCGAGCGAGGCCTTCCGCGCCGTCCCGCGCGCTGCGGCGCTCGATCAGACGACCGAGGCCGACCAGCGTGCGGGCCGCGGGCGGCAGGTCGATCGGATCGACGAGCCGCAGCGCGCCCTCGCGCGCCATGACGAACCCCGCGCGGGCGAGACGGAACAGGCTGGAAACGGCGCCGAACGCGGACACGCGATTGGGCGCCTAGATCCGGAAGCCGACGTGGAGCGCGGCGACTCCGCCGGTGAGCGGCGTCGCCGAGACCTGCTCGAAGCCGGCCTCCCGCATCATGTCGGCGAAGGTCTCCGCGTCGGGAAACCGCCGGATCGACTCCACGAGATACTGGTAGGGCTGCGCGTCGCCGGCGACCATCTGGCCGATGCGCGGGATCACGTTGAACGAGAACGCGTCGTAGACCCGATCGAGCACCGGCACGTCGACCTTCGAGAATTCCAGCACCAGCGCCCGGCCGCCCGGCTTCAACACGCGGCGCATCTCCTTCAGCGCGGCGGGGATGCGCGGCACGTTGCGGATGCCGAACGCGATCGACACCGCGTCGAACGAACCGCTCGCGAACGGCAGCTCCTCGGCGTTGCCCTGCACGAACTCGACCCGGTCGCCGAGCTTCTTCTCGCGCGCCCGCTCGCGGCCGACGTCCAGCATGGCGCCGTTGATGTCGAACACCGTCACGGCGACGCCCTGCCCGCCGTGTTTCAGCGCGCGGAAGGCGATGTCGCCGGTCCCGCCCGCGACGTCGAGCAGTTTGAACGCGCGCGGGCCCTTGGGAAGCCCGATCGCCGTGACCATGGCCGACTTCCAGGCCCGGTGCAGGCCGCCCGACATCAGGTCGTTCATCAGGTCGTAGCGCGACGCGACCTTGTGGAACACGTCGTCGACGAGGCCCTGCTTCTCGTCGAGCCGCACGTCGGAGAAGCCGAAATGGGTCGCGTCGTCGTCGGGCTTGGAATCGTGGCGGTCCATGGCGTCCTCGGAAGGCTTCCGCAGCCTCGGGCGGGCGGAACCTAGCGTGCGGGGCCGCGCGGCGCTAGACACGGCGCCTCGACGGCCGCCCATTCGCGAGAGAGCACCGATGCCCGAACTTCCCGAGGTCGAGACCGTCCGCCGGGGGCTCGCGCCGGTGATGGAGGGCCGGCGCATCGAGAGCGTGGAGGCCCGCCGCCCGGACCTGCGCTTTCCCTTCCCCGAACGCTTCGCCGAGCGTCTCGTCGGCCGCACCGTCACCTCGCTCGGCCGGCGCGCGAAGTACCTGCTCGCCGATCTCGACGACGACGAGGTGCTGGTGATGCATCTCGGAATGTCGGGCTCGTTCCGCGTCGAGCCGCCCGACGCGGCGATTGCGCCCGGCGCCTTCCACCATCCGCGCTCCAAGGCCGCGACGCACGACCATGTGCGCTTCGCCTTCGCCGGCGGCGCTTCGATCACCTACAACGACCCGCGCCGGTTCGGCTTCATGACGCTGTCGCCGCGGGCGAACCTCGAAGCGCATCCGCTGTTCCGGCACGTCGGGGTCGAGCCGCTCGGCAACGCGCTCGACGGGGCTCTGCTGCTGAAGCTGTTCGCGGACAAGAAGACGAGCCTGAAGGCCGCCCTGCTCGACCAGCGGCTGATCGCGGGCCTCGGCAACATCTATGTCTGCGAGGCGCTCAACCGCTCGCGCCTGTCGCCGACGCGCGCCGCGGGAACGTTGAAGCCGAGCCAGGCCGAGGCGCTCGCCAGCGCCATCCGGGCGACGCTCGAGGACGCGATCGCCGCGGGCGGTTCGACGCTGCGCGACTTCGCCCACGCCGACGGGGCGCTCGGCTACTTCCAGCACGCCTTCCGGGCCTACGACCGCGAGCACGAGCCGTGCGCGACGCCGGGCTGCCGCGGCGTGATCCGGCGCATCGTCCAGACCGGACGCTCGACCTTCTTCTGCCCGGAGTGCCAGAAGTGACCGTCATCCCGGACGGCGAAGGCCGAACCGGGATCGTGCTACGGATATGGCGCTCTGTCCTGCGCACGATCCCGGCTCTCGCCTACGCTCGGCCGGGACGACGCTCTCCCATCGCGAGGCCCTCATGACCGACGCAGCTTACGAAACCATCCTGGTCGAGACCCGCGGCGCGGTGGGGCTCGTGACCCTCAACCGCCCCAAGGCCCTCAACGCGCTGAACGCCCGCCTGATCGGCGAACTGGGCGACGCGATCCAGGCCTTCGAGGCGGACGAGGCCATCGGCGCGGTGGTGATCGCGGGCGGCGAGAAGGCCTTCGCGGCGGGCGCCGACATCACCGAGATGGCGTCGAAGAGCTTCACGGACGTCTACTTCGCCGATCTCGGCGGCGCATGGGGCCGGCTCGTCGCCTGCCGCAAGCCGCGGATCGCGGCGGTCTCGGGCTACGCGCTCGGGGGCGGCGCGGAGCTGGCGCAGATGTGCGACGTCGTGATCGCGTCCGAGACCGCGAAGTTCGGCCAGCCCGAGATTACGCTCGGCATCATCCCCGGCTTCGGCGGCACCCAGCGGCTGACGCGGGCGATCGGCAAGGCCAAGGCGATGGACCTGATCCTCACCGGCCGGATGATGGACGCGGAGGAGGCCGAGCGCTCCGGGCTCGTCTCGCGCGTGGTGCCCGGCGACCGCCTGCTGGATGAGGCGCTGTCGGCCGCGGCGAAGATCGCGTCGTTCTCGCGCGCCGCCGTGCTCGCCGCGAAAGAGGCCGTGGAGGTCGCCCACGAGACGGGCCTGTCCGAGGGCGTGCGCTTCGAGCGCCGCGCGTTTCAGGCGCTGTTCGCCACCGAGGACCAGAAGGAGGGTATGGTCGCCTTCGTGGAGAAGCGCAAACCGGCCTTCCGCAACCGCTGAGGCCTTACAGCGAGCGCTGGTAGATCCGCCACGTCTTGGTGCGCCGGGCCGGCATGCCGGCGACGAGGTGGATGACGTTGCGGTTGTCCTCCAGCATCCAGCTCACCTCGAGGCGCTTGGCCTTGGCCTTGCGCGCCTTCTCGACGGCGTCCGCCAGCAGCATGGCCGCCGCCATCGCGCCGACGCGGGTGCCGCGCCAGCCGCGCCGGACCCCGATGATCGGCACACGGACTCGGGCGAGGCCCGCGACCTTGAGCCGCCAGAGCAGCTTGGCCCAGCCGAACGGCGCGAGCCGGCCGCCGAGATCGTGGATCGCCTCGTTGAGGTCGGGCGCCATGGTGAGGATGCCGATCGGCTCGCCGCGCCAGTCGGCGATCGTCGACCAGTCGCGCGGCAGGATCGGCTGGGCGAGTTCGGCCAGGAACCGCGCCTCGTCGATCGTGACCGGCACGGCGCCCCAGTTCACCGACCAGCCGTCGTTGTAGACGTCGTTGATGGTGGCCACCGCGTCCGGGCCGACGGCGCTGCGCAGGGTCAGATCGGACGCCGACCGCCATCTCGACCGCGCCCTGGCGACGCGCTCCGGCAGGCGGCTTTCGGCGAGTTCGCCCTCATAGCCGACGATGTCCTTCACGCCGCGGAAGCCGAGCCGTTCGAGCTGGCGCGCGTAATAGGGCGGCGCGTAGTTGGTGTGGGTCGTCGACGGCGTGTCGAAGCCCTCCACCAGCAGCCCGCATTCGTGGTTGACCGAGGCGCTGTAGGGCCCGGTCACCTGCGTCAGGCCGCGCTCGCGGAGGAAGCCGAAGGCGGTCGCGAACAGCGCGTCCCAGACCGCGTCGTCGTCGATCGCCTCGAGGAAGCCGAAATGGCCGGCGCCGTCGCCATGGGCCGCGAGATGGGCGTGGTGCTTGACCGCGTAGATCCGCCCGACCGGCGCGCCGTCCCGGAACGCCGTCCAGGCCCGGCCGTCATTGGCGCGGGCGAAGGGCGTCGCGCCGGGGGTCAGCGTCTCCTTCAGCTCCTGCAGAAGCGGCGGCGAGAAGTTCGGGTCGCCGCCCTGCGCGGCGAGCGCCGCGCGCCAGAACGGCTTCAGGTCGCGCGCGGATCGGACGGGGCGGACGTCGACCGCCGACGATGGGTGCTGGACGGGCGGCAAGCGGTCAGCCCGGCCTCGTGGCCTTGGCGAGCGCGGCCGCCATCTTGATGCCGAAGCCGGCCTTGGCGAGCTTGGCGTGCTCCTCCGCCGTGACGGCGACCGCCTCGTCGATCTGGTCGAAGGAATGCTCGCTCGTCAGGAAGAAGCGCAGCCGCGCCGAACGCTCCGGCACCGCTGGATGCACGATCGGCAGCGCGTTGACGCCGCGCTCCAGCAGGCGGTTCGCGAGGTGCACGGCGCGCAGGCTGTCGCCCACCATCACGGGCGAGATCGCGAAGCCGGCGCTGTCGCCGACATCGAGACCGGCCTGCTTCGCCTTCTCCACGAAGCGCAGCCCGTTGGCGCGCAGCTTCGCCACGCGCTCCGGCTCCCGCTCCAGCACGTCGAGCGAGGCGATGGCCGCGGCCGCGACCGGCGGCGGCATGCCCACGGAGTAGACGAAGCCCGGCGCCGTGAACTTCATGTATTCGACCAGCGCCTTCGAGCCCGCCACATAGCCGCCGCAGCCGGACAGCGTCTTGGACAGCGTGCCCATCCAGATGTCGACCTCGTTAGGATCGACGCCCTGCTCCTCGGCCACGCCGCGCCCGGTGCGGCCGAGGACGCCCAGCGAATGGGCCTCGTCCACCATCAGCCAGAAGCCGTAGCGCTCGCGCAGCGCGACCAGCCGGGGCAGGTCCGGGATGTCGCCGTCCATGCTGTAGAGCCCCTCGACGACGACCAGCACGCGGTCGTGGCCGTGGGCGTGCTGGCTCAGCAGTTCGTCGAGCGCGTCGAGATCGTTGTGCGGGAACATCCGCCGGGTCGCGCCCGAGAGCGTCGCGCCGACCACGATCGAGTTGTGCGAGAGCGAGTCGTACAGGATCAGGTCGTTCGGCCGCATCAGATGGCCGAGGATCGCCACATTGGTGGCGTGGCCGCTGACGAAGACGACCGCCGCCTCGACGCCGATGAAGCCGGCGACGCGCGCTTCGAGCTCCTGGTGGATCGGCCGCTCGCCCGCCACCAGACGGCTCGCCGAGACCGAGGTGCCGTAGCGGTCGATCGCGGCCTTGGCGGCCTCGGCGACCTCGGGATGCCCGTTCAAGCCGAGATAGTTGTAGGAGGCGAAGTTGACGTGCGCCCGGCCGTCGATGTCGGTGGTCGCGCCCGCCCGTCCGTCGTGCAGCCGGAAGAACGGGTTCGGCACGTTCAGCAGCGAAGCGACGGCCTGCTGCGTGTGGATGTCCTTCAGCTCCGGCAGGTCGGCGAAGCGGTTGCGGGCGCGCTTCGCCCGCGGCCGCGGGGCCGCGACGCCTTCTTCGGCCGGCTTCGGCGCGGACGACCGCAGCGCGCCGAGGATGCCGTCCTTCGCGGAGCGCGAAAGCCCGCCCATGCCACGCCGGACGCTCATCCCGCGGCTCCGCCGAGGGCTGCGCGGCGCGCCTCCACCGCCTCGCCGAACTCGGCGAGGTCCTCGTGACCAACGTCGTCGGCGATGTGGCGGTGGACGAGGTCGGCGTTGACGGCGCTCGTCTCCGCGCCGGCGTCCGGGTCGTGGATGCGGGCGACGATCGACTGCGCGATCGTGATGAGCGTCGTGGAGTCGCCGATCGCCACCAACGGCAGCTCGACGTCGAACCGCCGCTCAACGCTCATGCGCAGCTCCAGTCCCATCAGCGAGTCCATGCCGAGCTCGGCCAGCGGCCGCTGCGGCGAGATTTCCTTCGCCGGCAGCTTGAGGATGCGGGCGACCTCGCCGGCGAGGATCTCGGCCACGATGTCGCGGGCGGCGCGGGCGTCCTTGCCGCGCACCAGCGCCGCGAGGTCGATCTGCTCCACCGCGTCCTGCGGCCCCATCTCGGCGCCGGCCAACACCTGCGCGAACATGGGCGAGGCGAGATAGGCGAGATCGCGCCGGGCCGCGGCCCAGTCGATCGGCGCGATCGCGACGACGGCCGCCTCCGGCGCGGGATCGCCGGCGGCGAGCACGGTCCCGAGACCTTCGAGCGCCTCGGCGCCCGAGAGCGTGGCGTGGCCGAGACGGCGCTGGATCTTCTCCTTCACCTCGCCGGTGCGGGCGAGATAGCCGACGTCGCCGAGCGCGCCCCAGGCGACCGCAAGCGCGGGCTTGCCCGCCCGGCGGCGGTTGCGCGCCAGCGCTTCGAGCCACGCATTGGCGGCGACGTAGTTCGCCTGGCCGGGATTGCCGATCACGGTCGTCGCCGACGAATAGATCACGAACTGGCCGAGCGGATCGCCCGCCGTCAGGCGGTCGAGCGCCTTCGCGCCGTCGATCTTGGGGCGCAGCGCCGCCTCGAACCGTTCGGCGTCGAGATTGGCGAGCAGCGCGTCCTCCAGCACCATGGCCACATGCCACGCGCCGCCGATCGGCCCGAGCGCCGCGCGGACGTCCTTGAGCACGGCCTCCAGCGCCGCCTCGTCCGCCGCGTCGCAGGCATAGGCGCGAACCGTCGCGCCGAGCGCCTCGAGCCGCGCGACGCCCGCGGCCGCCGCCGCGCTCTTCGCGCCCGAGCGCCCGATCAGCGCGAGTTTCGTCGCGCCGTGCGCCACCAGCCATTCCGCGGTGGCGAGGCCGAAGCCGCCGAGGCCGCCGACGAGCACATGCGCGCCGTCCGCCGCGCGGAACGGCTCGGGCGCGGAGGCCGGCAGGTCGGCCGGGTCGAGCGGCCGCACCACGATCTTACCGACATGGCCGGACTGCTGCATCAGCCGGAACGCGTCGCCGACCTCCGTCGCCTCGAAGGCGCGGTAGGGCAGCGGCGCGAACACGCCCTTGCCGAACAGCTTCAGCACGTCCCGGAACAGCTTGCGGCCGAGTTCCGGCCGGTGGACCAGCAACTGGTCGGCGTCGATGCCGAAATAGGAGATGTTGCGCCGGAACGGCCTCAGGCCCAGCCGGCTGTTGGCGTAGAAGTCACGCTTGCCGAGCTCGAGGAAGCGGCCGAACGGCTTCAGCGTCGCGAGGCTGCGCTCGATGGCTTCGCCGAACAGCGAGTTCAGCACCACGTCGACGCCCTCTCCGCCGGTGAGGCGCCTCACCTCGTCCATGAACTCGAGGCTGCGGCTCGACAGCACATGGGTCGCGCCGAGCGTGCGCAGCAGGGCGCGCTTCTCGTCGGAGCCGGCGGTCGCGATGACCTTGGCGCCCTTCCATTGCGCGATCTGCAGCGCGGCGAGGCCGACGCCGCCGGCGCCGCCATGGATCAGCACCCACTCGCCGCGCTTGAGGTTGGCGAGTTCGACCAGCGCGTAATAGGCCGTGAGGAAGCAGACCGGGATGGTCGCGCCCTCTTCGAAGGCGAGCCCTTCCGGCAGCGGCGCGACCGCGATCTCCGGCACGGTGACGTGGCTTGCGAAGGCGCCGGAGGCGAAGGCCACCACGCGGTCGCCGACCGCGAGCCCCGACACGCCGTCGCCGACTGCGGTCACGACGCCCGAACATTCAATGCCAAGTCCAGGACCGGCGAAGCCGTCCTCCAGCGCCTCTTCCGGCAGCAGGCCGAGCGCCCACATCACGTCGCGGAAATTGAGTCCGACGGCGGCGACCTCGATCGCCACCTCCCCGGCGGCCGGCGGCTTCAGCGGCGCCGCGCGCCACGCGACGTCGTCGAGCCCGCCCTCGCGGCCGGTGTCGAGCGCGGCGGCACGCGGCGCTCCGGAATCGCCCGCCTGAGGCGCGAGCGGCAGCCCGTGCCGCAGCCGCGGCGCGCGGACGCCGTGAGCGTCGATGACCAGCTCCACGTCCGCGCGCGGCGCGGCGATCTCGGCGGCGACCGCGCGCGCGGCCTCGTCCGTCCCGAGATCGGCGGAGACGTCGATCAACCGGATGTCGTGGCCGCGGAACTCGTTTCGCACCACGCGCAGGAAGCCTGCGAGCGCGGCCTGGTCGGCGCGCTCGCCCGCGACGCCGACGGCGCCCGACAGGCTGCCCGGCGCCACCACCCACAGTCGCGCGTCGACCGCGGTCGCGGCGCGGACCAGCCCGAGCAGCCAGCCGGCGCGCAGCGTCGCCGTCGCGGCGTCGTCCGGGCCCTCGCCGTCGAGCGCCACGACGACTTCGGGCTTCGGGCCGTTCTTCGCTGCGGCCGTGAGGCCAAGCTCCGCCGGCTCGCCCCAGGGACGGGGCTCGTGGCGACCGTTTCCGTTCGCGCCCGAGGTCGCGGCATGAAGGCTTGCGGCGCGGCCGTCGCCGTCCAGCGCCCGCGCGAGCGACTGCGCAAGCGCGCCGCGCCCGCCGGCCGCCTCGCCCACCACCAGGACGCCGGCGCGCACGGCGTCCGCGTCGTCGCCGGCCCGCCGGCGTCGGGTGGCGAGCACGAGGCTGGTCGGAGCGCGGGCGCCGTCGAGCGCGAGGACCGCATGGTCGGAGAGCCGGGCGTCGGCGAGATCGGCCGTCCACTCGCCCGCCTCGCGGGCGAAGCCGGCCGCGTCATGGTCCGCGTCGGAACGCTCGAACCACGATGGATCAAGGCCGAACACCACGTCGAGGAACGCGGACGGCTGGAGCGCCGTGAGCGCGAGCGCGCCGTTGTCGGCGAGACGGCCGGCGAGCCTGCGGACCGCCTCCGGCGAGGCGAGCGCGCGTCCCCATCCGAGAGCGCCGACGACAAGGTCGAACACGTCCGCGTCGCCGCCGTCGACGGCGGGATCGAACGCCGTCACCGCGACGCCCGGCCGCCCGGCGAAGGCGAACCGCAGCCGCTCGACGGCGGTCGCGTCCGGATCGCTGACCGTGAGCGTCACCCGCGGGTCGAGGCCAAGCTCCGCCAGCGCGCGCGTCAGCGCGCCCGTCCCGGCGGCGATCTCAAGGATGCGGATCGGCCTGTCGGCGGTCGCGTCGGCGACCAGCGCCCGGACGAGGTCTGCGACCGCGCGGACGCCGTCGGCGACGAGCGGCGCCGCCGAACCGGCGTGGGCGAGGGTGGCCGCGCCGAAAGGCGCGCCCTCTTCGGCGCCCGAGGCGAGCACGCGCGGCATGAGCGCGAGCGCGCGGGAGGCCATGACGCATTCCGCGCCGCGGTCCGGATGGTCGGACAGCACGGTGCGGACGATGTCGGCCGCCGCCGGCAGCCCAGTCGAGGGCGCGAGCGTCCAGACGTCGCCCGCGCGGGAGGCGTGGCCGCGCTGCTGCAGAAGGGCGAGCAGCCGGCCGGCGTAGCGCACGGACGTCGGCGCGAGACGGCCCCGGCGCACGAGGTCGGCCAGCGTCGCGGGCTTGCGGCCCCGGCCGAACACGCCGGACAGCGCGTCATGGGCGGCCACGACCGCGAAGGCCTCCAGCAGCAGGTCGTCGTCGGCGCGCTCCGGCGCATCAGTGACGAGACCAAGCGCGCGGGCGCGCGCCACGATGTCCGAAGCCTCGACCGCGGCGGCCTCCGGCGCGCCGGGCGCGGGGCCGACCAGCGCCGGCGCGACGTGATAGGCGAGCCGTTCGAGCGGAGTGCGGCGCGCGAGCGTCACGGCGCGGAAGCGCGCGTCGCGGAGCGTGGCCACCACCTCGCCCGCGGCGTCGGTGAGGGTGAAGGTCGCGTCGATCGACCGCGCGCTGAAGCGGCGGATCGCGATGTCGGCGCGCGCGATCGTGGCCCCGGGCCTGAGCAGCCTCAGCGCGCCGAACCGCATCGGCAGGTAGGTCACGTCGGGCCGGTGGCCGTGCGCGCCGAACAGCGCCAGCAGTCCGTGGAAGCAGGCGTCGAAATCGGCCGGGTGCAGGCCGTAGCGCGCGTCCCGCGGTCCGCGCGCCGCCTCGGGCGCGAGCGTGACGACGAGACGGTCGGGCGTCGGCCGTTCGATCCGCTCGGCGACCTGGAAGGACGGGCCGAAGTCGAGCCCGTGCTGGCCGGCGAGCGCGTAGAGTTCGGCGCCGGAATAGGTTTCGCCGACTTCCGCGGCCGGCGCCGGCGCTTCGGCGGCGAGGCTCGGCGGCGCGCCGACGCGGCCGACGGCGTGCAGCGTCCAGTCGTCGGAGCGGAGCCGCGGCCGGCTCAGGATCTCGACGGTGCGGCTCTCCGGCGACAGCCGGGTGCGGACCTCGGTGATGGCGTCGGCGTCGAGCGTGAGGGCGTGGCTGATCTCGAAGTCGAGCAGCTCGACCGCCTCGACGCCGAGCCAGGCGCGGCCCGCGGCGAGCGCCATCTCGGCCAGCGCCGCGCCCGGGATCACCACGCGGCCGCCGACCTTGTGCTCGGCGATCAGCGGCGCGTTCGCCGGATCGAGATGCGCGATCCAGTCGTCGGCGAAGGCGCGCAGCCGCGCCCCGATCAGCGGATGGCGGTCGTAGCCCTGGTAGAACTGCTCGCCGTCGGCGGTGACGCCGACCGCGAAGCGGGCGTTCTGCCAGGGGTAGCCGGGCAGGCGCACGGCCGGACCGTTGAGCTTGCCGAACACCTGGTCCCGCGCCACGCGTCCGCCCTTGGCGACGACGCGGGCGAGAGCGCGGCGGACCGGGTCGTGGTCGCCGGGGCCGTGGTCGTCGCAGCTCAGGACGCCGGCCGGAATCTCCGCCGCCGCCAACACATCGTTGACATAGGTCTGCAGCACCGGCCGCGGGCCGATCTCCACGAACACGCGGGCGCCCGCCGCGGCCGCCGCCTCGACGGCATCAGCGAAGCGCACGGGCTGGCGGACGTTGTCCCACCAGTAGTCCGCGTCGAGAGCCGCGCCGTCGGTCAGGGCGCCCGTGACGCTCGACACGAAGGCGACCTTGCCGGCCTTGGGCTTGAGCGTGGCGAGATCGGCGAGCAGCGGCGCCCGGACGCCTTCGATCAACCCGGTGTGGAAGGGATAATCGATGTCGAGCACGCGCACCGCGATCCGGCGCCCACGGGCGAAGCGCCCGAGTTCGCGGATCTCGGCTTCGGGCCCAGACACCGTGACCGAGCGGGCGCTGTTGACCGCCGCGATCTCGACGCCGCCGAAGCCGCCGTCCGCGAGCAGCGCCTCGACCTCGTCCGCCGGCAGCAGCACCGCCGCCATCACGCCGGCCTTCCACGCGATCTCCTGATGGAGGCTGCGCGAATGCACCACGGCGCAGGCCTGCTCCAGCGTCAGCGCGCCGGAGGCCAGCGCCGCCGCGACCTCGCCGACCGAATGGCCGAGCACAACGTCGGGCGTGACGCCCGCGGCCGCAAGCGCGGCGGTCGTCGCCTCCTGAACGGCGAACAGCAGCGGCTGCGCGAACTCGGCGCGCTTGAGCCGATCGGCGAGATCGTCGGCGAACAGGATCTCCTTCACCGACCATCCCGCGAGCGCGCCGAAGACGGCGTCGATCTCGTCGAGGCGGGCGCGGAACGCCGCGTCCTGCGCGTGCAGCCGGCGGCCCATGCCGGCCCACTGCGAACCGTTGCCGGAATAGGCGAAGGCGACGGGCGCCTCGCGCGCGACCGCGCTGTCGAGGGTCGCGCCGGGAGCCTCGCCGGTCTCGGCGAAGGCGGCGAGCGTCGGACCCCATGTGGCGGGATCGTCGCTCTCGAGCACGAGGCGGCGGCCGAGCAGGTCGCGCGTCGCGGCGACGCTGGTCGCCACGTGCCGCGCGCGGGCGACGTCGCGGCCTTCGAGCGTCTTTGCGTAAGCTGCGGCGAGCTCCGTCAGCGCCTCGCGCGAGCGCGCCGACAGCGCGAGCACAGGCGCAGGGCCGCCGGCCTCGACGGCGCGCGGCGAGGACCGGCCGGCGCGGTCGTCCGGCGTCGGGTCGCAGACCACCACATGAGCGTTGGTGCCGCCGAAACCGAAGGAGTTCACGCCCGCGAAACGCGGACCGGCGCCGCGCGGCAGCGGCGTCGCCGCGGTCGCCACGGCGAGCTTCAGCTCCTCGAACGGGATGTCGGGATTGAGCTCGCGGACATGGAGCGAAGCCGGCAGCAGGTCGTGCTCCAGCGCGAGATCGGCCTTCAGCAGGCCGACGAGGCCGGACGCCGCCTCGAGATGGCCGACGTTGGTCTTGACCGAGCCGATCGGTAGCGGCGGCCCCTTGCGGGCCTTCAGCAGGCCGCCGACCGCCCCGGCCTCCGCCGGGTCGCCGACGCGCGTGCCGGTGCCGTGCGCCTCGATGAAGGCGAGCCGTTCAAGATCGATGTCCGCCTCGCGATAGACCCGCTCCAGCAGCGCGAGCTGGGCGTCGGGCGAGGGCAGCGACATGCCGACGGTGCGGCCGTCGGAATTGACGTCGGAGGCGGCGATCATGACCCGCATGCGGCGGTGCGCCGCGCGGGCGGCGTCCGCGCGCTCGATCACCACCGCGACGCCGCCTTCGGCGCGCACATAGCCGTCGGCGTTGGCGTCGAAGGCGCGGCAGCGGCCGCCCGGCGACAGCATGGTGGCCTGGGCGAATGAGATGAACGGGAACGGGCTGCCGAGGATGTTGACGCCGACCACGATCGCCCGCTCGATCCGGCCGGAGCGCAGGGCCGCGACCGCCTCGTTCAGGGCGACGAGCGAGGAGGAACAGGCGGTGTCGACCGTGAAGCTCGGGCCGCGCAGGTCGAACAGATACGAGATGCGGTTGGAGACGATCGACAGCGTGTTGCCGGTCGCGAAATAGGGATCGGCCGAGGCCGGGTCGAAGATGATGCGGTTGCCGTAGTCGAGCGCCGATGCGCCCACGAACACGCCGGTCTCGCCGCCGGCGATCGACGACGGCGGGATGCCCGCGTCCTCCAGCGCCTCCCAGACGAGCTGCAGCGCGAGGCGCTGCTGCGGGTCCATCTGCTCGGCCTCGCGCGGGCTGACGCCGAAGGCGGCGGGATCAAAGGCGTAGATGTCGTCGAGAACGCCGGCCGCGAAGGTGTAGCTCTTGCCCGGCTCGCCCTTGCGGGGATGCAGGTAGCGGGCCGACGACCACCGCTCCTCGCCGATCGAGGTCACGGCGCAGCGGCCTTCGGAGAGCAGCCGCCAGAAGGCCGGGACATCGGGAGCGCCGGGAAGCCGACACGAACGTCCAACGACAGCGAGAGGCGCGGTTTTTTTCATGAGCGACGACGCGGACCTGCCTCGATTGCTGCGCCCAACGCCTGCCGGCGGAAGGCGGACGCGCGCCGCCCCGGAGCGACGCGACCGAATCGCGAAACCTCGGCCGGGCGCCACATGGTCGGACGCGCGTGACGGAAACGTGACGGTCGAAGGGGGCGCAGCCGAGATATCCCGTCTGCCTCAGGGCCTGTCAAGCGCGCGCCGACGTCCGACCCGCGACGGCCGGAGAGCCGGAACGCCGCCGCCCCGCTGCTTACGCCTGTCGTCGAACGCGCCGGCGCGAGCCGAGCCATGTGTTCCCCTTGCCTGCGGTCCGGCCTGCACCGGGCCGCTCCCGCAAACAGGCTACACGACTTTGGGAGCGCTCCGCCATCGTCCTCTGCGCAATGGGGGAACGGAGCTTTACGGCTTGGAGAGCCGCCGCGCGTTCGCCCGCACCGCGCGGGCGGCGGGGCGCATCGCCGCCTCGCCGGCCGCGACCATGACGCCGGCGGCGGCGACCGGCGAAGCCGCCACGCCGAGCCGGCTGAGCACGCGCCCGGCCGCCAGTCCGCCTTCCCAGGCGGCCATGACCTTCTCCGACAGCATACGCTGGGCTTCGGCGGCGCCGGCCGCGGTGGGCGAATAGCCCTCCTGGGCCATGCGCGCGACGCGGGTCGCGACCACGAACCCTGCGAAAGGCCCCATGGCGGCGAACCCGCCGACGAGCGCCGCCTGGCGACGCCAGAGGTCGAAAATGTCGGATGTCATGCGCGCTGGGCGCTCCTGGTTGGGCAGGCCGACGCTCCGTTTCGGGACAGCCATGCGTGGCCGGACCTTGGACCCGGCGTGCGAGCTGGTCCATGCTGCTTTCGGCCGCGTCTGCTTCGCGCCGCACCCCACATACTCGCCATAAAGCGAGCGTCATGCGTCTCACCGACATCGGCCGCGACCTGTTCGGGCGGCCCTACCTCCTGCTGTCCCTCACCTCGCTGTTCTGGGCCGGCAACATCGTGCTGGGCCGGTTCGTCGCCGGCCACATTCCTCCGATCGCGCTGGCCTGGATGCGCTGGAGCGGCGCGGCCTGCATCCTGCTCGCCTTCGCCTGGCCGCATCTGAAGCGCGACTGGCCCTTGGTGCGCGCCAACATCCCCGTGCTGACGCTGCTCTCCTTCACGGGCGTCAGCATCTACAACGCGATGGCCTATTGGGGCCTCCAGCGCACGGAGGCGCTCAACGCGCTGCTGATCCAGTCCACCGGACCGCTGCTGATCGCGCTCTGGGGCTTCGCCCTGTTCCGGGAGACGCTGTCCGCGCGCCAGTTCGCCGGCATCATCGTCTCGCTCGCGGGCGTCGCGGTGATCGTGACGCGGGGCGATCCGGCGGCGCTCGCCGACCTCCGGCTGAACCCCGGCGACGTCTGGGTGCTTTCGGCGATGATCCTCTACGCGCTCTATTCCGCCCTGCTCAGGATCAAGCCCGCGATGCACTGGCTGTCCTTCGTGGCGGCGACGAGCGCGCTCGGCGCGCTGCTGCTGACGCCCGCCTTTCTCTGGGAGCTGGCGCAGGGCCGCGCGCCGACCGCCGACGCCACGACGTTCGCGGCCATCGCCTACGTCGCGCTGTTTCCCTCCACGCTCGCCTACCTGTTCTTCAACCGCGGCGTGGAGCTGATCGGCGCGAACCGGGCCGGGCCGTTCTTCCATCTGATGCCCGTCTTCGGTTCGGTTCTGGCGATCGGCTTCCTCGGTGAACGGCTCGCCGCGTTTCACGCGATCGGCTTCCCGCTGGTTCTGCTCGGCGTGTTCGTCGCCTCCCGCGCCGCGAAGCCCGCGCCCCCGCCGTAAGCGACCCGTCGGGAAACGCGCACAAAAAAGGACCGGCTCCGAGAGTGGAGCCGACCCCTTCCTGTCTCAATCCCGGACGAGTGCGTAGGCCCGGCGGCGCGGGGCTCCGCGGCGCCTGCTTGTCAGGCGATGCCGTCGATCGTGCCGTCCGGCAGCAGCTTGATGTTGGCCGAAGCCGGAACCTTCGGCAGGCCCGGCATGGTCATGATCTCGCCGCAGACCACCACCACGAAGCCCGCGCCGGCCGAGAGCCGGGCCTCGCGGATCGGCAGCGTGTGTCCGGTCGGGGCGCCGATCGCGTTCGGATCGGACGAGAACGAGTTCTGGGTCTTGGCGATGCAGACCGGGAACTTGCCGTAGCCGGCGTCCTCCCAGTCCTTGAGCTGCTTCTTGATCGCCGGCGACGCCGTCACCTTGTCGGCGCGGTAGATCTCCTTCGCGATGGTCTCGACCTTCTCGAGCAGCGGCAGGTCCTCGGAATAGAGCGGCTTGAAGTTCGACGGCTCCTCGCCGGCGATCTTCACCACCGCGCGGGCCAGATCCTCGGCGCCGGCGGCGCCGTCCGCCCAATGCTTGCAGACCACGGCCTCGACGCCGAAATCCTCGCGCACCGCGTCCCGCAGCGTCTCGATCTCGGCGTCGGTGTCGGCGAAGAAGTGGTTGATGGCGACAACCACCGGCACGCCGAACTTCTTGGTGTTCTCGATGTGACGGCCGAGGTTGACGAGGCCCTTCTTAAGCGCCTCGACGTTCTCGGTCTTGAGGTCGTTCTTGGCCATGCCGCCGTGCATCTTGAGCGCGCGCACGGTCGCGACGATCACCACCACGTCGGGCGCGAGCCCCGAGAAGCGGCACTTGATGTCCATGAACTTCTCGGCGCCGAGGTCGGCGCCGAAGCCGGCCTCGGTCACGGTCCAGTCCGCGAGCTTCATCGCGGTCGTGGTCGCGATCACCGAGTTGCAGCCATGGGCGATGTTCGCGAACGGGCCGCCATGGATGAAGACCGGCGAGCCCTCGATCGACTGCACCATGTTGGGGCGGAGCGCGTCGCGCAGCAGCACGCCGAGCGAGCCCTGCGCGTCGACGTCCTTCGCCGTGATCGGCTTGCGGTCGGGCGTGTAGGCCACGACGATGCGACTGATGCGCTCCTCGAGGTCCTGCAGGTCGTTCGCGAGGCAGAAGATCGCCATGATCTCGGAGGCCACGGTGATGTCGAAGCCGGCCTCGCGGGTGTAGCCGTTGGTCGGCGCGCCGACGCCCGAGATAATGGAGCGCAGCGTGCGGTCGTTCATGTCGAGCACGCGGCGGAACACGATGCGGCGCGGATCGATGTTGAGCGGGTTGCCCCAGTAGAGCGAGTTGTCGACCAGCGCGGCGAGCAGGTTGTTCGCCGAGGTGATGGCGTGGAAGTCGCCCGTGAAGTGCAGGTTGATCTGCTCCATCGGGATGACCTGCGCCTTGCCGCCGCCGGCCGCGCCGCCCTTCACGCCGAACACCGGCCCGAGCGACGGCTCGCGCAGGCACATGATGGCCTTCTCGCCGATGTGGTTCAGCGCGTCGCCGAGGCCGACCGTCGTGGTGGTCTTGCCCTCGCCCGCAGGCGTCGGGGAGATCGCCGTCACGAGGACGAGCTTCGCGCCCTCCTTCTTCGGCAGGCCCGCGATGAAGCGGTCGTCGACCTTGGCGATGTGCTTGCCGTGGAGGTGCAGGGCGTCTTCGGGAATGCCCGCCTTGGCGGCGATCTCGGTGATCGGCTTGAGCGTCGCGGCGCGGGCGATCTCGATATCGGTCGGCATAAGGCGGTGTCCCGGGGCGGTCAGAAAAAAGGAGCGAGGCCGGTGCGGCCGGGCGCTTTTTTCACCTGTCGGACGCAGCTTCGCAACCGTGTCGGAGCACCGCAGACGAAGGTCTATGCCTCGGGACAGAGGCGAATCGCGGGTCCTGCGCAGGGCTCGGGAGCCACGATGACGGCGTGGCGGCGCACGATGTCGACCAGCCGGTCAGCGGCGGCGACAATCGCGGATTCGCAGGTGGCGAGCAGCAGAAGAAGCAGCGGCGCGGCGACCGCCGCAAACCGCTTCACGGCCGCGCGGCCTCCCCTCCGTGGAAGCGCCGCAGATTCGGGCGAGCCCGTCGCCATGTCGGCCCGACCGCGTTACTGACCGACGCCGACCGACATGCCCTGCCGCTGACTGATCTGGCCCGCGGTCGCCTCGAACGTTTCCTTGTTGTCGCCGATGGCGAGCACCGGCTCGCAGCGCGGGTTGCAGGCGAAGCTCTCGCGCTTGGTGCCGCGCTGGACCATGACCGTGTTGTTCCGGCCGCGCGCCACGCTGACGATCGTCTCGGACAGCACCTCGCCCTTGGCGTCGAGCAGCACGATGTTGGTGCTGCCGAAGCTCTTGCCGGTCACGACGATGACGCCGTTGCGCTGGGTCGTGGCGTCGGCGATCAGGGGGTTGCCGATGACGATGGTCGCGACGCCGTCCGGCGCGCGCATCAGGCTGGCGCGATCGACGGTGACGTCGAGCTGGCTCTCGGCCGCCTGCGCGGCCACCGCCGTCGCCAGCGTCGCGGCGGCGATCGCCGAGGCGCGCAGAAAATTCGTCGCAGTGCGTATGCGCATGGCTTCGGTCCCCGCAGGTGATCCACGCCATTCCAGCGCAGTTTGGTGAACGAACCGCTAACGTCCGGAACCCCGCGATGCGCGGCGGAGACGAAGCATCATGACCGCCTCCGGTTTCCACGAGGCGCGATTCCAAGACTTCAACTGTCGTTAATCATACTGATGATCGCAATATTACTTTAACCGAGAAAAACTCCAGTTTGATTCAGTTCGTTTTCAACGGTCGGATTAACTTAATCGCAATGGGCGCGCCGGTAGGTTGAGGACGTTCCGGCGCACCGACGAACACTGAGGGGACGCGGGACTGGAGCTGTCGCAACCTTCCAGAGTTCAGGAGACTCTCATGACCATTCTCAAGCGTTTCGCCAAGGACGAGTCCGGCGCCACCGCCATCGAGTACGGCCTCATCGCAGTCGGCATCGCCGTCGCCATCATCGTGACCGTCCAGACGGTCGGCACCAACCTGTCGGGCGCCTTCACGAAGGTCGCCACCAACCTGACCAAGTGATCTAAGCCGAGACGCTCGCGTCGACGCTCCCTCCCGCAAGCGGCGGGCGCGCCAGCGGCCGTCGCCCCGGCAGGGCGATAAAGCCGCCGATCTCCGACAGCCGGGGACGGCGGTTTCGTCGTTTCAGAGGTCGGAGTTCGTCTTCTGTTAGCGCTTCGCCGGTCAGCATTGGCGCAAGCTTTCTCGAACAACGCCGGCCGCCCGGGAAGACGCCATGCTCGAAACCGTCGTCGTCATCGTTCTTCCCGCCCTCGTCGTGGTCGCGGCGGTCTCCGACCTGCTCACCATGACGATCCCGAACCGGCTCGTGCTGGCGCTCGTGGCGGCGTTCGCGGCGACGGCGCCGTTCGCAGGGCTCGGCCTCCAGGACCTCGGCCTGCATCTCGCGGCCGCGGCCGCGGTGCTCGCGGTCGGGATCGCGCTGTTCATCCCCGGATGGATCGGCGGCGGCGACGCCAAGCTCGCGGCGGCGCTCGCGCTCTGGCTCGGCTTCGCTCCGCTGCTCGAATGGCTCGTGCTGTTCGCCCTGTTCGGCGGAGCGCTCACGCTCGGCGTGATGATCTACCGCAAGTACCCGCTGCCGGCCCAGTTCGTGCGGATCGGCTGGCTCGCCAAGCTGCACCATCCCGCCTCGGGCGTTCCCTACGGCGTGGCGATCGCGGCCGGCACCCTGCTGCTGCTGCCGCAGACGCAGTGGTTCGCTCTCGTCGGCTGAACGGCGCCCCCGGCCCCGTCTCGCAATACGCCGGCGACGACTATGTCATCCGGTTCGAGGAGTCCCGCCGAGCGACAGTTGTCGAACGAACAATTGAAGCGAATAAACAACTTAACAGCGCTGCAGACTGATTGTTAACCATGAATTGACGAATGGCTGTTTGACTGTCCCGAGAGTTCGAGGACTGCGGAAACGTGGCTTCGGAGGCGTGAAGGGGGAGCCGTTCGATGAAGGCCGCGCGCATCGTTGTTCTGGGAATTGCGATCGTCGCAGGCATCGGGGCCGCGCTGCTCGCCGGTGGATCGAACGAACCGGCGCCCGCCGTCACGGACGTCGCGCCGCTCAAGACCGTCGAGGTGCTCGTCGCCGCCTCCGACATCCAGATGGGCGGCGTGATTCGCTCCGAGGACATGCGCTGGCAGGCCTGGCCCGAAGAGGCCGCGAGCCCGCATTTCGTGACGAAAGCCGGCGCGCCCACCGCCGCGCAAGACAATGTCGGCGCGATCGCGCGGTCGCCTTTCGTCGCCGGCGAGCCGATCCGTCCCGACAAGCTGATCAAGGGCTCCGGCTCCGGCTACATGGCCGCGATCCTGCCCGCCGGCATGCGCGCCATCTCCGTCGAGATCTCGCCCGAAACCGGCGCCGGCGGCTTCATCCTGCCGAACGACCGCGTCGATGTGATCCTGACCCGCCGCGTGCAGGGCGCGGGCGGACGGGACGAGACCTATTCCGAGACGATCGCCGCGAACATCCGCGTCCTCGCCATCGACCAGGCGGTCGAGGACAAGGACGGCCAGAAGGTCGTCGTCGGCAAGACCGCGACGCTTGAGCTGACGCCGTCCCAGTCCGAGCAGCTCGCCCTCAGCCGGCAGCTCGGCACCATCGCCCTGGCGCTCCGCTCGCTGATCGACTCCAGCCCGAACGCCGCGGACGCGTCGCTCGACCCGGCGGAGAAGCGCGGCCGCGTGACCGTCGTCCGGTTCGGCGTCGCCAGCCAGGGAGCCGCCCGGTGACCGCGCGCCGCTCCTGGCTTCAGCATCTCTCCTTCGCTCTTCCCGCCCCGCGCCGGACCGACCGGCCCTCGGCCAGGACTTCGACCGCCATGAGCCTACTCAGCCGCCATGACGACAATCGCCGCCCCGACGGCCTCGCGCGCAGCCTGCGGATGGCGCTTGTCGCGACCTGCGCGTTCGCGCTGGCGGCGCCCGCGCCGGCCTTCGCCGCCGACCCGACCTATCTCGAGCAGGGCTATGGCGGGGGCGATTCCGGACATGTCGATCTCGGCATCGGCAAATCCTTCTCGGTGACCCTGCCGCGCGACGCGAAGGAAGTGTTCGTCGCCGATCCCGCCGTGGCGAACGCGGTCGTCCGCACCGCCCGCAAGGCCTATCTGATCGGCGCAGGCCCCGGCCAGACGGACGTCAAGTTCCTCGACAGCGACGGACGAGAGATCGCCTCTTACGAGGTCTCGGTCTCCCGCGACGTCGGCTCGATCCGCTCCTCGATCAACCGCTCCATCGACGGTGGCCGCGTGCGCGTCGAAGGCGTCGGCGACGGCGTGGTCGTCACCGGTTCGGTGAAGTCGGCGCAGGAGGCGCAGACCGCGATCGACATCGCGTCCGGCTACATGGCGGACCCGAAGAAGGTCGTGAACGCGCTGAAGATCGAAGGCCAGGACCAGGTCATGCTGAAGGTCAAGGTCGTCGAGATGCGCCGCGACGTGCTCAAGCAGCTCGGCTTCGACTACGCCGCCAACGGCCTCGACATCCTCGGCGTCAAGGTCGTCGGATCGACCCTCTTCCCCTTCAGCGCCTCCGGCGCGGTGCCCAGCAACCTGTTCCCCCCGATGATGGCGGGCGGCGACGCGACCGGCGTCCTGACCAACCCTGTGCTTGGCGGATTCAACCGGTCCGGCACCTTCGGCGCGCAGCTTCAGGCGCTCGAGCGCAACGGCGTCTCGCGCACCCTCGCGGAGCCGACCCTGACCGCGATCTCGGGCGAGACCGCCAAGTTCCTCGTCGGCGGCGAGTTCCCGATCATCACCGGCGTCGACCGCGAAACCAACGCCGCCACCGTCACCTTCAAGGAGTTCGGCGTCGGCCTGAACTTCGTTCCGGTCGTGCTGTCGTCCGGCCGCATCAACCTGAAGGTCGCGACCGAGGTCAGCGAAATCGACAGCACGACCGCGATCCAGATCAGCGGCACGTCCATCCCCGGCCTCAAGACCCGCCGCGCCGACTCGACGCTCGAACTGCCTTCCGGCGGCTCCATCGTCCTCGCCGGCCTGATCCAGCAGAGCACGCGCCGCGCCGTGAACGGCCTGCCCGGCCTGATGAACCTGCCGGTGCTCGGCACGTTGTTCCGCTCCAACGACTTCGTTCGCAACGAGACCGAGCTCGCGATCTTCGTGACGCCCTACCTCGCCAAGCCGACCACGCCCGCCAAGCTCGCCGCGCCGGACGCCGGCTTCGCCGAGCCCACCGACCAGTCGGCCATCCTGCTCGGTCGCCTGAACCGCCTCTACGGCGTGCCGGGCAAGATCGACCCCTCCACCGTCAGCCACCGCCGCGGCGGCTTCATCATCGACTGAGCCAGCGCGCTCCCGGAGTTCTGACCGATGAAGTCCTTTCTCTCATCATCGACGCGCGCCAGGCTCGGCGTCCTGCTCGTGGCGGCGTCCTCCGTCACGCTCGCGGGCTGCCACGGCGACCGGATCGTCGCCGACGACTACCCGCAGCAGTATGACCAGCGGCATCCGATCGTGCTGACCGAAGGCGCGGCGCGGCTCGACCTGCCCGTCGGGGCGGGCCGCGACGGGCTCACCGCGCGCCAGAAGGAGGACATCCGCGCCTTCGCGGCGGACTGGCGCAAGAACGGGCGCGGCCCGCTCGCCATGATGGTGCCCCGTGGCGGCGCAAGCGACGCAGCGGCGGCCTATTCGGCCTCCGCGCTCCGCGCGACCCTCGCCTCGGCGGGCGTGCCGTCGACCGCGGTGCTCACGCAGCGCTACTCCGCCTCCGGCCCCGACCATCTGGCGCCCATCAAGCTCGGCTATGTGAAGCTCAAGGCCGAGGTCCCGCACCCCTGCGGCCTGTGGCCGGACGACATGGGCAACGGCGGCGGCGACTGGTACGGCGCGACCCAGAACCGCGACTACTGGAACTTCGGCTGCGCGACGCAGCAGAACCTCGCGGCGGTCGTGGCCGATCCGGAAGACCTCGCCCGCCCGCGGACGGAGACGCCGATCTACGCCGGTCGCCGCCAGACGGTGATTGAGAAGCACCGCGTCGGCGAGGTCACTTCCGCCCGCTACAAGACCGAAGGCGTCCGGGCCAGCAACACGGGAGGCGCCCAGTGACCGATCGCATCTACACCGGGGACTACGCCGCGGGCGCCCGTTCCGGCGCCTCCCCCTCGGAAGTGATCGCGCCGCTGCCGCGCGTGTCGATCCAGGCCTTCTGCGAGACGCCGGAGATCGCCCGCCTCATCGAGCAGGTGACGACGGACCGCCGGATGGAGAAGGCGCACGTCAAGGTCCAGATGGGCGGCGGCCTGGCCGCCACCGAGGCCTACAAGGCCGCGCCGACGCCCAACGTCGTCGTCATCGAGGGCGACGCCCACCGCGAGCGGCTGATCGACACGTTGCAGCGCCTCGCCGAGGTCTGCGACGCGGGCACCAAGGTGGTCGTGATCGGCCAGGTCAACGACGTGCTGCTCTACCGCGAGCTGATGCGGCAGGGCGTGAGCGACTATCTCGTCCCGCCCTTCGGCGTGGTCGATCTCGTGCGCTCGCTGTCCGAGATCTTCCGCGCCCCGGGCGCCGATCCGGTCGGCCGCACGATCGCCTTCGTCGGCGCCAAGGGCGGCGTCGGCGCGTCGACGATCGCCCACAACGTGTCCTGGGCGATCGCGCGCCAGCTCAAGCTCGACAGCGTGGTGGTCGATCTCGACCTCGCCTTCGGCACCGCAGGCCTGAACTTCAACCAGGACCCGCCGCAGGGCGTCGCCGAGATCGTGTTCGCCCCGGACCGCCTCGACGGCGCCCTGGTCGACCGCCTGCTGTCGAAGTGCACGGAGCAGCTCTCGCTGCTCGCCGCGCCGGCGACCCTCGACCGCGTGTACGACTTCCACGAGGACGTGTTCGATCCGCTGCTCGACATCATGCGCTCGAACGTGCCCTGCAGCGTGCTCGACGTGCCGCACGTCTGGACCGCATGGTCGAAGCGCGCGCTGATCTCGGCCGACGAGGTCGTGATCGTGGCCTCGCCCGACCTCGCCAACCTGCGCAACGCCAAGAACCTGATCGACCTGCTCAAGGCCGCCCGTCCCAACGACGCGGCCGCCCGGCTGGTGATCAATCAGGCCGGCATGCCCAAGCGCGCCGAGATCAAGCCGAGCGACTTCTGCAAGGCGCTGGATCTCGAGGCGGCGGCGATCATCCCCTTCGACCCGGCGCTGTTCGGCGCCGCCGCGAACAACGGCCAGATGATCGCGGAGACCGCTCCGAGCAACAAGATCAACGACATCTTCGTCGATCTCGCCAAGCGCCTCACCGGCCGTTCGGAAGCGCGCGCGGCCAAGCGCGCGTTCCTGGAGCCGCTGATGGCTCGCATGAACCGGAAGAAGGCCGGCTGACCTTCCGGTCGGTGCGGGAAGAGGAGCGGATCGCATGTTCGGAAAACGCGGATCGCCGACGCCTTCGGGCGCCGCCGGCTTCACGCGGAACACGATCGCGGCGGGCCTCGGCGCGCCGTTGATCAACGTCGCGCCGATCGCTGCGCCGGAGCCCGAGCCACGCCCGGCGTCGCCCAGCGCCGTACCGCCTCCGGTGGCTTCCGACGGCCGCCGCAACGAAGAGTACTACCAGACGAAGAGCCGCATCTTCGGCGCCCTGATCGAGGCGATCGACCTCGCTCAGCTCGCCCGCCTCGACACCGAGAGCGCGCGCGAGGAAATCCGCGACATCGTCAACGAGATCATCGCGATCCGGAACGTGGTGATGTCGATCGCCGAGCAGGAGGAGCTGCTCGACGACATCTGCAACGACGTCCTCGGCTACGGCCCGCTGGAGCCGCTGCTCGCCCGCGACGACATCGCGGACATCATGGTCAACGGCGCCGACCGCACCTACATCGAAGTCGCCGGCAAGGTGCAGGCGACGGCGGTGCGCTTCCGCGACAACGCCCAGCTCCTGAACATCTGCCAGCGCATCGTCAGCCAGGTCGGCCGCCGCGTCGACGAAAGCTCGCCGATCTGCGACGCGCGTCTCCCGGACGGCTCCCGCGTCAACGTGATCGCGCCGCCGCTCGCGCTCGACGGCCCGACGCTCACGATCCGGAAGTTCAAGAAGGACAAGCTGACGCTCGACCAGCTCGTGCGCTTCGGCTCGATCAGCCCGGAAGGCGCCGAGATCCTCAAGATCATCGGCCGCGTCCGCTGCAACGTCCTGATCTCGGGCGGCACGGGGTCGGGCAAGACCACGCTGCTCAACTGCCTCACGCGCTACATCGACGAGGACGAGCGCATCATCACCTGCGAGGACGCCGCCGAGCTCCAGCTCCAGCAGCCGCATGTGGTGCGCCTCGAGACCCGCCCGCCGAACCTCGAAGGCGAAGGCCAGGTCACGATGCGCGACCTCGTCAAGAACTGCCTGCGCATGCGTCCCGAGCGGATCATCGTGGGCGAGGTGCGCGGACCCGAGGCCTTCGACCTGCTGCAGGCCATGAACACCGGCCATGACGGCTCGATGGGGACGCTGCACGCCAACTCGCCGCGCGAAGCCCTGTCGCGTCTCGAATCCATGATCACCATGGGCGGCTTCACGCTGCCGTCCAAGACGATCAAGGAGATGATCTGCACCTCGGTCGACGTCATCGTCCAGGCGTCGCGCCTGCGCGACGGCTCGCGCCGCATCACCCACGTGACCGAGGTGATGGGCATGGAAGGCGACGTGGTGATCACGCAGGACATCCTGCTCTACGACATCCTCGGCGAGGACGCGAACAAGCGCCTGATCGGCCGGCACCGCTCCACCGGCATCGGCCGGCCGCGGTTCTGGGAGCGCGCGCGCTACTTCGGCGAGGAGAACCGCCTCGCCGCCGCGATCGACGCGATGGACGTCGACACCCCCACCCGGGTCGCCTAACCCACGGATCGGCCGCACAGATGGATATGGAGCGCCTGCCCGTCATCCTCCTCGCCGCCGTCGCGGCGGGCGGAGCGGCCTATGCCCTGATCTACCCGTTCCTGTCGGGCGAGAAGCGCCTCGAGCAGCGGCAGCGCGCGTTCGGCGGCGTCGACCGCCGCCGAACGGCGACCGAAGCCGCGGCGGAGAGCCTGCGGCGCGGACAGGTCGCGGACAGCCTGAAGGCGCTCGACGAGCGCCAGAAGCGCATCAACCGCCCCAACCTGAAGATGCGCATCGATCAGGCCGGGCTGAACTGGACGAAGAAGCAGTTCTATCTCCTCAGCCTGGGCCTCGCGGTTGGGCTCGGGTTCGCCGCGCTCGCCGGAACCGGCGAACCGCTCGCGGGCCTCGCCGGCGCCTTCGTCGGCGGCCTTGGGCTCCCGCGCTGGATCCTCACCTTCCTCAAGAAGCGCCGGATCGCCCGCTTCCTGCTCGAGCTTCCCAACGCCGTCGAGGTGATCCTGCGCGGCCTGAAAGCCGGCCTCCCGCTCGGCGACTGCATCCGCATCGTCGCGAACGAGACCCAGGAGCCGGTCAAGGGCGAGTTCCGCTCCATCGTGGAGGCGCAGACCGTCGGCATCCCGCTGGCCGAAGCCGTGGGCAAGCTCTACGAGCGCATGCCGGTGCCCGAGGCGAACTTCTTCGGCATCGTCATCGCGATCCAGTCGAAGTCCGGCGGCAGCCTTTCGGACGCGCTCGGCAACCTCGCGCGCGTGCTGCGCGACCGCAAGAAGATGAAGGCCAAGATCCAGGCGATGAGCATGGAGGCGAAAGCCTCGGCCGCCATCATCGGCTCGCTGCCGATCATCACCGTCATGATCATCGCCGTGCTCAACCCGAGCTACATGAACCTGATGTGGACCACCGACCTCGGCCGCGTGATGCTCGTCGGCTCGGGCGTGCTGATGCTTACGGGCGTCCTGATCATGCGGAAGATGATCAACTTCGATTTCTGAAGACCACGGGGAACGTCGGGTGATCAACGAGCTCTTCAGAATGGCCAGCGATCCGCGCTCGGTCGCGATGCTGCTCGCGGCGGTCGCCGCGGCGGCGACGGTGCTGACCTTCGCGATGCCGCTGTTCGCGGGCGACGCGCTCAACAAGCGGATGAAATCGGTCGCGCTCGAGCGCTCGAAGATCCGCGCGCGGGAGCGGGAGCGGCTGGCGCGCGGCGAGCGCAAGGGGCTCAAGCGCGAGCCCAAGGCCTACATGCAGAACGTGGTCAGCCAGTTCAACCTGGCGAAGCACCTCGGGACCGAGGACGCCAAGGAACGGCTGCAGATGGCCGGCTATCGCGGGCCCGGAGCGATGGTCACGTTCCTGTTCTTCCGGCTCGTCGCGCCGCTCGCCTTCATGGCGATCGCGCTGATCTACCTGTTCCTGATCAACGACTTCGGCCTCACCTGGCCGGTCCGCCTCGGCGGCGTGATCTTCGCGACCTACCTCGGCATCAAGGCGCCCGAGCTCTATCTCCAGAACCAGACCGCAAAGCGCCAGTTGTCGATGAAGCGCGCCTTTCCGGACGCGCTCGACCTGATGCTGATCTGCGTCGAATCCGGCATGTCGATCGAGGCCGCCTTCCGCAAGGTCGCGGACGAGATCGGCTCGCAGTCGGTCGCGCTCGCCGAAGAGCTGACGCTCGCGATGGCGGAGATGTCCTACCTGCAGGACCGCCGGCAGGCCTACGAGAACCTCGGCGCGCGCACCGGCCTCGACTCCGTCAAATCGGTCGCCACCGCCCTGATCCAGGCCGACAAATACGGCACGCCGGTCAGCACGGCGCTGCGCGTGCTCGGCCAGGACAGCCGCGACATGCGCATGGCCGAGGCCGAGAAGAAGGCCGCCGCCCTGCCGCCGAAACTGACCGTGCCGATGATCGTGTTCTTCCTGCCGGTGATCTTCGTGGTCATCCTCGGCCCGGCCGTGATCCAGGTGCTGGCGATCAAGTAGCCTACTCGCCGGCGCGCAGCTCCTCGGTCGGCTCGATGTCCGGCTCGGCCGGCTCGGTCGGCTGATGCGGGAACCCCTCGATCGACCCGACCGGCTTGGCGTCGCGCTTGATGTCGATCGGGCTCGTCACATAGGCGGTCATCAGCTCGGCGAGGGAGCGCAGCGCGTGCATGTGGATGCGCTCATAGCCGTGGCTCGCGTCGATGCCGAAGGTCACGAGCGCGGTGCGCACGTCGGCGCCGGCCTCGATCGCCGACGCGCTGTCCGACCGGTAGTAGCGGAACACGTCGCGCTGGTGGCGGATGTCGTTGTCGCGCGCGAGCCGGATCAGCTCGTGGGTGAGATGGTAGTCGAACGGTCCGGTCTGGTCGGCCATGGCGATGGTCACGCCGAACTCGTCGGAGGCCTGCCCCGGCGCGGTGGTGCCGTTGTCGATCGTCACCATGGCGGCGACGTCGTGCGGCAGCACCGCGGAGGCGCCGACGCCGACCTCCTCGGCGATCGAGAACACCCACCATGTGTCGACCGGGGGCTTCTTGCCCGAGTCGATCATCGCCTTCAGCGTCGCGAGCAGGATCGCGACGCCGGCCTTGTCGTCGAGGTGGCGGGAGACGATGAAGCCGTTGTCGAGAAACTCGGTCTCGGGATCGATCGCCACCACGTCGCCGACATGGAAGCCCAGCCGGTTCAGGTCCGGAACGTCGCGCACGAGAGCGTCGACGCGCACCTCCACATAGGGCCAGCCGGTCGGCTGGGTGTCGATCTCGTCGGCGTAGGTGTGGCCCGACGCCTTCAGCGGCAGGATCGAGCCGCGATAGGCGCCGGCCTCGGTGAAGACCGTGCAGCGCGCGCCTTCGGCGAAGCGCGCGGACCAGTTGCCGATCGGGACCAGCTCGAGCCGCCCATTGGGCTTCAGGTACTTCACCTGCGCGCCGAGGGTGTCGAGATGCGCGATCAGCGCGCGCGACGGATCCTTCGCCTTGCCCTTCAGCTTGGCGCGGATCGCGCCGCGCCGCGTCACCTCCGGCTCGACGCCCAGCCGCTGAAGCTCGTCGACCACCGCATGGGTGATCGTGTCGGTGAACCCGGTCGGGCTCGGAATTCGGAGCAGAGCCTTAAGCTGCTCGCCGAGATAATCGATGTCGACATCAAGACGCGCCATGAGGCCTCGCAGCGGGAACAGGGTGATTCGGCTCGCCTCTGTTTAGGGCGCGGTGGCCGGCGCGTCATCCCGACGTTCACGCGGCGCGGCCCGGTCCGGCGCGGCCCGGACAGGCGATCTTCGCCGCCGCGGGCGCGGAAGGCTCCTGCGCCCGATCGTCGCCTGCGGCCCGCTTCGGCTCCGCTCCGGTGGTGCGGCGGATAGAATATGGTAATTCGACAGAAGAACTATGATTACTCCTCCCGGACACGTCTCCATGTCTGCTGAAGTGACGAAGCCGCGCACCATCCTCGTTGTCGGAGGAGGGCTGAGCGGCTCGCTTCTCGCGCTGCGCGCAATCGAGAATCCGGCCAACCGCGTCGTCCTGATCGAACGGGCCGGCGCGCTCGGCCGCGGCGTCGCCTACGGCGCCTGCGACCCTGAGCACCTGCTCAACGTGCCGCTGTTCCGCATGGAGGTCGGGCTGTCGCCGTCCTTCCAGGACTGGCTGGGCGCGAACCGTCCGCACGAGCTCAACGCCGACGACGGCGGCTTGAAGGATTCCTTCGTGTCCCGCCGGTCCTTCGGCGACTACATCGAGGACGTCACCGAGCGGAACGTGCTCGCGGGCCGGCTGACGCGCGTTCGCGGCGACGTCGTCGAGATCGGCCGAGAGGGGGAGCCCTACGCGCTCCTGCGCGACGGACGCGTTCTGCGCGGCACGCACGTCGTGCTCGCCACCGGCAACCTGCCGCCGAAGACGCCCCGCTTCAGGGACGAGGGCGTGCTGGACTCGCCTGTGTTCATTCCCGACCCCTGGGACGTGCACAAGGACCGGCTGCCCGCCAGCGGCGCGACGGTGCTGCTGATCGGCTCGGGCCTTACGATGGTCGACGTGGCGCTGCGCCTCGCGCGCAACGGTCACCAAGGCCCGATCATCGCGCTGTCGCGCCGGGGCCTGCTGCCGAACCGCCATGTCCATGGCGGCCAGTGGCGAAACGCCTTCGAGGACCGGCCGCTGACGCCGCTGGCGGCCTTGCGCCTGCTCAAGCGGGAGGCGCGCGAGGCGGCGGCGCAGGGCGTGCCATGGCAGCGCGTGATCGACGCGGCGCGTCCGAGCCTTGCGAGCGTCTGGACTTCGTGGAGCCGGGACGAGCGCCGCCGCTTCCTGCGCCACGGCCGCACCATCTGGGACGTGCACCGTCACCGCATGGCCGGGGCCGTGGCGTCGCCGATCGACCAGCTCGTGCGGTCGGGCCGCCTTCAGGTCCGGGCCGGCCGCATCGACGGCCTGAAGCGCACGCCGTCCGGCGCCCTCGTGAACCTGCGTCCGCGCGGTTCGCGCGAGACCGTCGGGATCGAGGTCGACACGATCGTCAACTGCACCGGCCCCCGCTCCTCGTTCGACGACCTGAACGAGCCGGCCTACATCAAGCTGAAGGAGCGCGGACTGCTCGTGGCCGACGACCTCGGCCTCGGCGTCAAGACGTTCGGCTGCGCCGTGGTCGACAGGTACGCGACGCCCTCGGACTGGCTTTTCGCCATCGGGCCGCTCACGCGCCCGGAATGGTGGGAGATCACGGCGGCGCCGGAGATCTCGGCGCAGAGCTACTATCTCGCGAACGGTCTGGAGCGTCGGAGCCCGCAGACGCTGCTGCGCGACTTCGTGGACCTCGGCGCAGGCATCTAGGGCCTGATGATTTCAGGCGTCGCGCCCGTCGAACAAGCGCGGCGCTCCGGCCGCGCTTCAGCCGAGCCCGTGACGGCGCACCGCCGTCGGCACCGACAGCGGGAACAGCAGGTCGACGAAGCGCTCGGCCGTCGGCTGCGGCTCATGGTTGGCGAGGCCGGGCCGCTCGTTCGCCTCGATGAAGGCGTAGGTCGGCTCGTGCGGAGCGCGGACCATGAAGTCGACGCCCACCACGGGTATGTCGATCGCGCGCGCCACCTTCACCGCGGCGTCCACCAGCGTCGGATGCACCACGCCGGTGACGTCGTGGATCGTGCCGCCGGTGTGCAGGTTCGCCGTTTTGCGCACGACGATGGTCTGGTTGGACGGCGCGACGTCATCGAGCGCGAAGCCCGCCGCGCGCACGCAGCGCTCGGTCTCGGCGTCGATCGGGATCGAGCTCTCGCCGCCGGTCGCGGCGGAGCGGCGTCGGCTCTGCGCCGCGATCAGGTCGCGCACGGATGAACGGCCGTCCGTGGTGATCTGCGCGGGGCGCCGCACCGCGGCGGCCACCAGCTTGAAGTCGATGACGATGAGCCGAAGGTCCTCGCCCTCCGCCTTCTGCTCCACGATCACGCGGTCGCAGAAGGCGCGCGCGCGCTCGATCGCCGCCTCGGTCTCCTCGACGGTCTCGAGCCCGACCGAAATGCCGCGGCCCTGCTCGCCGCGGGCGGGCTTCACCACCACCGAACCGTAGCGCTTCAGGAAATCCTCCAGCTTCGCGCGGTCGCCGGCCTCGATCTGGTCCGGCACCGTGACGCCCGCGCGCGACACCGCGCGGCGGGTGACGGCCTTGTCGTCGCAGATCGACATGGCGACGCCGGTGGTCAGCTCGCTCAGCGACTCGCGGCACAGGATCGAGCGCCCGCCATGGGTCAGGCGGAAGAACCCGCCCTCGGAGTCGGTGACGTCGACGCCGATGCCGCGGCGGCGCGCCTCGTCGACGATGATCCGGGCGTAGGGGTTGAGCCCTTCCGTTCCCTGGTCGCCCACGAACAAGCGCTCGTTGATCGAGTTCTTGCGTTTCACCGAGAAGGTCGGGATGCGGACGAAGCCGAGCTTCTCGTAGAGCGCGATCGCCTGCGCGTTGTCGTGCATTACCGACAGGTCCATCGAGCGGGCGCCCTGTTCGGCCAGCGTCTCGGCGAGCCTGCGCACCAGCGTCTCGCCGACGCCGGGATGGGGCGCCTGCGGGTCGACCGCAAGGCACCAGAGCGACGATCCGCCCTCCGGATCGCCGAAGGAGCGGCCATGGTCGACGCCGGTCACCGTGCCGATGACGGCGTGGGTGCGCGCGTCCTCGGCGACGAGATGGATCACGGCGTCGCCGCCGGCGTGGCGCTCGAAGAAGTCGGGGCGCACCGTCACCATGTGGCGCGAGGCGTAGATGCGGTTCACCTCCTCGGCGTCGAAAGGCCGGGCGAGGCGGCGCACGTTGAAGGCGCGCTGGCCGCGGCTCGACGGCTCGTAGGCCTCGAGATCGAGGCGGAACATGTGGCTCGGATCAAGGAACAGCTCAAGCGGGGCCTGCGCCAGCAGCACGTGCGGATCGTCGACATAGACCGCGATGTCGCGGGCTTCCGGCCCCTCCTCGCGCAGCGCCTCGGCCAGAAGCGCCGGGTCCTGGAAGGTCTGGCCGAACAGCAGTCGGCCCCACCCGCAGTCGACGATCGCGTTCGCCTTGACCCCGGGCGCTCCCGTCGGTTGGCCGTCGCCGCGCGCGGCCGACCGCTCGCCGTGTTGCGTCTGCATCGCCGTCATCGCCACCGTCCCGCTTTCCGTTCGTTCAAACGCCGTGGGTCTGGAGCCAGATCTCCAGCAGCGCGCACTGCCACAGTTCGGAGCCCCTCAGCGGCGTGATATGCGCCTGCGGGTCCGCGAACAGGGTCTCCAGATACTCCGGCCGGAACAGGCCGCGCTCGCGCGCCGCCTGGCTGCCCAGCGCGTCGCGGACCATCTCGAGCGTCTGGCCTTCAAGGTATTTCAGCCCCGGCACGGGGAAGTAGCCCTTGGGCCGGTCGACGATCTCCCTCGGCACGATCTGGCGCGCGAGGTCCTTCAGCACGCCCTTGCCGCCGTCGGCGAGCTTGTGCTCGCCCGGAATGCGCGCCGCGAGCTCGACCAGCTCGTGGTCGAGGAACGGCACGCGCGCCTCCAGCGAATGGGCCATGGTCATGTTGTCGACGCGCTTCACCGGGTCGTCGACCAGCATCACCAGGCTGTCGAGCCGAAGCGCCTTGTCGACCGCGTCGTCGGCGCCGGGCGTGTCGAAATGGTCCTCGACGAAGGCGCGGGCGTCGTCGGCGGTGGCGTAGGCCTCCGTCACATGCGCGAGGTAGCGCGCGTGGTCGCGGTCGAAGAACGCGCGGGCGTAGTCCGCGGCCGGCGCGTTGGAGGCCGCGACCGGCGGGTACCAGTGGTAGCCCGCGAAGATCTCGTCGGCGCCCTGCCCCGACTGCACCACGGTGACGTGCTTCCGGACCTCCTCCGACAGCAGGTAGAAGGCCACGCAGTCGTGGCTGACCATCGGCTCGGACATGGCCTCGACCGCGCCGGGCAGCGCGTCGAGCATGCGCCGCTCCTCGATCGTGATCTTGTGGTGCTTGGTGCCGAAGCGCTGCGCGACGATGTCCGAATACTTGAACTCGTCGCCCTCCTCGCCGCCGCGGGATTCGAAGCCGATCGAGAAGGTCTCGACGTTCTGGTGCCCGAGCTCGGAGAGCAGGGCCACCACGACGCTGGAATCGACGCCGCCCGACAGCAGCACGCCGACCGGCACGTCCGCCACCATGCGGCGCTTCACGGCGGTGCGCAGGCCTTCGTGCACCTGCTCGCGCCACTCCTCGAACGAGCGCGCCACGTCGGCCGCCGAGCGGTCGTAGGAGACCGTCCAGTAGACCTCCTCCTTGGTGCGACCGTCCGGCTCGTAGATGCGCAAGGTTGCGGGCGGCAGCTTGCGGACGCCCGCGAGGATGGTGCGCGGGGCCGGCACCACCGAGTGGAAGCTCATGTAGGCGTTGAGCCCGACCGGATCGATCGCGGTGTCGACCCCGCCCGCCTTCAGCAGCGACGGCAGGGAAGACGAGAACCGGACGCGGCCCGCGCCCTCGGAGATGTACAGCGGTTTGATGCCGAGCCGGTCGCGGATCAGGATGACGCGGCCCGAGTCGCGCTCGTGGATGGCGATGGCGAACATGCCGAACAGCTTCTTCGGCAGCTCGGTCCCCCACTCCTTCCAGCCCTTGATGATGACCTCGGTGTCGCCGTCGGAGAAGAAGACGTGGCCCTTGGCCTCGAGCTCGGCGCGCAGCTCCTTGTGGTTGTAGATGCAGCCGTTGAACACGATGGTCAGGCCGAGCGCCGGGTCCACCATCGGCTGCTCGGCGCGCTCCGACAGGTCGATGATCTTCAGCCGCCGGTGGCCGAAGGCGACGCGGCCGCGGGCGACCACGCCCTCGCCGTCGGGACCGCGCGCCACCATGCACCCGGCCATCGCGGCGACGGCCTCGACCGACGCCGGCTGACCGAGAAAGGTCGCTTCACCGCAGATTCCGCACATGTTCGTCCCGTCGCCCTGTTGAGATGCGGCGGGGCCTGCGCGTCGAAACCCCGACGCCGTTCGCCCGCCTTGTGCATCGCAACCTATGGCGCGCCGCACGGAAGGCGAGTCCGAGGCATGCCCAAAAGGCGTCCAGATTCGGGGAGGAAGCCGCCGCGGTCAGAAGCCGGAGTAGCGGCCTGGCTTGTGGTTGAGGACGAGAACGACGCTCAGCACCACCGCGCTGAGCACCGAAAGCGCGACGTGCCGGGGGTCGAGCACGGCGGCGGCGCAGGCGATCACGAGGCAGTCCGTCAGCGCCTGGGCGAGGCCGGCGCGCATGACGCCGCGCTCCTGCAGGTAGATCGCGAGCGCGCTGAATCCGCCGACGCTCGCGCGATGGCGGGCGAGCGCGAGCACGCCCATGCCGAGCAGCACGCCGCCGGCGACCGCCGCGAACGGCTCGCTGCGGACGTCGATCGCGAAGGCGTGCGGCGCGAGCGCCCCGAAGCCAGCCAGCATCGCGTTGACGATCAGCGTCTTCAGTCCGAACTCGCGCCCCATGGTGCGGAACACCAGCGCGTAGAACGGCGCGTTCACCAGCAGGAACAGCAGCCCCGCCGGCCAGCCGGTGGCGAAATGCAGGATCAGCGCGATGCCGGCGACGCCGCCGGTCGCGAGCCCCGCCGCCTGCAGCAGCGCGAGCCCGAAGCCGATCAGCACCACCGCGATGCAGAACGCGACCGCGTCCTCGAACCGCGTGTGCTTGCGGGCGTCGCTGGGTTTGAGCGCCGCGGCGAGGCGGCGGGGATCGAACGGGCGGATCATCGCGGCGAGTATGCCTGCGCCGGGGCGCGCGAGAAGCGCGTCAGCCGGACCGCAGCCATTCGCCCGGACCGGACGCTCCTGCGCGGCCCTCCGGCTTGTCAGCCCTGCGCCGCCTTTTCGGCCGCGTCCTCGGCCGCGACGATCGTCTTCAGGCTTTCGGTGCGCGGCATCGAGATGATGTTGTAGCCGGCGTCCACGAAGTGGACCTCGCCGGTGACGCCCGACGACAGGCCGGAAAGCAGATAGAGCGCGGCGCCGCCGACGTCCTCGATGGTGATCGGGCGGCGGAGCGGCGCGTGACGGCGCTGGTGCTCGTACATCAGCCGGGCGTCGGCGATGCCGGCGCCGGCGAGCGTCCGCACCGGGCCGGCGGAGATCGCGTTGACGCGGATCCCCTGCGGGCCGTAGTCGGCGGCGAGGTAGCGCACGCTCGCCTCCAGCGCGGCCTTGGCGACGCCCATGACGTTGTAGTTCGGCATGACGCGGGTCGCGCCGCCATAGGTCAGCGTGATCATCGCGCCGCCGCCCGTCATCAGCTCGGCGGCGCGCTTCGCGATCTCGGTGAAGGAGAAGGCCGAGATCACCATGGTGCGCGAGAAGTTCTCGCGGGTGGTGTCGGCGTAGCGGCCCTTCAGCTCGTTCTTGTTGGAGAAGCCGATGGCGTGGACCAGCAGGTCGAGCCCGCCCCAGCGCTCCTTCAGCGCCGCGAACACCGCGTCGACCGAGGCGATGTCCTCGACGTCGCACGGGAGCACGAGATCGGAGCCGACGCTCTCCGCCAGCGGCCGCACGCGCTTGCCCAAGGCCTCGCCCTGATAGGTGAAGGCGATCTCGGCGCCGGCCTCGGCCAGCGCCCTGGCGCAGCCCCAGGCGATGGAGTGGTCGTTGGCGACGCCCATGACGAGGGCGCGCTTGCCTGAAAGAAGTCCGGCGACCATGCGCCCCTCCGAAGGATGCGCCGGGGACGTTCGCGTCATCCCGGACGGAGCGAAGCGAAGATCCGGGATCGTCGTCCGGACATGAGCTTCATTCTGATGACGATCCCGGCTCTGCGCGGGCTCAAGCCGCTTCGGCCGGGATGACGGTCGGCGTCACACCCGTTCGAACACCAGCGTGGCGTTGGTGCCGCCGAAGCCGAAGGAGTTCGACATCACGGCGTTCAGGGTCTTGTCGGTCCGCTCGCGCAGGATCGGCATGTCGGCGAAGGCCGGGTCGAGCTCCTCGATGTGGGCGCTCTCGGCCATGAAGCCGCTCTGCATCATCAGCAGCGAATAGATCGCCTCCTGCACGCCGGCGGCGCCGAGCGAATGCCCGGTGAGCGACTTGGTGCCGGAGATCGGCGGGCACTTGTCGCCGAACACCGCGCGCAGCGCCTCGATCTCCTTGAGGTCGCCGACCGGGGTCGAGGTCGCATGCGGGTTGACGTAGTCGATCGGATTGCGCGCCGTCTTCATCGCCTGCCGCATGCAGCGCACCGCGCCCTCGCCGGAGGGAGCGACCATGTCGTAGCCGTCGGAGGTCGCGCCGTAGCCGGTCAGCTCGGCGTAGATCTTCGCGCCGCGCGCCTTGGCCCGCTCGTACTCCTCGAGCACCAGCACGCCCGCGCCGCCGGCGATGACGAAGCCGTCGCGGTTCTTGTCATAGGCGCGCGAGGCGGTGGCGGGCGTGTCGTTGTACTTGCTCGACATCGCGCCCATGGCGTCGAACAGGTTCGACAGCGTCCAGTCGAGCTCCTCGCAGCCGCCCGCGAACATGACGTCCTGCTTGCCCCACTGGATCATCTCGGCGGCGTTGCCGATGCAGTGGCTCGACGTCGCGCAGGCCGACGAGATCGAGTAGTTCACGCCCTTGATCTTGAACCAGGTCGCGAGCGTCGCCGAGGCGGTCGACGACATCGCCTTCGGCACCGCGAACGGGCCGATCCGCTTCGGGCCGCCCTTCTCGCGGGTGATGTCGGCGGCCTCGACCACGACCTTGGTGGACGGCCCGCCCGAGCCCATGATGATGCCGGTCATCTCGTTGGAGATGTCGCTCTCCTCGAGCCCGGAGTCCCGGATCGCCTGATCCATGGCGACGTGGTTCCAGCCCGAGCCGCCGCCGTGGAAGCGCATGGCGCGGCGGTCGACCACCTCAGCGGCGTCGAGCGTGGGCGCGCCCTGGACCTGACACCTGAATCCGTGGGCGGCGAACTGCTCGGCGCGGGTGATGCCCGACTTCGCTTCCCGCAGGGCGGCGACCACCTCCTGCGTGGAGTTTCCGATCGACGACACGATGCCCATGCCGGTGACGACGACGCGTCTCATGGGGAGCCTCCCAGTCCTGTGAATGGCCCCGCGCCGGGGCTCGCGACCCTGATCGCGAGGCGCGCGCGGCGGAGGGGCCGTTGATCCCGAGCCTTAGACCGAAGCGGCGCTCAGGCCGCCGCGGCGTCGGCCTTGAACAGACCCACCTTCAGATCCTTGGCTTGGTAGATGGTCTCGCCGTCCGCCTGAAGCCAGCCGTCGGCGATGCCGAGCGTGAGGCGGCCGCGCACGACGCGCTTGAAGTCGACGCCGTAGACGACTTTCTTCACGCTGGGCAGAACCTGACCCGTGAACTTGATCTCGCCGGTGCCGAGCGCCCGGCCCCGCCCCGGCGCGCCGAGCCAGCCGAGGAAGAAGCCGGTCATCTGCCACAGGGCGTCCAGTCCGAGGCAGCCCGGCATCACCGGATCGCCCTTGAAGTGACAGTCGAAGAACCAGAGGTCCGGCCGCACTTCGAGCTCGGCGCGGACGAAGCCCTTGTCGTTCGGGCCGCCGGTCTCGGAGATCTCCGAGATGCGGTCGAACATCAGCATCGGCGGAAGCGGAAGCTGGGCGTTGCCGCCGCCGAAAAGCTCTCCGCGCCCACAGGCCAGAAGATCCTCATACTCAAAGCTGGCCTTGCGTTCGCTCATGTCGCTCCGTCGGCGTCCTCTGCTCGATCCCTGAGCCGCGCGGCGATCCGGCGCGCGGGCGCGGCTTTGCTAGCACACATGCTCGGCGACCGGAAAGCGCCCCGAACGCCGGAGGTTGATCGCTGCGCCGCGGCAGGCTATTTTGAACGCACGAGCGCCCTGCGTCTCTTGCAGGGCCGTCATTATGCGCGCCACGCCCGGCTCCGCCGGACCGGGGACGCCCCAGCGTAAGAGATTGTCCGAGACCGACGATGGCCGAGACGAACACGACCACCGCCGCCGCCAGCGCGGTCGCCGCGGCTTCAGACTGCGGCCTTCGCCCGTCGCTCTGCGTCGCCCGCGACGTGGGAGGGATGCTGCGCGACTCCGGCCTGCGGCCGACCCGCCAGCGCATCGCCCTTGGGCGTCTGCTCTACGCCAAGGGCGACCGCCACGTGACCGCGGAAATCCTGCATGAGGAGGCGATGCGCGCCCGCGTGCCGGTGTCGCTCGCGACCGTCTACAACACGCTGCACCAGTTCACCGAGGTGGGCCTCTTGCGCGAGCTCGCGGTCGACGGCTCCAAGACCTGGTTCGACACCAACGTGACCGAGCACCACCACTTCCTGGTCGAGGACGACAACAAGCTGTTCGACATCCCCGGCGCGCACGTCTCGGTCGACCGCCTGCCGGACATTCCGGAAGGCATGGAGATTTCGCGGGTGGACGTCGTGGTGCGCCTGCGCCGCAAGGGGTGACGGCCTGACCGGACCCGCGAGTGTGAAGAAAGGCCGCCTCACGCCGAGGCGGCCTTTTTCCTTGACGCCCGCCGGCAAGGCCTCCCGCTCCGCGCCTGTCGCGCTCCTGACAGGTCTTCTGATCTCCGGAGCAGTCTTGGGCATAGATCGGCCCGCCGCTGCGGCCCCCTCGCATCGCGAGGCGGTCAAGGTCGTCGCGGACACGCCCCTCCCCGTCACCGGCGCCGCGGGCGCGGGCGTCTTCCGTCTCTATGTCTCGCGCGACTGGTCGAAGCCCGATCCGAGCGTGACCCGCGCCGTGACCGTGATCCACGGGCGCCTTCGAAACGCCGTCGTCTACCGCCGCTCCGCCGAGACGGCGCTTGTGGCCGCAGGACCGGAGGCTCAGGCGGAAACCCTGCTGGTCACCCCGCAATTCCTGGCCGATCAGGATATCCCGGCCCGAGACCTGCCCCCGGACACGCTGCGCTGGACGGCGGAGGGCTGGATGGGCGGCGAACCGGCGACGGGCCCTGCGCCGGTGAGCTCGTTCGAGGCGCTCGACGCGATTATGGACCGGCTGGCCGACCGCGCGCTGTTTCCGAACCTCCGCCAGATCGTCATCGCCGGTCATTCGGCCGGCGGTCAGGTGGTTCAGCGCTACGCGGCGGCGTTCCGGAAGGACGCCGCGCTGGCGCGGCTCGGCGTCCGCATGCGCTTCGTGGTCGCGAACCCGTCGTCCTATCTCTACTTTTCGGCCGATCGCTCGACGCCGACCGATCCGAAGGCCTGTCCCGACGTCGACCGCTGGAAATACGGCCTGCAGGACCGGCCGCCCTACGCCGCCGACCGCGACGCGCCGACGCTCGAGGCGGAGTACGTGGCCCGCGACGTCGTGATGCTGCTCGGCGCCAAGGACGCCGATCCGAACCATCGCGCGCTCGACAGGAGCTGCGCGGCGGAGGCCCAGGGGCCGAACCGGCTCGCCCGCGGCCTGAACTACTTCGACTACCTGTCAGCACGACATCCGGACGGCTTCCGCCACGTCCTGAGGCGGGTCGCCGGCGTCGGGCACAATGGCGACGCCATGCTGACCTCGCCCTGCGGGCTGCGCGCCCTGTTCGACGCGCCCGGCTGCGACGCGCCCTGAGACGCTCGGTAGAACCGCTCGCCGGGGTAGACGCCCCACAGCCGGTTCTGCTCGATCCAGCCGTCGAAGCCGTCGCCCTCGACGCGGCGCCAGCTTCCGTCGCAGCTGCGGGCCTCCACCAACACCTTCGGCTTGAGCCGGGCCGCGAGCCGCGCGAGGGCGCTCTGATTTAGTCCGCAATCTTGGCGTGCAGGCGAACAATCGCTCGCCCAACGCCCGCCCCATTCGGTCAATCGGCCACGAGCGCGGCGATCTGGCCTGTGGTGACCAGAAACACTAACGCCTTCTCCATGTTGGATCGCGTCACAGATCGCACGATGACTAGATTTTGCTCGAAAAAGATTCCTCCTTTCTCCATTTCGTCTTCAGCTTCCTCAACAAGACGCACTGGATCATAGAATGTGAGGCTGTACCTAGCTTCACCTACGACAGCTTTGACATCAGAGAGCCATCCTTTAGCAATGATGATTGCCTCACATTCATCAAAATCAACTGGCAGAACAAGACAAGCATCCGCTGGCGTCATTCCTGCCTCCGCCGTCAGTCGAACCGCTCGCCGGGATAGATGCCCCATAGCCGGTTCTGCTCGATCCAGCCGTCGAAGCCGTCGCCCTCGACGCGGCACCAGCTCCCGTCGCAGCGGCGGGCCTCCACCAGCACCTTCGGCTCGAGCCGCGCCGCGAGCCGCGCGTCGGCGCCCGCGCGCACATGGATCGGCAGCGCCGCGTCCTTCGACCAGGGCGCGACCAGCGCGGTGCGCCGGCCGGACAGCAGACTGTGCCAGACCCAGCCTTCCGCGCCCTCGGAATCGCGGATGCGGCGCCAGTTGTCGTATTCGGCGGTGATCTCCACCGGCTCGCCGGCCCGCCGGTAGACGAAGGCGACCGGATGCTCCTTGGTCGGGCCCTGCCGCACATAGACCTTGGCGGACTTCAGGCTGACGAAGCGCGGAATCGGCAGGCCCGAGACCGGACCGATCATGACGCCGGCCTCGCCCGGCTTCGCGGCCTGAGCCCGGGCGCCCGCCGGCGCGAGCGTCGCGGCGATCACGGCGGCCGCCGCCGCGGCGCGCGGAAGGCGGCGGAAAATCGATGTCGTCATGCCCCGGAGAACTCCGTCTTTCGTCGCCGTATTGCGTTCCGCCCGCCGTCTGTTAGAGACGGCTCATCTGCCGTGCGCGGACGTTCCCCGCCCGAGCACGGCCGCCAGCATCCCGCGTCCGCGTTGACGATGGATTAACCGTGACGCCCGAGCGCCCCCGGAAAGGTCGACGGCCATGAAGAAGCGACCGCTCGTCGTTGTGACGCGCCGGCTCCCGGACGTGGTCGAGACCCGGATGCGCGAGCTGTTCGACGCGCAGCTGAACCACGACGACGCGCCGATGTCGCAGAGCGCGCTGGGCGAGGCGCTCGCCGTCGCCGACGTGCTGGTGCCGACGGTGACGGACCGCATCGACGCCGCCGTGCTGGCGCAGGCCGGCCCGAACCTCAAGCTGATCGCGAACTTCGGCAACGGCATCGACAACATCGACGTGCAGACCGCGCTCGACCGCGGGATCACCGTCACCAACACGCCGGGCGTGCTGACCGAAGACACCGCCGACATGACGATGGGCCTGATCCTCGCCGTGCCGCGCCGGATCGCGGAAGGCGCGCGGGTGGTGCCGGACGAGCACGACTGGACCGGCTGGTCGCCGACCTGGATGCTCGGCCGCCGCATCTGGGGCAAGCGCCTCGGCATCGTCGGCATGGGCCGCATCGGCCAGGCGGTGGCGCGGCGCGCCAAAGCCTTCGGCCTGTCGATCCACTACCACAACCGCCGGCGGGTCTCGCCGCATGTGGAGGAGCAGCTCGAGGCGACCTACTGGGAAAGCCTCGACCAGATGCTCGCGCGCATGGACATCGTGTCGGTCAACTGCCCGCACACGCCCGCGACCTATCACCTGCTCTCGGCGCGGCGGCTGAAGCTGCTGAAGAAGGAGGCCTATGTCGTCAACACCGCGCGCGGCGAGGTGATCGACGAACTGGCGCTGGCGCGGATGCTGGAGGCGGGCGAGCTCGCCGGCGCGGCGCTGGACGTGTTCGAGAACGAGCCGGCCGTGAACCCCAAGCTCGTGAAGCTCGCGCGCCAGAACAAGGTGGTGCTGCTGCCGCATCTCGGCTCCGCCACGCTCGAAGGCCGCATGGACATGGGCGAGAAGGTCATCGTCAACATCAAGACCTTCTTTGACGGCCACCGCCCGCCGGACCGCGTGCTCCCCGCCATGCTCTGACGGTCCGCGCCGCGCGACAGGAGGCGCGGACCACGCGCGTTGATGAACTCTCGCACGTTTCGCTGGACCGCGATCTCTGAGCGGCTATTCTGGATCGGCCGCTATCCCTCTGGAAACAAAGGCGATAGCGGCCGTTTCCGGGCAGCAGTCTCCGCGGACATAGCTGGAACAGCGACCAGCTGGCCGGAGTTTTTGCGCGCCGGGCGGGCTCCGTCGGCATGATGGCGGGGACCCGATCATCGCGCATCCGTCCTGCTCCAGGCCCCGGCTTAAGCGGCGCCGCTCCGCGGGAGACAACGCGAACGCTTGCGGGAATGCAACCCGGCGATTGACTCCGTGGCGGCAGCGATCCATGTTCATGGAACATTCGATGAACATGGGGTGGAACGATGCGCATGCAGCCTACAGCCGCCAGGCGGCGTTTCCGCCACGCCGCGGCCGTTCTCGCCGTCGCGCTTTTCGCGCTCGCGGGCCTGCCGGGCCTGTCGGCCGCCGCCGAGCTGGTGGCGCCGGACGCGCTGAAAACCGGCTGGTTCGACGGCCGCACGGTTTCGACCACAGGCCCGCGCGGGGGCCGCTCGGATTTCGTGTTCACGCCCAACGGCAAGGTGACGCGCACGGGCGGGCGCGCCGGCGCCGCGACCGACGGCACCTGGCGGCTCGACGACGACGGCTTCTGCATGAAGCTCGGCCAGGCCCGGCGGGAATCCTGCTATCTCGCGATCCGGTCGGGGGACAGCCTGAAAGTGGTGCGTCGGTCCGGCGGCGCCTTCGTCTGGGCGCGCTGACCGGCGCCAGGCTCAGCCGCGCGCGTGGATCGACAGGTCGCGGATCGTCGGCGCCGTCCCGGTGACCGGGTTGTCCGGGTCCCAGCCGTAGGAGATCGTCTCGAAGCGCATCGCGCGGGCGTCAACCACGAGCAGCCGGCCGACGAGGCCCTGCCCGAAGCCGACGATCTCGCGGATCACCTCGATCGCCATCATCGAGCCCATCATGCCGGCGAGGGCGCCGAGCACCCCGGCCTCGGCGCAGGGCGCGACGGTCCCGGGCGGCGGCGGCTCCGGAAACAGACAGCGCCAGGTCGGGTTCGGCGCGCCGTCCGGCCCGGTCTCGTGGGCGCGGATGGTGGTGAGCGCGCCGTCGAAGGTCCCGAGCGAGGCGGTCACCAGCGGCCGGGCGGCGAGCGCGCAGGCGTCGGCGACGAGGTAGCGGGTCGCGAAACTGTCCGAACCGTCGGCGACGAGGTCGTAGGAGGCGATCAGTTCCATCGCGTTGGCGGCGTCGAGCCGGAACGGGTGGGCCGTGACCGTCACATGCGGGTTGACGCGCGCGATCGCGTCGACGGCGGAGTCCGTCTTGGGCCGGCCGACGTCCGGCGTCCCGTGCAGCACTTGCCGCTGCAGGTTCGACAGCGAGACCACGTCGTCGTCGACGATCCCGATGGTCCCTACGCCGGCGGCGGCGAGGTAGAGCGCGAGCGGGCTGCCGAGCCCTCCGGCGCCCACCAGCAGCACGCGGGCTTTCGCGAGCTTCTGCTGGCCGGGCCCGCCGACCTCCCGCAGCACGATGTGGCGGGCGTAGCGTTCGATCTCGTCGGAGCTGAGCGGCATGGCGACCGCTATAGCATGTCGGCGCTCAACGCGCGCCACCCTCCCTCCGGCGCTTCGGACATGGCGGACGGCCTCGTTTTTCAACGGTCCCATTAACGCGGCCGTCGGACATCTCCGGCATGATGGCGAAGATTTCGCACGGGAGCCTGCCCATGATCAGCCGCCTTGGCGTCCTCGCTTTCGCCGCGCTCGCGTTCGCCTCCGCCCCGGCCCTCGCCGAGGCGCCGGCCTGCGGCGGCGTCGACCTCGTCGCGAAGGTCCGCGCCGAACGGCCGGAGGCCTACGCCGCCTTCGAGCGCGACGCCCGCGCCGTGCCGAACGCGGAAGGACTGCTCTGGCGCATCGAGGCGGAGGGCGCCGCGGCGCCCTCCTATCTGTTCGGCACCATGCACACCACCGAAAAGGATCTCGTGGCGCTGAGCGAACCGGCGCGCCACGCGCTCGGCGCGGCCAAAACCGTCGTGGTCGAGGTGGCGAACGCCACGGGAGCGGCCACCCAGGCCGAGGTTATCTCCTACGTCACCGCCAATGGCGTCGATTTCAGCGGCGGCGGGCTCGAGGGCCTCGACGAGGCCCAGCGTGCGGAGGTCGGCCGCCGGATCGCGGCCAGCGGCCTGCCCGCCTCCCTCGCCGCCTCGCTCAAGCCCTGGTTCCTCGGCGTCACGCTGCAAGTCGCGCCCTGCGAGACCAAGCGGATCGCGGACGGGATGCGCACCATCGACCTGCAGGTCGAGACGCTCGGCCGGGACGCCGGCGCCGAGATCGTCGGGCTCGAAAGCGTGACCGAGCAGCTCGACGCCGTCGCCAAGACGCCCGACGAGACCGCGCGCCGGATGATCCGCGACCTTCTGGCGAGCCAGACCGCGAGCGAGGACCTGCGCGCCACCACCCTGCAGCTCTACCGCGACCGCCGGATCGGCTGGTACCTCGCGATGAAGGGCGAGACCTTCGGCAGGGCCCTCGACGTCACCGCCTATTCCGAGTTCATGGAGACGCTGGTGGACCGGCGCAACGCGGTGATGGCGGAGCGGTCGCAGCCCCATATCGCCGCCGGCGGCGCCTTCGTCGCGGTCGGCGCGCTGCACCTGCCCGGCCCCAAGGGTCTGGTGGAGCTCTACCGCCAGGCGGGCTTCACCGTGACCAGGGTGTGGTGAGCGGCGCAAACGCGCCCGTCCGGACCGCCTCTCCGCCCGCTCTCGCAGCCTGAAGGCCCCGGCGCGCGACTGGTGGACGCGCGCCAAGCGCCTCGCATCGAAGCAAGCTCGATCCTGGCAAACGGCGGCAGACGAATCCCGTAAAGCCGGCGCAATAAAGCAGCGTATTGGAGAGCCGCAGAACAGACCTGGTTGGACGTCATTCGGCGCCTTAAAGAGGCCGCCGAGGCGTAGAACCGTAGCGGCTCTGAAGCGCTCCTGTCCCAACCGTCCTGCGCGACGAAGGCGAAGCGTTGGTGTCTGGCTCGCCGCTTTGCCGAGGCCCTTTCCTGCCGGCGCTGTTGCCGCTGGCGTTGGCGCACGGCAAAACGGCCGCCCTACAAAGGCGGCCGTTTTTGTCTGGAAGGTTTGGTTGCGGGGACAGGAT
>NZ_JBHUER010000010.1:0-36714 GCF_042681025.1 Methylopila henanensis
GTGACCAATCGTGCCAATGTTGCAATGCGGCTTCGTCCGCGCGAACTTTTCCTTGGCCATGGCTCTTAACTAGGTCCTGCGGTGGCTGAATGACACGAAAGGCGATCGACGGGTCGACGGCGCGGCGCCTGTTTAGAACCGGCGGACGGCATTTTGCAAGCGGCGTCCCGCGGGACGCCGTCGCATGTCCCGACGAGACGCCTCAGGCGGCGTATGGAGCGGGTGAAGGGAATCGAACCCTCGTCATCAGCTTGGAAGGCTGTTGCTCTACCATTGAGCTACACCCGCAGGTCGGATCGGACGGTGGTGGAGGGGGTTGGATTCGAACCAACGTAGGCTGAGCCAACGGATTTACAGTCCGTCCCCTTTAACCACTCGGGCACCCCTCCACGGTCTGATCCGTCCAGGCTGACGCCGAGACGATCAGCGAACGCATGAGCCTTGCGACCTGCTTTCGCGGGGGGTGCTTTAGGGGGCCGCGCAGGGTCCTGTCAACCGCTAAACGCGCAGGCTCGGTCCAGACCGGGGATCACGCCGCATCGACCGCGACCACCCCCGGCACCGTACGCAGGGCGCCCGCGATCTGGGGCGACACCCGGTACCGTCCCGGCAGGCGAATCTCGACCTCCGTCGCGCCTTCCTCCAGCACCAGAACCACGTTGACCTCGCCGTCTCCGCCCGGCTGCAGCCGCCGCGCGACCGCCTCGAGCGGCTCCGGCTCCCGCAGGAAAATCCGCACCGACCGCGACAGTTTCTCGGCGGCCTGGTCGAGAGGTTCGACGCCTTCGAGACGCAGGCGCACGTCGTCGCCCTCGACCGCCGCGCTGACCGAAACGATCACCGGAGTGTTCGGCTCCAGCAGATCGCGGTGCAGCGCGAGGCCCTCGGAGAAGATCACCGCCTCGTAATGCCCGCTCGGATCGGACAGCGTTACGATTCCCATGCGGTTTCCGGTCTTGGTCTTGCGCTCCTGGCGCGTCAGCACCGTCGCCGCGAGCCGCCCTCCGGTCGCGCCCCGCTTCGCCGCCGCGACGAAGTCCGCATAGCGTTGGACCCTCAGCTTCTCGAGCAGAGGCCGATAGTCGTCGAGCGGGTGGCCGGACAGGAAAAAGCCGATCGCCTCGTATTCACGCTTCAGCCGTTCGCCGGTCGACCAGCTCTCGTGGGCGGCGGGCCGAATCGGGTCAGCCGCCGCGCCGAACATGTCCGACTGCCCGACCTCGGCCGAATCGCGCGTGCGCGCGGCGATCGCCATGATCGATTCGACGCAGGCGAGCGCGCGCGCCCGGTTCGGCTCCAGCGCGTCGAGCGCGCCCGCCTGGATCATCTGCTCCAGCGCGCGCTTCGGCAGCGCCCTCGGGTCCAGCCGGCGCGCGAAATCGGCGACATCGGCGAAGCGCCGCTCCCTGCGCTCAGCAACGAGCCCCGCGACGGCCTGCCCGCCGACGCCTTTCAGCGCCGCGAGCGCATAGAGAATCGCGCCGTCCTCGACGTCGAAAGCGACCGACGAGCGGTTCACGCAAGGCGGCCTGACCTCGATGCCGAGCCTCAGCGCCTCCTGCCGGAACTCCGCCAGCTTGTCGGTCGAGCCCATGTCGAGCGTCATGGACGCCGCCAGAAACTCGACGGGGTAGTTCGCCTTGAGATAGGCCGTCTGGTAGGCGACCAGCGCGTAAGCCGCCGCATGGCTCTTGTTGAAGCCGTAGTCCGCGAACTTCGCCAGCAGGTCGAAGATGGTCGAGGCGTCCGCCTTGCCGATGCCGTGCTCCACCGCGCCGGACACGAAGCGTTCGCGCTGGGCGTCCATCTCGGAGCGGATCTTCTTGCCCATGGCGCGCCGGAGCAGGTCCGCCTCGCCGAGCGAATAGCCCGCGAGCGACTGCGCCGTCTGCATCACCTGCTCCTGGTAGATGATGACGCCGAAGGTCTCCCCGAGAATCGGGGCGAGTTTCGGATGCGGATATTCGGGTTTCTCCAGCCCGTGCTTGCGGGCGCAGTAGACCGGGATGTTGGCCATCGGCCCCGGACGGTACAGCGCGACGAGGGCGATGATGTCCTCGAAGCGGTCCGGCTTCATGTCGGCGAGCGCGCGCCGCATGCCGGCGCTTTCCAGCTGGAACACGCCGACCGTCTCGCCGCGCGACAGCATGGCGTAGGTCGCCTCGTCGTCGAGCGGGATCTTCTCGAGATCGACCGACACGCCGCGCCGCTTGAGCAGGTTCACCGCTGTCGTCAGCGTGGTCAGCGTCTTCAGCCCGAGGAAGTCGAACTTCACGAGGCCCGCCGGCTCGACCCACTTCATGTTGAACTGGGTCACCGGCATGTCGGAGCGCGGGTCGCGGTAGAGCGGCACCAGCTCCGAAAGCGGCCTGTCGCCGATCACGATACCGGCCGCGTGGGTCGAGGCGTGCCGGTACAATCCCTCGAGCTTCAGCGCGATGTCGAGCATGCGCCCGACCTTCTCGTCCTCCGTCCGCGCCTCGGCGAGCTTGGGCTCGTCGACGACCGCCTGCTTCAGCGTGACCGGATTCGCCGGGTTCTGGGGCACGAGCTTGCAGAGCTTGTCCACCTGCCCGTAGGGCATCTCCAGCACGCGGCCGACGTCGCGCATCACGCCGCGCGCCTGCAGCGTGCCGAAAGTGATGATCTGCGCGACGCGGTCGTGGCCGTAGCGATCCTGGACGTAGCGGATCACTTCCTCGCGCCTGTCCTGGCAGAAGTCGATGTCGAAGTCCGGCATCGAGACGCGCTCGGGGTTCAGGAAGCGCTCGAACAGCAGGCCGAACCGCAACGGGTCGAGGTCGGTGATGGTGAGCGAATAGGCCACCAGCGAGCCGGCGCCCGAGCCGCGGCCGGGACCGACCGGAATGCCCTGATCCTTCGCCCACTTGATGAAGTCCGACACGATCAGGAAGTAGCCCGGAAACTTCATCCGCTCGATGACGCCGAGCTCGAAGGCGAGACGCTTCTCGTAGTCCTCGACCGCCAGGCCGGGAGCCGGCCCATGGGCGGCGAGGCGGGCGGCGAGGCCCGTCTCCGCCTGCCGGCGGAGTTCGAACGCCTCGTCGGCCGCCTCCCCGTCCCCGACTGTGAACCGCGGCAGAATCGGCTTCATCGTGCGCGGGCGGTGCGAACAGCGCCGCGCGATCTCGACCGTGTTCGCCGTCGCCTCCGGCAGGTCCGCGAACAGGGCCACCATCTCGGCGCGGCTCTTGAGGCCGTGCTCGGGCGTCAGTTGCCGGCGCTGCTCCTCCGCCAGGAAGCGGCCTTCGGCGAGGCAGATCAGGGCGTCATGGGCCTCGTGATCGCTTCGTTCCGCGAAACGGGCGCCGTTCGTCGCCACGAGCGGCAGGCCGCGGGCGTAGGCGAGATTGACGAGCGCGCTTTCGACCGCCCGCTCGCTCGCGAGCCCGTGGCGCTGCAGCTCGACATAGAGCGCATCGCCGTAGAGCCCCGCCAGCCGGTCGAGACGCGCCGCCGCGATGTCCTCGACGCCGTCCGACAAGGCCCGGTCGACGGGTCCTTCCGGACCTCCGGTCAGCGCGATCAGCCCGTCGCGATGCGCCTCGAGCATCGCAAGCGTGGCGTGCGGCCCCTCGTTGACGTCGCTTTCCAGAAAGGCGCGGCTGCCGAGGGCCATCAGATTGCGATAGCCCATCTCCGACCGCGCCAGCAGAATTATGAGCGGGCGGCGCGTGTCGCGACCGGGACGACCGGGTCGCTCCTCCCGGTCCGCGAACTCCACGTCGAGCGCCATGCCGACGATCGGCTGGACGCCCGCCCCCGCCAGCTTCTCGGAAAATTCGAGCGCCCCGAACAGGTTGTTGTCCGTGAGCGCGACGGCCGGCATCCGGTCGGCCTTGGCGACGGCGGCGAGCTTCGCGATCGTCAGCGCGCCTTCGAGCAGCGAGAACGACGAACGCACATGCAGATGGACGAAACCGGGTTCGTTCTTCAGTCCGCTCGCGCTCATCACCGCCTCCCGACTGCGGCCATCCTACTCCCGGCCGCCGCGGGCCGAGGCGCGGAGTTCACGTCGGTCCACAGACTTTCGCTCCGTCAGACCGCGCTGAGGACGTCCGCCCACACCAGCAGCGCTCCCATGAACAACGCCACGGAGCCGAGTTCGAGAGCCCCTCCGACGATCGCGCGGGTGGTGGTCCAGACCATGACGCAACTCCTGTTTGAACTTGTTATGTTCTTTTTTTGTTCCTTGTTGCGCCGATGTCAAACGGAAACGGTCTGGTGTCTGCAGCAGGGTTAACGAATGTCAGGCGTCGACGAGCACGCCGTCCCGGAGGGTGATCCTCCGGTCGAGCGTCGCCGCGAGCTCGAGATTGTGCGTCGCGACCACGGCGGCGAGCCCGGACGCGCGGGCGAGCGCGGTCATGGTCTCGAAGACATGCGCGGAGGTGCCCGGGTCGAGGTTGCCGGTGGGCTCGTCGGCGAACAGCAGCCGCGGAGCGTTCGCGACCGCGCGCGCGATCGCCACCCGCTGCTGCTCGCCGCCGGACAGCTCGGCCGGGCGGTGCGACAGGCGCGCGCCGAGGCCGAGATAGGCGAGCAGTTCGGAAGCGCGCCGCTTCGCCTCGGCGGCGGCGAGCCCCCGGATGAGCTGCGGCAGCACCACGTTCTCGAGCGCGGAGAATTCGGGCAGCAGGTGGTGGAACTGGTAGACGAAGCCGACCTGGTTGCGGCGGAGCGCGGTGCGGGCGGCGTCGTCGAGCGCCGCGGTCGGGCGGCCGTCGAGATAGACTTCGCCCTCGTCGGGACGCTCCAGCAACCCGGCGACGTGCAGCAGTGTCGACTTGCCGGTGCCGGACGGCGCGACCAGCGCCACCACTTCGCCGGCCTGAAGCGTCAGCGAGGCGCCGGAGAGCACTTCCAGCGCTTCGACGCCCTGCCGATAACGCCTGACGACGCGGTCGAGCTCCAGCAGCGGCGCTGGCGCTTCGGCGTAATCCTCGTTCTCGACGACGCCATACTCGGTCATTCGTAACGCAGCGCCTCGACAGGATCGAGCCGGGCCGCCCGCCAGGACGGATAGAGCGTAGCGATGACGGACAGCGCCATCGCCATGAGCACCACCGTCGCCGTCTCGCCGACGTTCGGGTCGGCCGGAAGCCTGCTCAGGAAATAGATCTCCGGGGAGAACAGCTCGGTGTTGGTGACATAGGCCATGAAGGCCCGGATCGCCTCGATGTTCCAGCACACGATCATGCCGAGCGCGAAGCCCGCGAGCGTGCCGACGACGCCGATGCTGGCGCCGGTGATCAGGAACACCCGCATCACCGCGCCCGACGTCGCGCCCATGGTGCGCAGGATCGCGATGTCGCGGCCCTTGTCCTTCACCAGCATGATCAGGCCGGAAACGATGTTCAGCGCCGCCACCAGCACGATCAGGGTGAGGATCAGGAACATGACGTTGCGCTCGACCTCGAGCGCCGAGAAGAAGGTCCTGTTGCGGTCGCGCCAGTCGAGCAGATAGACGGACCGTCCAGCCGCCTGTTGCAGCAGCGGTTTCGCGGCCGCCACCTGATCGGGATGGTCGAGATAGACCTCGATCGCGGAAGCGTCGTCCTCGCGGTTAAAGTAGGCCTGGGCTTCGGCGAAGGGCAGGAACACGAAGGCGGCGTCGTATTCCGACATGCCGATCTCGAAGATCGCGGCGACCCGGTAGCTCTTGATCTGCGGCGTGACGCCCATAGGCGTCACCGCGCCTTTCGGCGTGACGAGCTGGAGCGTGTCGCCGGCGCGCAGGCCGAGCTGGTCGGCGAGGCGTCGGCCGATCAGGACGCCCTCGCCGTCATCGAAGCCTTCGAGCGTCCCGTCCCGGATCGTGCGCGAGACGAGCTGGAGCTTGCCGAGATCCTGCGCCCGCAGGCCCCGAACCAACACGCCGCCCGACGCCGACGGCGAGGAGGCCAGCGCCTGCCCCTCCACCAGCGGGATGACGAACTTGACGTCCTTCACCTTTGAAAGGCGTTCGGCGACCTCGGCGAAGTCCGTCAGCGGCCCGTCGATCGGCTGCACCACCACATGGCCGTTGATCCCCAGGATCTTGGTCAGCAGCTCCGTCCGGAACCCGTTCATCACCGCCATGACGATGATCAGGGTCGCGACGCCGAGCGTGATGCCCAGGAAGGAGAAGCCGGCGATGACCGAGATGAAGCCTTCCTTGCGGCGCGCCCGGAGGTAGCGGCCGGCGATCATCCATTCGAACGGCGCGAACGGTCGCGTCGAGCCGGCCGGTTCCATGGACGTCGCCATTCCGGCGGTCAGCGGGAGAGCGCGGCGAGCGCCGATTCAGCGCTCAACTGCTCGGGCGCGGAGGAGCCGCGGCGCTTCAGCTCGACCATGCCGGAGGCGAGCCCCTTCGGCCCGACGACAAGCCGCCACGGCAAGCCGATCAGGTCCATGGTCGCGAACTTCGCGCCGGCGCGGTCGTCGGTGTCGTCGTACAGCACGTCGAGCCCCAGACCCTTGAGTTTCGCGTAGAGATCCTCGCACGCCGCGTCGCAGGCCGAATCGCCGGGCTTGAGGTTCACGAGCCCGACCCTGAACGGGGCGACCGCATCCGGCCAGATGATTCCGGCGTCGTCGTGGCCGGCTTCGATGATCGCCGCCGCGAGGCGCGACGGGCCGATGCCGTAGGACCCCATATGCACCGGGACGTCCTTGCCGTCCGGGCCGGTCACATAGGCCTTCATCGGCTCGGAGTACTTGGTTCCGAAGTAGAAGATGTGGCCGACCTCGATGCCGCGCGCGGCGAAGCGGCGATCCTCCGGCAGCGCCTCGAAGGCGGCGAGGTCGTGCTTCTCCTCGGTCGCGGCGTAGAGGCTGGTCCAACGGTCGACGATCGCCTGCAGGCCTTCGGCGTCGTCGAAATCGACGTCCGCGCCGGGGGTCTCGAAGTCGAGATAGTCGTTGTGGCCGAACACCTCGCTCTCGCCGGTCTTCGCCAGAATGATGAACTCGTGGCTGAGGTCTCCGCCGATCGGGCCGGTGTCGGCCTGCATCGGGATCGCCTTCAGGCCAAGCCGCGCGAAGGTCCGCAGGTAGGCGACGAACATCCGGTTGTACGAAGTCTTCGCCGACGCCTGGTCGATGTCGAAGGAGTAGGCGTCCTTCATCAGGAACTCGCGCGAGCGCATCACGCCGAATCGCGGCCGCCTCTCGTCACGGAATTTCCACTGGATGTGGTAGAGGTTCTTCGGCAGATCCTTGTGGGAGCGGACGTTCGCGCGGAAGATCTCGGTGATCATCTCCTCGTTGGTCGGACCGTACAGCATCTCCCGGTCGCGCCGGTCCTTGATGCGCAGCATCTCCTTGCCGTAGGCGTCGTAGCGCCCGCTCTCGCGCCAGAGGTCGGCGAGCTGGATCGTCGGCATCAGCAGCTCGATCGCTCCGGCGCGATCCTGCTCTTCCCGCACGATTTTCGTGATGTTGTTCAGGACCTTGAGGCCGAGCGGCAGCCACGCGTAGATGCCCGCCGCCTCCTGGCGGATCATGCCCGCCCGCAGCATCAGCCGGTGCGAGACGATCTCGGCCTCCTTCGGCGCGTCGCGCAGGATCGGCATGAAGTAACGGCTGGCACGCATTGGTCGGGAGGCTCCGGAGGACGGCGGCGCAAGGCCTGAAACGTGGCCGCGCGAGGCCGGAACGAAACCCGATGCCCCCCGAAAACACAAGCCCTGATGGGCGCTTCCGACAGGGGCTTCGCGCGCTGGGCAAGCCGGCGGCGACGAGCTGTGTGTCTCACGCACTTTTTTTCGGCGCCGCATGCTCAGGATGATGACAAGCGCGAGACGGCAGGCTAACGTGACCAAATAAAGAGGGCCTTCCGGTTCCGTTGCCAGACCGGAATAAACATCGGTCCAAGTCTTGGGAGGAAGTCCGTTTGGCGGTCCGCAAGGTCGGAACGCCATGAGGAAGCGCCGAAGTCCCGCACCGCTCGCGGCGCTTCGCAAAACGGACACGAACGAGGAACTCGAAAGAAGCAGAGCTCCAGCTCTGCTTTTTTTTGCGCTTTTTTTGGGCAGCGCGCGGCTTAGACGCCCCCTCGCCCATGGCCCTCCGGAACGGGCGAAGGCGGGTTAACCCGGCCCGTTCGGGTGAACGCCGGGTTCATTTCCGTGAAACGTTCACCCGCCGCCGCGCTCTTCACAGCGCAACGGGCGGCGGGCGCCCCACGGCTTTGGATGGTCCGGTCGAGCCGGATCATGACGACGCGTTTCCGGCGCGCAGGGGCAGGACGCAGGAGCACGGCCGTCCGGCTCCCGCGGAGGGCCGTTGGGCCTTGATCGCGAACGAAGCCTTCCCGACCGGAAAGGATCGCGCCTTCACGCGGGCGTCCAAGTCTTTGACAGGGCGCTTCACGACCAGATCGCGGCCCGCGGCGCAGAGCCTTACGGTTCGCGTCGTTCAGCGGCCGGCGTCAGGCGTCGAGCGCGCGCAGGCTGGCGAAGCGCCGGCGCAGGCCCTCGACGCGGCCGGGCTCGATCCGGACCACGACCTCGGTCGCGCCGTCGTCGGCGGGGCGGCGCTCCAGCACGTCGCAGTGCCGGAACAGCCAGTTGACGCCGGCGCCGTCCTCTGGCGCGACCCGCACCTCGACCGTCTCGCGCTTCGCCGACAGCCGCCGCTCGACGGCGGCGAGCAGGACGTCCTCGCCCTCGCCCGTGAGCGCGGAAACCGGCACGGGCCGCGCGTCCGGGTCGCGCCGGGCCGCGGTCGCGGCCAGGGTCTCGCGCGCCTCGGGGGCGAGCCGGTCGATCTTGTTCCAGACCTCGATCACGCGGGCGCTGTCGGCCGGATCGATCTCGAGCTCCTTCAGCACCGCGGCGACGTCCGCCCCCTGCGCCTCGGCGTCCTCGTGGCTGATGTCGCGCACATGCAGTATGACGTCCGCCTCGATCACCTCCTCCAGCGTGGCGCGGAAGGCGGCGACGAGCTGGGTCGGCAGTTCGGAGATGAAGCCGACCGTGTCGGACAGGATGGCGTGGGCGCCGTGCGGCAGCGTGATCGAGCGCAGCGTCGGGTCGAGCGTCGCGAACAGCATGTCGGCCGCGACCACCTCGGCGCGGGTCAGCCGGTTGAACAGGGTCGACTTTCCAGCGTTGGTGTAGCCGACCAGCGCAACCACCGGATAGGGCACGCGTTTCCGCCCCGCCCGATGCAGCCCGCGCGTGCGCTTCACCTGTTGCAGCTCGCGCTCGATCTTGAGAATCCGCTCGGTGATCATCCGGCGGTCGGCCTCGATCTGGGTCTCGCCGGGGCCGCCGAGGAAGCCGAAGCCGCCGCGCTGGCGCTCCAGATGGGTCCAGGAGCGGACGAGCCGGCTCTTCTGCCAGGTGAGATGGGCGTGCTCGACCTGGAGCGTGCCTTCCTTGGTGCGGGCGCGGCGGCCGAAGATCTCGAGGATCAGGCCGGTGCGGTCCAGCACCTTGGCGCCCAGCGCCTTCTCGAGGTTGCGCTGCTGCACCGGCGTCAGCGCCGTGTCCACGACGACGAGCTCGATCTCCTCGGCCTTCACGAGGCCCGCGAACTCCTCGACCTTGCCCTTGCCGATGAAGGTGGAGGGCCGCACCGCCTGAAGCTGGACGAGCTTCCGCTCGCGCACGTCGAGGTCGATGGCGAGCGCGAGGCCGACCGCTTCTTCCAGCCGCGCCTCGGGCGCGCGCACGGCCTCGTCCGCGGAACGGCGGCCGAGCACGGGCGTGATGACCATCGCCCGCGTCAGGTCGGCGCGCCGGGTCACGAAGCCCCGCTCGCGCTCCTGCGCGGGGCCGTCATGCGAATCGTCGAAGTCTTCCGTCGCCATGCGTCTCGCTTTCCGGCCGGACCGCCCGGCCGGGGCGGCGTCAGCGTCCGCCGCGAACCGGCGGCTCGGCGTCGTCCTCGGGCTCGAACAACTGGATCGGGTGGCCCGGCATCACGGTGGATATGGCGTGCTTGTAGACGAGCTGCGAGTGGCCGTCCCGCCGAAGCAGCACGCAGAAGTTGTCGAACCACGTCACGACGCCCTGAAGCTTGACGCCGTTGACGAGGAAGATCGTCAGCGGGACCTTGTTCTTGCGGACGTTGTTGAGAAACGTGTCCTGAAGATTCTGAGCGCGCTCGGCCGCCATGTTGTTCTTCTTCCTTGTAAAGGCTCAACCGACAGCAAAGGCCAGGGCTTTCCGCCGGCTGTCCCATTCTGGAGCGACCCGCGTTCTCTTTTTCTGAGCCGCCCCGATGCTGCGTCCGCGGGCGCTGGACGCCCACGTCTCCTTATTAAGGGCGCCCCGCCGCCGTTTCGCAAGAGCGTGATCGTCGCAACGGGCCGCTCCCCTCGCCGGCCGGCGCATCCGGCCGCCGCCGCGCGCTGCCCCCCGGAGCGACGTTCTTTCGTCGTCAGCGTCGAGAACGTCCGCAAGGACAGCGACGCGATCGATTTATCAGATTGACGCCATCGGCCGGTTCGTCTGATCTGCGAGATGGTCACCAGATGAATATCGGCACGCCCATGGACAAAGAGCGCCGCATTATCGATGCGGAGCCGGGCCGGACGCGCACATTCCGTTTCGGTCCGCCGTTGATCCTGGGACTTGCGATTTTTTTCGCGTGTCTCTTCGGCGTCTACACGCGACCTGTCGGCTTTCTGGCCAATTTTTGGCCCGCGAACGCCATCATGCTCGGACTTCTGATCCGCATGCCGCGCTCGGCGACCGCCGCGGGATGGGTCGCATCCGCCGCGGCCTACATGGCCGTAGACCTCCTTACCGGGTCGTCGCTCGTCAAGGGGTCGATCCTAAACGGCGCGAATCTCGTCGGCGTCGCGGCGGGGTATTTCGTCTTCCTGCAGCTTCCGGCCGGCGCGGCGCGCCTTCAGGACCCCGCTTCAATGCTGCAACTGGTTCTCGCGGCCGCGGCGGGAGGGCTGGCGGCCGGGATCGTCGGGGGCGCAGCCAATCCGATCCTCTTCGGCGGGGGCGTGGCCAGCGGCTTCATGTTCTGGTTCGCCACCGAGTTCGTGAACTACCTCACCGTCCTGCCCGTCATTCTGGCTTTCCCGTCCCTGGGCGGGGCGGGGGTCGCGCGGATCACGTCGGGGCGGCTGTTCCGCAAACCGGACCTCGCGCCCATGACGGCGTTCGCGCTCGCATGCATCGCCGGCGTCTGGATCGGCGGGCCCGGCGCCATCGTTTTTCCGGTGCCGGCGTTACTCTGGTGCGGCCTCGTCTATCCGGTGTTCGCCACCACCCTGTTCACCCTGCTGTTCGGGGTCTGGACCCTCGTGGTCGTTTCGACCGGCTATGTCCCGGGTCCCGTCGAGCACTATGACGAGATGACCCTCATCTCCATAAGGTTGGGCGCGTCGCTGGTCGCGCTCGCCCCGGTCATGCTGGCGAGCGTCATGCGGAGCCACCGCGCTCTTCTCGCGGACCTCGAGCGTCTCGCGAGCCGCGATCCGCTGACGGGCGTGGAGAACCGCCGCGCTTTCCGGGAGCTGGCCGCCGGCGTCCTAGCGAGCGCCGGGCGGTCGTGCGCCGTGATGATGATCGACCTCGATCACTTCAAGGCGGTGAACGATCGTTACGGACACGCCGGCGGAGACGAGGTGCTGATCGCCTTCACGCGGCGCGCGCGCGAATGTCTGCGGCCCGGCGATCTGATCGGCCGACTGGGCGGGGAAGAGTTCGCAGTGCTGGCGCGGGACTGCTCCAGTTCGGAGGCCTGGCGCATCGCCGAGAGGGTTCGTCTCGCGGTCAGCCGACCGCTTACGGTCCGCGACGGCCGCGAGGTGAGGACGACCGCCAGCATCGGGGCCGTCTTCGTGCCTCAAGGCGCCGGCGTCTCCGTCGACGCCTTGCTGGCGGAAGCGGACGCGCTGCTCTACCGGGCGAAGGAAGCCGGCCGCGACCGGGTCGTCTGCGGGTCTTTCAGCCCTCGGCCCGCCTCACCGGGCGGCCCGGCCGACGCGAGCGGCCCTACTCCGCTTGTGTCGTAGCAGGGCCGCTCGGAGAAGGTTGGCGCGGGCGGCGCGCGGACCGCCCCTCGCCCGCCGGCTCATCCCGCCGCGCGGGCGGCGAACTCGTGGAACCGGCGGCGCAGCTCCAGCGCGACCGGGCCGGGCCGGCCGTCGCCCACGGGCGATCCGTCGATCGCGACCACCGGCGTGACGATCGCGGTCGCGGCGGTGTTGAAGGCCTCCTTGGCGGCCTTCGCCTCCTCGACCGTGAAGGCGCGCTCCTCGACCCGCATCTGCAGCTTCTGCGCGGCCTCCAGCACGGTGGCGCGGGTGACGCCGCGCAGGATGCCGCTTTCGGCGGGGCGGGTCACGATGACCCCCTCCCCGGTCACGATCCAGGCGTTGGTGGAGCCGCCCTCGGTGACGCGGCCGTCGGCGTCCACGTACCAGGCCTCGCGCGCGCCGGCCTCCTTCGCCTGCTGCTTGACCAGCACGTTCGGCAGCAGGCCGATGGTCTTGATGTCGACCCGCGGCCAGCGGTTCTCGGGCGTGGTGATGACCTTGACGCCGGCCTCCGCCGCCGCGTTGACCTTGGCCCGGTCGATCGAGCGCGCGGTGACGACCAGCGCCGGCGCGGTGTCCGGGGCCGGGAAGTAGTGGTCGCGCCGCGCGACGCCGCGGGTGACCTGCAGGTAGACGATGCCGTCGCGGACGCGGTTGCGCCGGATGGTCTCGCGCAGCACCAGCTTCAGCGCCGCCTCGCCCATGGGCGCCCGGATCGCCAGCTCCCGGAGCGAGCGCCACAGCCGCGCGAGATGGCGCTCCTCGTCGATCAGCGCGCCGTCGCGCACCTCGCAGACCTCGTAGACGCCGTCGGCGAACTGGTAGCCGCGGTCCTCGATGTGGACGGCGGCGTCGGCGTGGGGGACATAGCGGCCGTTGACGTAGGCGATGCGGGACATCGTTCAGGTTCCGGACGGTTTAGGAAAAAGCGTCATGGTCCGGCTTGAACGGACCATCCATCGCGCCATCGCGTTCCACGTCGAAGATGGGCCCTCCGGTCAAGCCGGAGGACGACGGCGCATTCTGCGTAAAAGCGGTCACCCGATCCCGAGCGCCTTGAGCTTGCGGTGGAGCGCCGAGCGCTCCATGCCGATGAACTCGGCGGTGCGGGAGATGTTGCCGCCGAAGCGGCTGATCTGGGCCAGCAGGTACTGCCGCTCGAAGATCTCCCGCGCCTCGCGCAGCGCGAGCCCCATGAGCTGCTCGCCGCCCTCGCCCCGCGGCATCGGCGGCACCATGGCGCCGATCTCCGACGGCAGCATGTCGGCGGTGACGACCGCGTCGGGCGCGCCGCCGGCGAGGATCATCAGCCGTTCGACGTTGTTGCGGAGCTGGCGGACGTTGCCCGGCCAGTCGTGGCTCTGCAGCACCGCCATGGCGTCCTCGCCGATGGCGCGCTTCGGCAGGCCTGTGGTGGAGGAGATCTGCTCGAGGAAGAAATCGATCAGCTCCGGGATGTCGTCGCGCCGCTCGGCGAGGCCGGGCACGCGCACCGGCACCACCGCGAGCCGGTGGAAAAGGTCCTCGCGGAAGTTGCCCTCGGCGATCTCGTTCTCGAGGTTGCGGGACGACGACGAGATGATGCGCACGTCGACCGAGACGCGGGTCGTGCCTCCGACGCGGGTGAAGGTCTGCTCCACCAGCACCCGGAGGATGCGGTTCTGGGTCTCGCGCGGCATGTCCGCGACTTCGTCGATGAACAGCGTGCCGCCGTGAGCCTCCTCCAGCGCGCCGATCTTGCGCTGTCCGTTGACGCCCTCGACGCCGAACAGCTCCTCCTCCATCCGCTCCGGCGTGATGGCGGCGGCGTTGATCAGCACAAACGGGCCGCCGGCGCGGGCGGAGGCGTTGTGGATGGTGCGGGCCGCGAGCTCCTTGCCGGAGCCGGAGGGCCCCGCGATCAGGATGCGGCTGTTGGTGGGCGCCACCCGCTCGATCGCGCCACGGAGCTGGTTCATCACCGTGGACCGCCCGACGAAGCGGGTCGGGTGCGCGGAGCCGCGCTTGAGGTCCCTGAGCTCGCGCTTCAGCCGGTAGGCCTCGAGCGCGCGCTGGGCGATCAGCACCAGCCGGTCGGCCTTGAACGGCTTCTCGATGAAGTCGTAGGCGCCGTTCTTGATGGCGGCGACCGCGGTCTCGATGTTGCCGTGGCCCGAGATCATCACGATCGGCAAATCGGGGTGCTGGGCGTGGATGATGTCGAGCATCTCGAGGCCGTCGAGCTTGGAGCCCTGCAGCCAGATGTCGAGGAAGACGAGCTGCGGCCGGCGCTTCTCGATCTCGGCCAACGCCTCGTCCGAGTTGCGCGCGGTGCGCGTGCCATGCCCCTCGTCCTGAAGGATGCCGGCGACGAGTTCGCGGATGTCGGCTTCGTCGTCGACGATGAGGATGTCGGTCGCCATGTTCGGGCTCGAGCTCTCCGGTCGATTGGGGGTTCAGGCGCCGCCGGCGCCGCGGGGGGACGCGACCACGGACGCTTCGGCTCCGGCGCGGGCCGGGAACCAGAGCCGCACCATCGCGCCGCGGCCGCCCGAGGCGACGCCCGGCGCGTCCTGCAGCTCCACGCCGCCGCCATGCTCCTCCATGATCTTGCCGACGATGGCGAGGCCGAGCCCCGTGCCTTTTTCACGCGTGGTCATATAGGGCTCCAACAGCCGCTGTCTGTTCTCGACCGGCAGTCCGGTCCCGTTGTCGACCACCTCGATCACGGCGAGGTCGCCGTCGCGGCGCACGGAGACGTCGATGCGGCCTTCGCCGCGGACGTCCTCCGGCACGGCGTGCACGGACTCGGTGGCGTTCTTCACGATGTTGGTGACGGCCTGGCTGATCAGCCGGCGGTCGAAGCGCGCGATCGCCGGCTCGTCGGCGCCCGACAGCTCGATGCGGATGTCGGGATAGCCGACGCGCATCATGAACACGCCCTGCTTCACCACCTTGGCGAGGTCCTCCTCCTCGATCGTCGGCTTCGGCATGCGCGCGAAGGAGGAGAACTCGTCGACCATGCGCTTGATGTCGTCGACCTGGCGGATGATCGTGTCGGTGCACTGGTCGAAGACCTCGCGCTCCTCGACGATGACCTTGCCGTACTTGCGGCGGATGCGCTCGGCGGAGAGCTGGATCGGCGTCAGCGGGTTCTTGATCTCGTGGGCGATGCGCCGGGCGACGTCGGCCCAGGCCGAGGTGCGCTGCGCCGCGACCAGCTCGGTGATGTCGTCGAGCGTCACGACGTAGCCGTGCTCCTCCGCCGAGGAGGTCTCGGTCGTGAAACGCACGTTGACGGTGCGCTCGCGGCCCCCGCGCATGATCGTGACCTGGCCCTGCACCAGCCGCTGCGCGCCGCCGACGGCCGCCTCCACCAGCGGGCTCAACTCCGGCGCCGCCTCGCCGAGCGGCAGGCCGAGCAGCCCGGCCTCGCGCGCGCCGAGCAGCTTCTCGGCGGTGCGGTTCATCAGCGTGACGCGGCCCGACGGATCGATGCCGATCACGCCCGCGCTCACGCCCGCCAGCATCGCCTCGGTGAAGCGACGGCGGCTGTCGATCTGCTCGGCGGCGTCGACCAGCTCGTTGCGCTGCGAGCGCAGCTCGGAGGTCATCTTGTTGAAGGTCTCGGCGAGGCCGCCGAGATCGCCGCCCTGCTTCCGCTTGACTGGCACCTGGACGTAGAGATTGCCCTGGCTCACCTGATCGGCGGCCGTGATCAGCCGCCTGATCGGCGACACCAGCCGGTTGGCGAAGGCGAGCCCGAACCAGATCGCGGCCAAGAGCAGCGACAGCGCGACCACGAGATAGAGCAGCGCGAAGGTCGCCTGGATACGCGGCCGCCGTAGCGTCAGCGCGGAATATTCCTCCGCGCCCTGCTCGACGAGACGTAGATAGCTGTTCGCCCGCGGGTCGACCGGCCGCGCCACGAACAGGATCAGGTCGTCATAGGCCGAGAGCTTCAGGACCGCGCCGATGGCGTTCTGCCGGCCGGGCGCGAGCAGCGTCGGCTCATCGGCGGCGGCGCCCTGCACGTCCACCAGCGGCGGCCGCGGGAACTCGCGGCCGATCTTGATGGCGGCGCGCTCGACCACCGTGCCGTCAGGGCGCATGAGCTGCGCCTCCGGCAGACCGCGGATCGTGGCCTGCGCCGTGAAGAACTCCACGAAGCGGGCGCGGTCGTTGTCGAACAGCGGGCGCGCGCGGTTGACGTCGTTCGCCATGGCGAGGATCTCGCCGCGGATCGAGCGGGCGTGCTCGTTGAGATAGGCCCGCGCGACCACCAGCGAGTTGTCGACGATCTCGCGCACGCGGGTCGAGAACCAGCTGTCGAAGCCGCGGTCGAGCGTCACCACCGCGAAGATCGCGAGCAGCGCCGCGGGCGTCACCGCGACGATCGAGAACAGCCCGACGAGCCGGCCGTGGATCTGGGACCCCGCCTGCCCGCGCCGCCGCGCGATCCAGAAGGCGCGCGCCTCCCACAGGATGATCAGCAGCAGCAGGCCGACGAAGGAGGCGTTGACGTAGACCGCGATCCGCGTCGCCTCCTCGGTCGGCTCGATGTCGAACCGGCCGGTGAGCACCACGAAGGTGACGAGCGCGGAGAGGAGCGCGGCGACCACGCAGACCGGACCGAGCACGCCCGGCCCGCGCCGTTCGGGCGCGACGATCGGCAGGTCGTGTGCTGCGGCGGGCGTGTCGCTCGGCATTGCCACTCGTTACGACGGAGGCGCGGTCATGGCGGCCATCGGCCGGGCGGCGCTCTCCCCCGATCGCGAGTCGCCGTTCCGCGTATGATGCAACGGAAGCACACTGTTGTACAAATGCGACAACTTCGCGGCGCGGCCGGCTGTGGACAGCGGCGCGGCGGGACCGTCCCCCTGCCCCCCAAAGCCGGAAGACCTGGGGTCACCGGCGTACTCCCGACCGGAACTCCGGGTTCCCTCCCCGGGACGCCGGCTCGCGGCCGCAATCCAAGTCTTATCGCCCCTTTCTCGCCGCCATATCCGAGACTAAACCCACCATCCGAAGTCTACTCTGCCGAGACATACAAAACTGTGATCGCCTACCGATCGACAGATCGTGACCTGTGAACTATATTTTTCTGGCATGGTCACGAACGACTGACTCGCTATCGAAATTGTAGCCCCCGTTGCGGCGGGCGCGCGTTCGTCATGCTTCCACGAACATCGCCCAGAATTTTAACGCGCCATTTCGGCGCGGCGACGGCGCTCGCGCTGTCGTCCTTTGACGCGGAGAACGAAAGAGATGGAATCCCAGGACCGCCAGGCGATCGACGGGCTGTTCAACCGCCTCGACGACGTCGACCGGCGCAGCCCGCCGAAGGATGCGGAGGCGGACGCCCTGATCCGCGAGCGCGTCTCGTCCAATCCCAACGCGCCCTATCTGATGGCGCAGACCATCGTGATGCAGGACCACGCGCTCAATCAGGCGCAGCAGCGCATCGAGGAGCTGGAGCGGCAGGCCTCCGAACGCCCCGCCGGCGGCGGCGGCTTCCTGTCCGGCCTGTTCGGCGGCGGCTCCCAGGCGCCGCGGCCGGCGGCCGCGCCTCAGAGCGCGCCGGGCCGTTCGGCCCTGGGCTCGCCGATGGGCGCCCCCATCGGCGCTCCAACCGGCGCTCCGGCCGGGTCGCCGTGGCAGGGCGCGGCCGGACAGGCGGCGGCGCAGCCCAGCCGCGGCGGCGGCTTCCTCGCCGGCGCGGCGCAGACCGCGATGGGCGTCGCGGGCGGCGTGCTGATCGGCAACGCCATCGGCTCCATGTTCGGCGGCGGCGGAGAGGCTCAGGCGGCCGAGGCCCCGGCTGCGGCGCCCGCTGAGACGCCGGCGGCGGAGCCCGCGGCGGCCGAACCCGTGGCGGACGACAGCGGCGGCGGCGTCTTCGACTCGTTCTTCGGCGGCGACGACGAAGCCATCTGACGAAAACGTTATCGCCCGGCGGCGCGGCTCCCCCGCACGCGCAGCCGGGCGTGCTACGCTTCTGTGTCTTGCCGTCGCGCCCAACAGGACCTGATGCCTTCGTCCGATCCTTCGAGTATCGCGGCCGCCGCGCTCAGCCGTAATGGCGGGCCGCGGGGGCCAAAGCTTTCCGAAATCCTTTTCGGCATCGCCAACGACACAAGCCGTGACCGCGTCTCGGTCGCCGATCTTCTCGCCGTCATGCAGGACCGCGCGGTCGGCACGCTGATGTTCGTGTTCGCGCTGCCGAACGTGCTGCCGACCCCGCCCGGCACCTCCGCCGTGCTCGGCGCGCCGCTGATCTTCCTGACCGCGCAGCTCGCGCTCGGACTGAAGCCCTGGCTGCCCCGCCTGATCGCGGACCGCTCCATGGCGCGCTCCGACTTCGCGGCGGTCGTCAACAAGGCGGCGCCCTGGCTCGCGAAGGCCGAGAGCCTGCTGCGGCCCCGGCTCGGCCGGCTGGTCGAGCCGCCTGCCGAATACGCGATCGGCCTCGTCTGCTTCCTTCTCGCCGTGATCCTGTTCCTGCCGATCCCGCTCGGGAACATGCTGCCGGCGCTCGCGATCTGCCTGTTGTCGCTCAGCGTGGTGGAGCGCGACGGCGTCTGGATCGTGGCGGGGCTCGCGACCGCGGTCGCCTCGCTCGTGGTGATCTGGGGCGTGCTCTACGCCATCGTCACAGGCGTCCTCTTCTTCATCGCCAACGTCTTCAACTGACCTCTCATTGAGAAGGACGGAGCGGCCCCGCGCGGCCGCGCCGAAGCCCCATGCTGTTCGAATGGATCGCCGACCCCGCCGCCTGGGCGGGCCTCGCCACCCTCATCGTGCTCGAGGTGGTGCTCGGCATCGACAACCTCGTCTTCATCGCCATCCTCGCGGACAAGCTGCCTGAGCATCAGCGCGACAAGGCGCGGCTGCTCGGCCTGTCGCTGGCGCTGATCATGCGCCTGATCCTGCTGGCCTCGATCTCCTGGATCGTGACGCTGACCGAGACGCTGTTCACGGTCCTCGGCTCGGAGATCTCGTGGCGCGACATCATCCTGATCGGCGGCGGCCTGTTCCTGCTGTTCAAGGGCACGATGGAGCTGCACGAGCGGCTCGAAGGCGCGACCCACGACAAGCAGCGCGGCCCGGCCGACGCGGTGTTCTGGCAGGTGATCCTGCAGATCATCGTGCTCGACGCGGTGTTCTCGCTCGACAGCGTCATCACCGCGGTCGGCATGGTGCAGCACCTTTCCATCATGGTGATCGCGGTGGTGGTCGCGATGGGCGTGATGATGGTGGCCTCGAAGCCGCTGATGGCCTTCGTCGGCCGTCATCCGACCGTGGTGATCCTGTGCCTCGGCCTGCTGCTGATGATCGGCTTCAGCCTCGTGGTCGAGGGCCTCGGCTTCCACATCCCGAAGGGCTACCTCTACGCCGCGATCGGCTTCTCGATCCTGATCGAGGCCTTCAACCAGATCGGCCGGCGCAACGTCCGCCGGCGGATCACCACCGCGGACCTGCGCGACCGCACCGCCGACGCGGTGCTGCGCCTGCTGCGCGGCGGGCGTCAGGAGAACGCGAGCGACGCCCACGCCGAGGTCGCGGCGCTGTCGGAGGCCGGCGGCGCGGCGTTCTCGCCCGCCGAAAGCTCGATGATCGAGCGCGTGCTGACGCTCGGCGACCGCTCCGTCCGCTCGATCATGACGCCGCGGCGCGACGTGGTCTGGCTCGACGTGGAGGCCGACCTCGCGACCTCGCTGCATGCGATCCGCCAGAGCGGGCGCTCGCGCTTCCCCGCCTGCCGCGCGGACGTGGAGCAGGTGGTCGGCGTGGTGCACGCCAAGGACCTGATCGGCGTGGAGGCCGGCGGCCTCGGCGCCGCGGCCCGCGAGCCGCTGTTCGTCATCGAGACGATGCCGATCCTGAGCCTGCTCGAACGCTTCCGGGAGTCGACGATCCACATGGCGATCGTGGTCGACGAGCACGGCGTACTGCAGGGCCTCGTCACGCCGACCGACATCCTGACCGCGATCGCCGGCGCGCTGCCCGAGCGCGACGGCGACGAGACGCCCGACGCGGTGCTGCGGGAGGACGGGTCGTGGCGGCTCGACGGCGGCATGCCGGTCGACGACGCCGAGCGCGCGCTCGGGCTGCGCGGCATGCGCGACGCCGGCGACCACGAGACGGTGGCGGGCTTCGCGCTCAGCGTGCTCGGGCGGCTGCCCGAGAACGGCGAGAGCTTCGACTGGGGCGGCTTCCGCTTCACGGCGCGGGACGTCGACGGCCGGCGGATCGGCGGGCTCGAGGCCGCGGCGATCTCCTGACCGCCGCGGCCCTCAGCGCGTCAGGCGCACCACCTGGACGTCGAGGTCGCGGATCTTCTTGCGCAGCGTGTTGCGGTTCACGCCGAGCAGCTCCGCCGCCTTGATCTGGTTGCCGCGGGTGGCGGCGAGCGCCGCCGAGATCAGCGGATACTCCACCTCGCGCAGGACGCGGTGGTAGAGGCCCGGCGGCGGCAGGCCCTCGCCGAACTCCGAGAAGTAGGCGGTGAGGTGGCGCTCGACCGATCCGGTCAGCGTCTCGGCGCCGGCGGCCTCGTCGCCGATGCTGCTGGCCGGCGGCTGCGACAGCTCGGAGTCGATGATCGAGGCGCCGATCGTCTCCTGCGGGTAGAGCGCGGCGAGCCGGCGGATCAGGTTCTCGAGCTCGCGGATGTTGCCCGGCCAGCGGTAGCGCTTCAGGCGGTCGAGCGCGGCGCTGTCGATCTGCTTCGGCGGCAGGCCCTCGCGGGCCGCGAGCGTGAAGAAGTGGCGCACGAGGTCCGGCACGTCCTCGGCGCGCTCGCGCAAGGGCGGCAGCCGCAGCGGCACCACGTTCAGGCGGAAGAACAGGTCCTCGCGGAACAGGCCCTGCTGGATCAGCAGCCTGAGGTCCTTGTTGGTGGCCGCGACGATGCGCACGTCGGTCTTGATCGCGGTGCGGCCGCCGACGGTGGTGTACTCGCCCTGCTGCAGCACGCGCAGCAGCCGGGTCTGCGCCTCCATCGGCATGTCGCCGATCTCGTCCAGGAACAGGGTGCCGCCCTCGGCCTGCTCGAACCGGCCGGAGGAGCGCGCCTGCGCGCCGGTGAAGGCGCCCTTCTCGTGGCCGAACAGCTCGGCCTCGATCAGGTCGCGCGGGATCGCCGCCATGTTGATCGCGACGAACGGGCCGGAGCGGCGCTTGCCGTAGTCGTGCAGCGCGCGGGCGACCAGCTCCTTGCCGGTGCCGCTCTCGCCCGAGATCATCACGGTGAGGTCGGTCTGCATCAGGCGCGCGAGCACCCGGTAGATGTCCTGCATCGCGGGCGAACGGCCGACGAGCGGGATCTCGTCGTTCTCCGGCTCGTCGTTGCGGCGCGGGCCCCGGCCCTTGGGCTCGGTCAGGGCGCGCCCGACGATGCCGATCAGCTCCTTCAGGTCGAACGGCTTCGGCAGGTACTCGTAGGCGCCCTTCTCCGACGCGCGGATCGCGGTCATGAAGGTGTTCTGCGCGCTCATGACGACGACCGGCAGCTCCGGCCGGGCCTTCTTGATGCGCGGCAGCATGTCGAAGGCGTTTTCGTCCGGCATGACGACGTCGGTGATGACGAGGTCGCCGTCGCCCTGGCTGACCCAGCGCCAGAGGGTCGCGGCGTTGCCCGTCGAGCGGACCTCGTAGCCGGCGCGGCTCAGCGCCTGGCTGAGAACGGTCCGGATCGCGGCGTCGTCGTCGGCGACGAGGATGCTGCCCTGCGGCATGGACGTGTCAGCTCCTTGCGCGACGGCTCTCGCCGCCGGTGAACATCGGCATCAGCACGCGGAACGACGTCCGGCGCGGTTGGGATTCGCATTCGATGATGCCGCCATGAGCGCCCACGATCTTGGCGACGAGCGCGAGCCCGAGGCCCGATCCCGTGGGCTTGGTGGTCACGAACGGGTCGAACAGGTGCGGCAGCAGGTCGTCCGGCACGCCGGGGCCGTTGTCGCGCACGGTGAACTGCAGCGGCAGGCTCACGCGGGCGGAGGAGCCGGGCACCGACAGTCGCACGCCGGGCCGGAAGGCGGTCGAGAGCATGATCTCGCCGTCGGACGCGTCGCCGATCGCCTCGGCCGCGTTCTTCACGAGGTTGAGGAACACCTGCACGAGCTGGTCGCGGTTGGCGAACACCGGCGGCAGCGACGGGTCGTAGTCCTCGACGATCCTCAGGCCGCGGGCGAACCCGGTCTGCGCGATGCGCTTCACGTGCTCCAGCACGGCGTGGATGTTGACCGCCTCGCGCTCGATCGGCCGCTCGTCGGAGAACACCTCCATGCGGTCGACCAGCTTCACGATCCGGTCGGCCTCGTCGCAGATCAGGCGGGTGAGCGCGCGGTCGTCGTCGCTCGCGGACTGCTCCAGAAGCTGGGCCGCGCCGCGGATGCCGGAGAGCGGGTTCTTGATCTCGTGCGCCAGCATGGCGGCGAGCGCCGTGACCGAGCGGGCGGCGCTGCGGTGGGTGAGCTGGCGGTCCATCTTGTCGGCGATGGTGCGCTCCTGCAGCACCAGCACCAGGATCTCCGGCTTGTCGTGCAGCGGCGCGACGTGGATGTCGACGATGCGCTCGCCGCCGTTGCGCGGGGTGCCGAGATCGACCCGGTACTCGTTGACCGGCGCGCCGCGTTCGCGGGCCTGGTCGATGAGCTGGATCAGCGGCGAGCCGAACGGCACGAACTCGCGGATGTGGTGGCGGCGGAGCGTGTTGGCGCTCGTCTCGAAGAACGCCTCCGCCGAGACGTTGACGTCGACGATGCGGCCCTCCTCGTCGACGCAGACGACCGGGTGCGGCAGCGCGTTGAGCACGGCCTCGGCCGCGCCGGCCCCGGTCCTCGGACGGTTGGCGCTCACGCTCAAGCGGCGGCCCTCCACGCGAGTTCGTCATAGGCGCGGTCGAGCGCCTCAAGCGCGGCCTCGGCCGTCGGCGCCGTCAGCGTCGCGGCCTTGGCCGCGGCCGGCGCCGGCGCGCCGGCGGTCTCCGCCGCCGCGTCCAGGCTCCAGCCGAGATGCTTGCGGGCGTGCCGCACGCCGGTCTCACGGCCGTAGAGATGCAGAAGGCCTTCGTAATGCTCGCGGGCGAGCGCGCGCTGGGCGTCGAGCGAGGGCGCGGGCCGGACGACGCCGTCGGCCAGGAACGCCGCCACCGCGCCCGGGAACCACGCGCGTCCCTGCGCGCCGCGGCCGATCATCACCGCGTCGGCGCCGGAGGCTTCGAGCATGGCGGGGGCGTGCTCCTCGCGGGTCAGGTCGCCGTTCGCGACCAGCGGGATCGCGATCCGCTCGCGCACGGCGCGGATCGCCGCCCAGTCGGCGTGGCCGTCGTAAAGCTGGGCGCGGGTGCGGCCGTGGACCGTGACCATGGCCGCGCCCTCGGCTTCCGCACGGGCGGCCAGCTCCGGGGCGACGATCGATCCTGCGTCCCAGCCGAGCCGCATCTTCACCGTGACCGGAACCTCGACCGCGGCCACCGTCGCCGCGATCAGGCGGACCGCGAGGTCGAGGTCCTTCAGCAGCGCCGAACCGCCATGGCCGCCGACCACCTTCTTGGCCGGGCAGCCCATGTTGATGTCGACCACCGAGGCCCCCGCCCCGACCGCGACCTTCGCGGCCTCCGCCATCCAGGCGGGGTCGCGGCCGGCGAGCTGGACCACGTGGGTCGCGATGCCGTCGCCCTCGGCGCGCAGGCGGGCCTCGTCGTCGGCGGTGGCGAGTTCGCGCGAGGCGACCATCTCGGACACCACCAGCCCGGCGCCGAGCCGCGCGGCGATGCGCCGGAACACGACGTCGGTAACGCCGGACATGGGCGCCAGAAGGACTGCGTTGGCCGGCAGCACGGCGCCGATGGCGAAGGTTGGGGCGGGCCGCACGGGACGCTTCTGCTCACAAATTAATCTGGAGGGTGTGTGCACACATATTAGACAGTTTTCGATCCGACACAACGTCGCAAACGCATCCGTCCCCTGCGCGCACGACAGGCCGCGCCGGCTCGGCTAGAACGGCGCGTCAGCGAAGCCGCGGCGCCCCGCCGCGCGCCGGGTTTTTGAACGATGGCCTCACAGAATGACGGCGCGCCGCGGGTCGCCGCGGTGATCTGCGCCGCGGGCGGCGGAACCCGGGCCGGAGCCGGCCTGCCGAAGCAGTTCCGCCCGATCGGCCGCGACACCTTGCTCGCCGCCTCCGCCCGGCTGTTCCTCGACCATCCCGCAGTGTCGGACGTGCGGATCGTGATCGGCGCGGAGCACGCCGCGCTCCACGACGCCGCGGTCGCGACGCTTGAGGATTCTGCGCCGAAGCTCGGCGCGCCGGTCCTCGGGGGCGCCAGCCGGCAGGCCTCCGTGCGCGCCGGCCTCGAATCGCTCGCGAGCCGCGCGCCCGACATCGTTCTGGTGCACGACGCCGCCCGGCCGTTCGCGAGCCCCGCGCTGATCGACCGCGCCATCGCCGCCGCGACGGCGCGCGGCGGCGCGGTTCCGGGCGTCGCCGTGGTCGACACGATCTGCGCCGTGGGCGACGACGGCGGCCGGGGCGCGACCATCGACCGCGCCGCCCATCGCGCGCTGCAGACGCCGCAGGCGTTCCGCTACGCAGAGCTCGCCGACGCCCACGCCCGCGCCGCCGCCGCCGGCCGCGACGACTTCACCGACGACGGCGCGCTGTTCGCCTGGGCGGGCCACGCCGTCGCGGTGTTCGAAGGAGAGAGCCGTAACGTGAAGCTGACCACGCCCGACCAGTTCGACGACGCCCTGCTGCGACGCGCCGGCGCCGAGTTCCTCGCCCGCGGCGACGTGCGCACGGGGACCGGCTTCGACGTCCACGCCTTCGGGCCCGGCGACCATGTGGTCATCGGCGGCGTGAAGGTGCCGCACGGCTTTGGCCTCTCCGGCCATTCCGACGCCGACGTGGTCCTGCACGCCCTCACCGACGCCGTGCTCGGCGCGCTCGGCGACGGCGACATCGGCGCGCACTTCCCGCCGTCCGACCCGGAATGGAAGGGCGCCGATTCGGCCCGCTTCCTCGCGGACGCCGTCGCGCGGGTGCGGGCCGCGGGGGGCGTCGTCGCCCATCTCGACGTCACCGTGATCGGCGAGGCGCCGAAGGTCGGCCCGCATCGCGAGGCCATGCGCGCGCGGATCGCCGACATCGCCGGCATCGCGGTCTCCCGCGTCGGCGTGAAGGCCACGACAACGGAGCGGCTCGGCTTCGCCGGCCGCCGCGAGGGCCTCGCCGCGCTCGCCTCCGCCACCATCCGCCTGCCCTTCACGGAGGATTTCGCATGAGCGCGACGCCCTACGATCTGGCGGAAGAGGTTCTCCGCCTCGCGCGCGGCACCGGCCTCACCATAGCCACCGTCGAATCCTGCACTGGCGGCCTCGTCGCGGGCGCCCTGACCGAGGTGCCGGGCTCCTCCGACGTGGTCGACCGCGGCTTCGTCACCTATTCGAACGCCGCCAAGACCGCGCTCGTCGGCGTGCCGGCGGAGCTGATCGCGGCCCGCGGCGCGGTGAGCGAGGAGGTGGCGCGCGCCATGGCGGAAGGCGGGCTCTCCCGCGCCGGCGTCGGCCTGACCGTCGCCGTCACCGGCGTCGCGGGTCCCGGCGGCGGCTCGGCGGAGAAGCCGGTCGGCCTGGTCCATTTCGCGGCCGCGCGCGCGGGCCGTCCCACGCTCCACCGCGAGCGCCGCTTCGGCGATCTGACCCGCGCCGAGATCCGCCGCCTCTCGGTGCTCGAGGCCCTCGACCTGCTGCGCGAGGCCGCCGGCGCGACCGCCGTCGGCTGAGGCGTCAGAACCTGGCGATCGTCGTCAGCCCGAACACGAGCGCGTCCGGAATGCGGCGGCGGCCGTCGCCTTTGGGGTGCGCGACCGAGCCGCCGGGGTGGACGACGTATTGCGCGGTCGGCTGCAGGGTGAGGCCGGGGACGATCTCGGCGCGGTAGTTCGCCTCGAACGTCATCTCGAAGTCGCGCACAGGGCCGCGGACGCCCGCCTCCGCGTTCGCGGCCCGATCGGCCCGCGCGAGCGCCGGCGAGAAATCGGCGTAGGCCGCCGCGACGCCGAAGACGTCGGCCGGGCGGCCCGGGACCATGCCGCGCACGACCACGCCGCCGTCCACATAGGCTCTGACGGCGTTGCGGTCGGAGGGGCCGAGGATCACGCGCGCGAAAACGCCGACGCCGGTCTCGTCGTCCTCGCCCTCGGGACGGAAGATCTGCTGGTCCCAGACGGCGTAGACGTTGACGTTCCGGTCCCGCGTCCGCTCCGCGTCTTCGCCGTCGCGCAGGCGGGCGAAGTCGCCGAAATGCAGGTAGCCGCCGAGCTTCACCGCGCCGGAGAGGCCCTCCTCCCCGCCGCCGTAACGGTATTCGCCCTCGGCGATCACCAGCGGCGGGTCCTTCAGGCGGAAGTTCAACCCGCGCCGGTTCGCCTCCTCCGGCTCCTCGGCGTCGAGCGGAGCGGCGGCGCCGTTGTAGATCGCGGCCCGGAACGTGAGATCGTCGGTCGCCTCGAAGGTCGCCTGCGCGCCGAGCGCCGCCAGCGGATAGGCCGGCCCCTCCTGCGGCAGGTTCTCCGACGGCGACGCCGCCCAGCCGAAGGTCGCGCCGATGAACAGCTCCGCATAGCCGCTCTTGAGAAAAACCTCGTCGGCCGCGAGCTGGCCCACGCGCACGGCGAGACGATCGTTGAAACGCTGCTCGTAATAGAGCTCGAACAGGCGCGTCGTCGGCATGGCGCCGATGTCGTTGCCCGCCAGAATGTTGCCGACGCGGCGCTCGGCCAGGTCGCGGCCATGGATCTGCAGCGCGTTGACGTGCAGCGAGCCGCCCTCGATCCCGAGCGTCTTTTCCGCGTCGACGTCGAGCGACAGGCTCGCGAGCCCCATATAGGCCCCGCCGCGGCTGATCCCGCCGCGCGCGACCGCGCGCATGTCGGAGAAGTAGAAGCCGGAGAACCGGAAGCCGCGCTCGGCGAGCGCGTCGCGTCCGGCCTTCAGCTCCGCGAAAGCGGGAGTGGAATCGAGCAGGGACCCGCCATCGTCGTCGTCATCCGCGAGCGCCGGCGCCGCGGGGCAGAGGCCGAACAGGACGAACCCGGCCGCTCCCGCGGCGGCCGATCGAAAACGCCTCACCTGATGTCCCCCCGCGATCGCGTTCCGAGCGTCTTATGTTTCGCTCAGGGTCGCACACGGCTCCGTGAGGCTCAACCGGCGACGACGCCTGCGGCGATCCGCCGGAGGCGTCCGATCGTCGAAGCCGCCGCCCCACGCTATATCCGCGAAATGGACCTTGCGCGGCTCTTCATGCGGATGGCGATGATCGTGCGGCGGCCGCCGTCGCGACGCCAACTCATCGCGATCGGCGTGGTCGCGGCGGTCATCGCCGTCTGCGTCGCGGTCGAATGGGCGGGGCTGTGGCCGGAGGCGCTGACGGCCCACCGGGTGCGGACGCCGCGGCTGTGACGCGCCGTCGAAGCTGCGTCAGGTGGTGAAGCCGAGGATGACGCCCGCCACGCCGCTCGCCAGAAGGAAGGTGACCGCGAGCGAGTAGACCGTCGCCAGATTGGCCCTGCCCTGCAGGACGCCCGCGGTGCGCCCGCCGTCCCGCCGCGCGATCAGGATCATCAGAACCGCCGCGCCGAACAGCGCCACGCCGACGATTTCGTACATGAGATGCTGCAGCATCCAAGCCTCCCTGCCGGGCCGCGTCATTGGGCGCGCGACCGCGGATGAAACTTTCCCGCCTCTCGGGAGTTGTTGCAAGCAGGGGAACTGCCTCAAACGGAACATGCGACAGCGGCCGCCGGTCACAGACCGGCGCTGGCCCCGCGCACGCTCATCGGCCGCCCCGCACATGGACTGCTGCGAAATAATATTGCTTATACTGTTGCTTTAGTGAATGAAAAATATTTTTCAGCATAAAATGGAACTGCTCTTTCTATAATACGTTTCTTTAGCAGAATTTTGACAGTAAAGGGGGGAATATGTTGTGCTCCACATCGTTTCAAGCTCAAACGAAGACGTCCTGACGGTCTATTCGCACAGGGTGGCGATCGGCGGCGTCACGGTCGAAGCGGACGCGTCATCCTATTGGGCGCTGTTCGCGCTGAAGCAGACCGAAACCCAGGGCGGCCCCATCCCGCTTAAGCTCGGCGGGCGGGAAGCCACCAAGGAAGGCGCGCTCCACGCCCTTCTGGACGTCTGGCAGTCCTGGCTGGCGGCGGCGGGGCTCACCTACGCGTCGTCCCAATCGCACGACCCACAGCTCTCGCCGGCGCCGTGAGCTCCTGCGAGCGCGCCACGGCCGCCCCCGCACGCCATCCCGGATCCTCGCGACGACTCGTCTCGCGGCGCATAACGCGCCGGTAGACCGGCGCGCGCCTGTTCGCGCCGGTAGAGGTGACGGACGTCGCCGACGCGTTCGCATGGTCGGGCTTCTTCGGCGAGAGCGACAACGGGCTGCCGTCCATCGGCTGCGTGCCCGGGTTCAAAAGATGCTTTGCGGTGATGGGCTACGGCGGAAACGGCGTGACGTTCAGCGCCGTGGCGGCCCAGCTCGTCCAGCGCGCCGTGCTGGGCCTTCGCGATCCGGACGCCGACCTGTTCGCGTTCCGGTGACGGCGGCGGGCGCAGGACTTTCGAGCCCGAAAAGACCGCTTCGGGCCCCTTATGTTTCTCACATATGAGAATAGAATCGATCTAAATTGGAAGTACTCTAATTCAGAAGACATCACGATATTGTTTGATGACCCTCATCCCCGCCGTCAATAGTGCCCGTTGACGTAAGCACCGCCAATTATTTGGCAAAATTGCGGATTTGCTGCCGGAGCTCGGGCGTTTTGCCCGGTCGCGGGACGAGACCGGCGCGACGCGCAGGCTCCGGCACGAAAAATGGGGATTGGATGATGAGGGGGCGGGGATTGCGGTGGTTCGGTCGCGGCTTGTCCGGACTGGCCGCCATGGGAATGTCGCTGTTGGCGATGGGGCCGGCCTTGGCGCAGAGCGAAGCCGCACGGCCCGACGCCGGGGCCGCCAGCGCGACGGTGCTGGACGAACTCAGGGTCGAAGGCCGACATTCGGGCGATGGAAAGCCCGCCACCGCCACGGTCGGCCAGCCGCCGGCTCCTTACGCCGGCGGTCAGGTCGCCACCGGCGCCCGGCTCGGCATGCTGGGCAACCGCTCGATCCTCGAAACGCCGTTCAGCATCTCCGGCTACACCGAGAAGCTGATCCGCGACCAGCAGGCCCAGTCCATCGCCGACATCACGTTGAACGACCCGTCGGTGCGGGCCGACGCGCCGCCGTTCAGCGAGCGCGACGCCTTCATGATCCGTGGCTTCTCGGTCACCAATCTCGACGTCTTCTTCGACGGCCTGCCCTACATCGCCAACGCCCGGCGTAGCTTCCTCGACGGCATCGAGCGGGTCGAGATTATCAAAGGCCCAACCCAACTGGTGAACGGCGGCGTCGGCCGCGTAGGCGGCACGATCAACCTCGTGCCGAAGCGCGCCGGCGAGGAGCCGCTGACGCGCGTCACCACGAGCTTCCGCAGCGACTTCCAGCTCGGAACCCACGTGGACGTCAGCCGCCGCTTCGGCCCCGACAACGCGTGGGGCGTCCGCTTCAACGGCTCCTACCGTAACGGCGACACGGCGCTCGACAAGAACGAAAGCGAGGTCAGCGTCGCGGCGCTCGCCCTCGATTACCGCAGCGACCGCTTCCGCGCCTCGCTCGACCTCAACCACTCGAAGCAGAACATCGAGGCGCCCACATCGCTGTTCAACTCGGCCGCACCGGGATTTGACATACCGCGCGCGCCTAACGGCCGGAAGAACACGGCGAACTCGTTCGAATACATCGACAGCGACTACAAGATGGCCGCCAGCCGCGTCGAATTCGACCTGCTGCCGGAAACGACGATCTACGCCGCCGCGGGCGCCAGCCGCTACCGCGAGGATTTCCTGACCTCGTCCTACCGCATCCTCAACACCAACGGCGACGCGACGGCGACCCTCGCCATTCAGCCCCAGCAGATCCAGGGCTTCACCGGCGAAGTCGGCGTGCGTTCGAAGTTCGAGACCGGCTTCATCGGGCACCAGGTCAACATCGCCGCCTCGCGCGCGCTCAACGAGAACTACCGCGGCGGCTTCGTTCCCCCAACTCTCCCGAGTTTCCCCACGAACATCTACAATCCGGGCGGCCTGCCCGGCGGCTCGCCGAGCACGGGCGGCTTCGCGCGTTCGGACGACCTGCCGCTGTTCGCGGACCTGCGGGCCTCCAGCGTCGCCGTGTCCGACACGCTGTCCTTCGTCGAGGGCCGGCTCCAGCTCACGCTCGGCGGACGCTACCAGCACATCCGGTCGCGGGGCTTCAACACCCGGCCCGATCGCGGCCCGATCGGCCTGAACACCTATCACTACGATGACGAGCGGTTCAGCCCCGCCATCGCCGCGACGATCCGCGTCACCGAAAACCTGTCGGTCTACGCCAACTACGTCGAGGCGCTGACCGAAGGCCCGACGGCGCCGGGCACGACCGCGACGGTGACTAACGCCGGCGAGGCGTTCGCTCCCGTCGTGAACAAGCAGCGAGAAGTGGGCGTCAAGTACGACTTCGGCTCGTTCCTGTTCACCGCCGCCCTGTTCGAGATCCGGCAGCCGAACGGCTTCGTCACGCCGGCTGCTCCCGGAGCGAGCGATCCGCGTGGGACGTTCGGCGTCGATGGCCGGCAGGTCAATCGCGGCGTGGAGCTGAGCGTAGCCGGCGAGCCGATCGAGGGGCTTCGGCTGCTCGGCGGCGTCACGCTCCTCGACGCGGAGTTGGAGAAGACCGCCAGCGGGGCGTTTGACGGCAACGACGCTCCCGGCGTGCCGAAAACGGCGATCAATCTCTATGGCGAGTACGACCTGCCCTGGATCGCCGGCCTGACCGCCACCGGACGGGTGCTCTACACGGGCGGGACGAAGTACGATCAGGCCAACGACCAGAAGGTGGCGAGCTGGACGCGGTTCGACCTGGGCGCCCGTTACGCCTTCACAGGTCCGCTGGACAAGCCGGTGGTCATCCGCGCCGATGTCCAGAACGTGTTCGACAAGGCCTACTGGTCCTCGTCCGCCCGCGGCTTCCTCGCCGTCGGCGCGCCCCGGACCTTCCTGCTGTCGGCCTCGGTCGACTTCTGAAGGCTGCTTCGGCGCCCTCCCCGCCTGACGGCGCGGAGGGAACGCCGGGCCGTCCCTGGCCGTTTCTCCCCCAACAGGAGGAGCGCATGGACCACACGCAGGACGTACGCGAACGGGCGTATCAGATCTGGATCGAGGAAGGCCGTCCGGAGGGACGCGAACACGAGCACTGGGAGCGCGCCAGCAAGGAGTTGGGCGTCGATTCCGCAAGCGCTCCGCAAGCGTCGACCGCGACCGACATCGGCGGCGGCGAGAAGGCCGCCACTGCAAGCGCAGGGCCGGATGGCGCCGCCGCCGCGAAGCCGGCCCGCCGACGGGCCGCGCGTCCGTCTTAAGCCTCGACGCTACGACGAAAAAGCCGCCCGCGATCCGTCGCCGGGCGGCTTTTTTTGTTTCACCGGACGCCGGCGGAGGCGGCTCGCGCGCGTCGAAGCGGTCCGGAGCGACGAGATCGGAAAGCCTGGCTGGCAGGAGCCTTTCGGCGTCCGGCGTAACAACGACCGGTCTCGGCGCGAACGGGAGGGTGGCGTCGGCGAGCGTTCTTCGCGCCGGCGCTTCGTCCATCCCAGCACAAGGCTACCAAGCCATGATCGACCGCAGAACGTTTTCGACCCTGCTCGCCGCCGGCGCCGTCTCGGCCGCCTCCGTCGGACGGAGCCGCGCCGCCCCGGCGGCGCCCGCCGCCAGGAACGTGGTGCTCGCCCACGGCCTGTATGCGGACGGCTCGTCCTGGATCGAGGTGGTCGCGCGCCTGCAGGCCGCAGGCCTGAACGTCACCTCCGTGCAGAATCCCCTGACCTCGCTGGCCGAGGCCGTCTCCTCGGTCAAGCGCGTGCTCGCCCGCCAGGACGGCCCCACGGTGCTGGCCGGCCACTCCTTCGGCGGGATGATCATCAGCGAGGCGGGCGACGACCCGAAGGTCTCAGCGCTGGTCTATGTGGCGGCGCGCGCGCCGGACGCCGGCGAGGACTTCGCGGCGCTGGCGAAGGCCTATCCTCGGCCGCCCGTCGCGGACGGACTCGTGTTCGACGGCGAGGAAGGACGGCTGAGCGAGAAGGCCTTCATCCACGACTTCGCCGGCGACCTGCCGGCCGAACGAGCGAAGGCGCTCTATGCGGTGCAGCAGCCTTTCCAGAAAGCGCTTCTGCAGGAGCGGACCCGCCAGGCGGCGTGGCGCTCGAAGCCGAGCTTCTACGCGGTGGCCACCGAAGACAGGACGATCAACCCGGACCTGCAGCGCTTCATGGCGAAAAGGATGGACGCCAGGACCGTGGAGGTCAAAGCGAGCCACGTCGCCATGATCTCGCAACCTGACGCCGTCGCGGCGCTGATCCTCGACGCCGCAGGCGTCGGCTGACCCCGAACGCGACAGCGCCCCGCCGGCCGAAGCCGGTGGGGGCGCGATGCGCCGTTCGTGAAAAGCTGCGGCGCCGAAACCTCTCCAGCGCCGGGACGGCGATCACGCCACGGGTCGCGACCTGCGCTCCGCCCGAACGCGCGAATCTCCGCGAGGCCGCGGAAGCGCGCCGAGACGGCCGCGCGAAACGCAGGAACGGAAACGTCTGAGGGGTAAAGCGTCAGCCGCTGGCCGGGATGAACATCAACCGGCGTCCAGGGTCCTGTCACGACCTCTGGAGAATGATGGCGGGAGTGACGGGACTCGAACCCGCGGCCTCCGGCGTGACAGGCCGGCGCTCTAACCGACTGAGCTACACCCCCAAAAGCGGGGTGCGCCCCCGCTCAGGTGGGCGGTTGGTAAGGGACGGCGGGGGCCCTGTCAAGCGCTCCCAGCGCGGCGGCCGACAGGCCTGTGGGAACCCGGCCGCTCACGCTTTCGGCGCCGGCGTCGCCTAATTTTTGGGCGCCCGCTGGCCTGCCATGCGCCAGCCCCGCGCTCCTCGCCGCATGGAGTTCCCGGCGCCGCGGGGCTGGCACGGGCGTTGCTGAGCGTTTTCCGCGTTCGACGGGGAGACCGCATGGCCCAGGCAGCCGAGATCGACATCGCGTCCGTGACCAAGCGCTACGGACCGGAGGCCGTCGCGGTCGACTCCGTCAGCCTCAAGATCAAGGCCGGCTCCTACTGTTGCCTGCTGGGACCGTCCGGCTGCGGCAAGACGTCCACGCTCCGCATGATCGCGGGCCACGAGAGCATCTCGTCCGGCGACATCCGCATCGGCGACGTGGTGGTGACGGACCTGCCGCCGGCGCGGCGGCCGACCTCGATGATGTTCCAGTCCTACGCGCTGTTCCCGCATCTCGACCTTGTCGACAACGTCGCCTTCTCGCTGAAGGTGAAGGGCGTCCCGAAGGCCGAGCGGCGCGCCAAGGCGATCGAGATGCTGACGCTGATGGGGCTCGAGCCCTACGCCGAGCGGCGCCCGGCGCAGCTCTCCGGCGGCCAGCAGCAGCGCGTCGCGCTCGCCCGCGCGCTGATCACCAACCCGCAGGCGCTGCTGCTCGACGAGCCGCTGTCCGCGCTCGACCCGTTCCTGAAGGTGCGGATGCGGCAGGAGCTGAAGCGGCTGCAGCGCGACCTCGGCATCACCTTCGTGCATGTGACGCACTCCCAGGAGGAGGCGATGGCGCTCGCCGACCTCGTGGTGGTGATGTCGAACGGCCGAATCGAGCAGGCGGCCCCGCCGCGCGAGATCTTCCGCCGGCCGGCGACCGCCTTCGTCGCCCGCTTCATGGGCGACCACAACGTGCTCTCCGGCCGGGTGTCGGCGATCGACGACGACGGCGCGACGCTCGCGCTGCCCGACGGCGTGTCGTTCCGCACGCCGAAGGACCCGCGGCTCGCGGTCGGCCAGCCGGCCGAGATCGCCATCCGCCGCGACCGGATCGCCATCGGCGAGGCCACTGCGCCGGGCTTCGGCGTGACCGGCCTCGTGAAGAACATCGAATACCGCGGCGGCTCGATGAAGGTGACGCTCGACGCCCCCGGCGTCGAGGAGTTCACGGTCTACGCCGACGAGGACGTGTTCGACGGCAAGCCGCACGCGGTCAGCGACGCCGTGCCGCTCGCATGGGCCCTCGCCGACGTCCATGTGCTGGCGCCGCCCGCGCACTGAGCCGCTTCCGACGACGCCTGAAGGCGCCAAGACCCAAAGCGCCAAGAAACCTTAAGACGCGAGAGAGACGCCATGACCGAGAAGACCCCCGACACGACGACGAACGCCGCCGCGGAAGGCGTCTCGCGCCGCACGCTGCTGAAGACCGGCGCGGCCGCCGCCGGCGTCGCGGCCGGCTCGGGCGCCGTCACCGGCTTCCCCACGATCTGGGCCCAGAACATCAAGAACGTCACGCTGCGCCAGTTCGGCACCGGCGTCTCGAACCTCAACGCCATCGCCGACAAGGTGAAGCAGGACCTCGGCTTCACGCTGCAGATGACCGCGCTCGACAGCGACAGCGTCACCCAGCGCACCGTGACCCAGCCCGACAGCTACGACATCGCCGACATCGAGTACTGGATCTGCAAGAAGGTCTATCCGACCGGCGCGCTGCAGCCGATGGACGTCAAGAAGATCAAGTATTACGACCAGATCGTCCCGATCTTCACCACCGGCAAGCTGACGCCCGAGAGCAAGATCGCGCAAGGGACGGCGCCCCACACCGTCAGCTTCGTCGAGGGCCCCGGCGCGAAGACCTTCGCGAAGGAGCAGACCGGCTGGATGACGCTGATCCCGACGATCTACAACGCCGACACGCTCGGCATCCGCCCCGATCTCGTCGGGCGCCCGATCGGCAACTGGAAGGACATCCTCGACCCCAAGTTCAAGGGCAAGACCTCGATCCTGAACATCCCGTCGATCGGCATCATGGACGCGGCGATGATCTGCGAGAGCGCCGGCCTCGTCACCTACGGCGACAAGGGCAACATGACCGAGGACGAGATCGACAAGACGATCGCCGTCCTGATCGAGGCCAAGCGCAACGGCCAGTTCCGCGCCTTCTGGAAGACCTTCGACGAGAGCGTGAACCTGATGGCCTCGGGCGAGGTCATCATCCAGTCGATGTGGTCTCCGGCGGTGACGGCGGTGCGCTCCAAGGGCATCCCCTGCGTCTACCAGCCGCTCGCCGAAGGCTACCGCGCCTGGGGCGGCGGCCTCGGCATCGGCAAGAACGTCAAGGGCCTGCAGCTCGACGCGGCCTACGAGTACATCAACTGGTACCTGTCCGGCTGGTGCGGCGCCTATCTCAACCGCCAGGGCTACTACTCCGCCTGCCTCACCACCGCGAAGGAGCACATGTCGCCGGAGGAGTGGGCGTTCTGGATGGAGGGCAAGCCGGCCGCCGTCGACATCAAGTCGCCCGAGGGCAAGGAGATCGAGAAGGCCGGCGCGGTGCGCGACGGCGGCTCGTTCGAGGAGCGCATGGGCAAGGTGGCGTGCTGGAACGCGGTCATGGACAAGGACCGCTACATGGTCCGCAAGTGGAACGAGTTCATCGCGGCGTGAGGAGAACGGCTCGGATGGACGCCATGGTCACGCGTCGCCCCCTCCACCGCTTCGCGGTCCCCCTCCCCCGCCGCGCGGGGGAGGATAGGAGGCCCGCCGCAACATGACCGCCATCGAAGCCCCGGCCGGCGTTCTGGAGCCCCCCGCCCCGACCCTGCGGCGACGCGCGAGCCGCAGGCTCTCCTCCTACCTGCAGGCCGCGCCGCTCGCGCTGATCCTCGGAGCGTTCCTGCTGCTGCCGATCGCCGCGATCGTGATCGTCAGCTTCTGGGACTACGACAGCGTCCAGATCTATCCCGACTTCGTCACCCTCAACTACGCCGAGACGCTCGGCTCCTGGGTGACGTGGCGGACCTTCTTCAATACCCTGAAGTTCGTCGTTCTGGTGTGGGCGATCTCGCTGTTCGTCGGCTTCTGGGTGGCCTACTTCCTCGCCTTCCACGTCCGCACCGTGAAGATGCAGACGGCGCTGTTCCTGCTCTGCACCATCCCGTTCCTCACCTCGAACATCATCCGCATGATCTCGTGGGTGCCGTTCCTCGGCCGCAACGGGCTGCTGAACTCCGCCCTGGTCGATCTCGGCATCGTGCCGGCGCCGCTGGAGTTTCTGCTGTTCTCGGAATTCGCGGTGGTGCTCGCCATGGTGCACCTCTACGCGCTGTTCATGGTGACGCCGATCTTCAACACGCTGGTGCGCATCGACCGCTCGCTGGTGGAGGCGGCGCGCGACGCCGGCGCCTCGGCGACGCAGATCCTCACCAACGTGATCCTGCCGCTCGCCAAGCCCGGCATCGCGATCGGCTCGATCTTCGTGGTCACGCTGGTGATGGGCGACTTCATCACCGTGCGCTTCATGTCGGGCGGCCAGTCGGCCTCGGTCGGCCTGATGATCGCGAACCAGATCTCGCTGCTGCAGTACCCGGCCGCCGCCGCCAACGCGGTGGTGCTGCTCGCGGTGGTGCTGATGATGGTGGCCGCGATCCTCAGGATCGTCGACATCCGGAAGGAGCTGTGATGTCCGGCGAGAAGCGGCCGTTCTCCTTCTACGTGCTCGCGGCGTTCTTCGGCCTGTTCGT